>CAZPAX010000099.1:0-8642 GCA_964584535.1 uncultured Eubacteriales bacterium
ATTCCTCGCCTATCCATTTCCATTCGCCTCAACCTCTACTTGCCCTATCCCAGGGAAGCCATGTCCTCTGCGAAAAACACATTTCCGCTACCATTCAGGAGGCAAGAGGCATGATTAAGGCCAGGAAGAAAGCTGGGAAATGGGTGGCTATAGGCTTTCAGTGGTCTTTCAGCACTGCCATCCAGGAACTAAAAAAAGATATCCTGAAAGGAATTTTTGGAAAGCCAAGACTCCTGCGCTGCCTCTATCTCTGGCCGCGCGAGAAATCCTATTATCTGCGGAATGACTGGGCAGGAAAGAAGTGCGATAGTCAAGGGAACTGGATCCTTGATAGCCCGATGAATAACGCTATGGCCCATGATTTGCACAACATGTTTTACATTCTTGGCAAAAAAAGAGAAGAGAGCATCCTTCCTTTGGAAGTGGAGGCAGAACTTTACCGGGCCTACGATATCCAGAACTTTGATAGCGGAGCAGCTCGCTGCCTGACAGAAAAAAAAGTCGAGATTCTCTTCTATGCCTCCCATGCTTCTTTCAATGATTGCGGGCCCATATTCTCTTATGAATTCTCAAGAGGCGCAGTCTTCGGCAGAGGCCGCAATTCTGAAATCAAAGCCCGCTTTGAGGATGGCTCAGTCAAGAATTACGGCTGTCCTGAAAGCCGACCTCTCCAGAAATTGTGGGATGCCCTCCGATCTGTAAGAGGAAAAAAGGACATTGCCTGCGGCCTGGAAGCAGCCATGAGCCAGACTCTCTGCCTGAATGGTATCCAGGATTCTATGCCCGAGATTATGAGTTTTCCCAAAAAGCTTCTCCACCTTGAAGAGAAAGAAGGCAAGCAGAGAATCTGGGTCGAAGGGCTGGATGAAGTTTTTAAGCAATGCTACGAGAAATGCCTCCTTCCCTCTGAGATGGGAGTCTCCTGGAGCAGGAAAGGGAGGAAAATCAGCCTCACCAACTATAAGACTTTTCCATGCAGATTGTAATCGAAAAGATCGTCTACCCTGGAAAAAGCCTTTCCCTAGCCGAGGGCAAGGTTATTTTTACAGATGAGGGCCTTCCCGGAGAAAAGGTCGAAATAGAGCCGCTCAAAGAAAAGAAGAACTACCTTCAGGCAAAGACAATCCGAATCCTTAAAGAATCAACCCACAGGGTGCGCATCCGCTGCCCTCATTGGAGGATCTGTTCTCCTTATCAATACATAGATTATCCTTTTCAGGTTGAAATAAAAAAGTTACAGATTATGGAGATATTTTCTCACCATCTGGGCATCGAACTTCAAAACCTCAAGGTTACGGCCTCGCCAAAGGTCTGGGGATACAGGAACAAAGTGCATCTCCATCTTTTTCGAGAAAATGAAGCTATCCATCCTGCCTATCATCAGCCAGGCTCCGAGAGAGAATTCGTGAAAATAAGGGACTGCTTTCTTCTCCCGGAAAAGATGAATTCCGTTCTCTTTTCATTGGCGAGAAAAATTGAAGAAAAAAAACTTGATGGCTTGCAAGAACTCATAATAAAGCAGAGTACTTCAAGCGAAGAGATGCTTGTCGTTCTCTATTTTGACCCCCAAAGAAAGATCGAAGGGCTCGCCCCAAAATTTGCCGATTTGAAATCAGAACTTCCGATAAAAGGATTGGTCGGCCTGGTCAGGACAAAGAAAGGCCTGAAAGAAACTCTTTTTGAAGGCAGAAATTTTATCGAAGAAAAAGTAGCGGATAAGGTCTTCTCCATTGGGCCGCAGTCTTTCTTCCAGGTAAACACGGCGATACTTGAGGAAGTTATTAAGGATATCAAAAATAGCCTCTGCTTGAGCGGAAAAGAGAGAATTGCCGACCTTTACTGCGGGCTGGGAACCTTTGGCCTGGTGCTGGCTTCAGATGCTCAGGAAGTTTTTGGAGTCGAATCATTTCCTGAAAACATCTTCTTTTTAAAGCGAAACCTCAACCTGAACAGAGTCGGAAATTTCACAGTTTGCGAAGGGACAAGCGAAGAATGGATCTCCTCGCTTTTAAAGAAAGACATAGATATTTTGATTTTCGACCCGCCCCGAAAAGGAATCAGCAAGCAAGTTGTTTCTTACCTTTTGAGCAGACCTGTACCTCTTGTCATCTATATTTCCTGCAATCCCTCGACACTTGTCCGCGATTTAAAATCCCTGTTAACCACTTATCTCTTAAAAGATATCCATGTCTATGACTTTTTCCCTCACACCCCACACATAGAGACCTGCGTTATACTGGAAAAAACATAATTCATTTTTTTGCGCTGAGATTGACAGGAAAATACTTAAAATTATTGGATTCCGTAAAATAAATAGATCGACTTCGCACCCCCTCACCCTTCCCTCTCCCTCCAGGGAGAGGATGAAGGTGAGGGGGAGGATAGTTAATGCCTTAATATTAAAATTTTTGCCGGCCAGCTAGCTGACCGCAGGCAGCCTGAATATCCTGGCCTTTTGAGCGGCGCAAAGTGACGCCCACCTTTTTCTCTTCAAGAATCTCCATGAATCGAGCGATTGCTTTTTTTGAGGGAACCTTAAAGTCCAAGCCGCAGACAAAGCTATAGGGGATGAGGTTGACCTTTGCTCTCAGCCTTCTCGAGATTTCCGCCAGACCTTCTGCATCCTGAGGGGAATCATTGACATCCTCAATCAGGACATACTCAAGAGTCATTTTTCTTCCGCCTTCTTCAAGGTAATCCTCACAAGCTCTGATCGTTTTCTCCAATGGATATTTTTTGTTGACAGGCATCAACCTGCTTCTGAGCTCATCATTCGCTGCGTGGAGGGATAGAGAAAGATTCACTTGAAGGCCTAGATTTTTCAATTTCTCTATTCCTGGAACAATTCCGGAGGTGGAGAGAGTGATTCTCCGCGAAGCTATGCCCATTCCCTGTGGCGAATTCATGATCAGAATAGCCTTGATGACATTCTCATAGTTATCCAGAGGCTCTCCCATGCCCATGAAGACAAAATTCGTCAAGCTGTATCCAAGGTTTTGCTGCAAATACAATATCTGGCCAGTCATCTCACCTGAAAAGAGGTTTCTCTTAAATCCTCTGAGACCGCTAGCACAAAATGCACAGGCGAATTTGCAGCCAACCTGAGTGGAAAGGCAGACTGTTTTCCGGCCTTGAGCTGGGATGAGCACAGTCTCTATGAAGTTTCCGTCGCTGAGCTTAAAGAGAAATTTTTCAGTTCTGTCCTTGGATTTGAGATGCTCGGAAAGCTCGAGCGCACCGATGATGTAGTGCTTGTCGAGCTTATCCCTAAGCCTGCGGGGAAGATCAGTCGCCTGGCCAAAAGAAGTAATGCCTTTTTGATAGAGCCAGGAAAATATTTGATTAGCTCTATAAGCAGGCTCTGAGATCTGGGCCAGTTCTTCTTTTAAATCCGCAAGAATAAAATCTCTGATGTCTTTTTTATTCATTTATTTCAAGGTAACTTTATCCTCCCAGTAGCGCCATTTGGCCACTCCTGTTCTCGAGGAAAGGTCATCAGGCTGGCAGGTGAAGCCAGAAGAAGGAAGGGCCTCTAAGATCACCTGGTCGCCATAAATAATCTTGACCATGTTCGCTGCAGAATAAGTGAAAATTCTGTTTTTCAGTTGAGCGTGGAGAAAACTGGCATCTGTTTCGATCGGCCCATATTTGATGCGGCCTGAATCAAAATTGTAGCGAGGCCGGATATTCTCAGCCAGAATCTCTTTATTCAAATCAGTTTTAAGGCAGATATATTCCTGCGCTTCTCCGTTGACAAGACAAAGGCCAAGACCTAGCCTCGCCTTATCTACATCAAGAAGCTTGATGGAATCCAGGATTGGCTTTAGAGGCTCTCCTTTTTTAAGAGGCGCAAGAACTGTGATGAATGTCTCAATATCTCCTCCATGATAGTGGCTGGCCACCGCCTGGTAGACCGCAGTGGCATCCTGAGAGTATCTCTGCAGCTCAAAAAAGGAATCCTTGCGCATGCCGCGCTGGGCAAAATAAACAAGAAGAGCTTTATCCTGGGGAGGCTCATAATTTCCAATTCTTTCTATTGAGGTGAGGTAATATTGATCTCCCTTTTCCAGAATTTTTTGACTATGCCAGAGGCTGGCTAAAGTATAGAAATCCTTCTCCAAAATTTTGACGATGTCAAAGACCAAAAAGAAATCTTTCTTTTTTAAATAGACAATCACCCTATCCCACTCATAGCCTCCGTTCCTGTCTGTGAGTCTTGTCCGGCTCATATCCACATCCCTGAAATTGAAAAAATCGATTTTCTGGGTTACGACTGGCCGATAAGCGCCTGAGTTTCTTAAAAACTCAAAGAGAGGCTGCTCATACCAGAGCTTATTTTTTCTTACGACCAGACGATTGTGAAAATAGTCTGCCCGGAAAGCCCCGTATTTTCCAGAAGGAATTCCATCCCGATAGCCTGCATCATTCAAGAGGACTGACCCTCCACTCATTAACAGGCAGATGGAATTTTCATCCGAATGGCCATGGTGCATCTTTTCCTCTTCAACTGGGATTGTGTCGCGGAGATAATCACGAGGCGTAAGAGCATAGTCTCCCTCATCCCGGTAATTGAGGAGAAGATAAGTGGCTCTATCATCCCAGCCAGTGCGAAAGACAATCTTTTTGCCGATAAGGTCTTCAAGGACTTCCTCGCTCAAGGCTCGCGGTGCTTTAGGCTTGATACTATCATCTGCCCAGCGATAGGCATCTATGAGTTGATAAGCTTGGCCAACTCCTATGTCTGGGCCATAGAGGCTAATCATTTTTTCAAAAATTCTCATTGCTCCCCATTTGTACTCAGGGTTTTTGTAGATAGAGGCTGCTTTCTCAAGGCAGATGAGGTAGCGAAGCCAAGAATCATTCCATCTTCCATCCCCAAACTCAGGCACACTCCCTGCCGGCGATAGAAGATGGAGAAAATAGTCAAAATAATAGCGGACAGTCGGCAGACTGTAAATCGAGTCATCAGCTAATCCTTCAGCATAGAGAAGCAGTGAATGAAGCCAGACTGGATGGTAGATCTGGGCATCTTCCTCCTCCCACTTCCCCCAGCTATCAGAGGCAAGCACTCCAGCCATCTTTCTCCAGGTTGCAGAGCGAGGATGATCCGGCAACGCTTTCGAAGCATAGAGAAGGCCTTCTGCTCTAAGGATTGCCCTATTCATCGGGCCCCATTCAGGAAAAGTGAAGATGTAATCCGCGCTTTCAGCAATGCTCTTTTCAATTTCTTCCCTTTGCCCAGGAGTGAAGGAAGGACTTTTTTTGATCCTTGAATAAGCTTTTGAAAAAACAGGAAGGTCAAAAAAGCTGGTCATGGTCGGAAGCCCTTGGCTGTAATCAGCTCTCTCCGCAATCAGTTGGGGAGGATAAGCCTTTTTTAACTGCTGATGATTGGCCAGCCATTTGGCTGCTTGCCGGGCATAGTCCTCTTTTCCTGTCTGTTCATAAAAAAAGGAAGCCAGGCCAGCCAGATAAACAGGAGTGCTCAAAGGAGAATAGCCCCAGACAGGGTCAGGTTTGTAAGTTTTGAGCCATTTCTCAACCTCAGCCGGACATCTTTCCAAACCTTTTCTATAGGACTCCCTAGCCAGCTCCAGATACTTATCCTTCAAAACCTGAGCCTTAATATCAGGCGCAAAAATCAATGAATTTGCCAAAAGTATCACTAAAAAGATGCATCTCGATTTCATTACCCCCTCCTTGCCTTTTTCATTGAATGGTGACCATCAGCCACAAGAGAAAGATAATGACTCCAACCAGGAGCCAGCTCCCTCCAAATCCCAGGACATCCTTCCAGGAAGGCTTGAGAATTTCCCAGTTTGAGCCGGGCCAGATTTTCTGTTTTTCAAACTTTTCTGGATGCTGAATAGCATTTTCTAAAGAGCGCTTTTCCGCCTCTTCTGTTGGCTCAACAGGAGTATGAACTCTGGCAAAAAATCGGTCCAAATCAGGCTTTATCACAGGCCTAGTGAGAAAGCTGATGAGAAAGAGGAGAACAAAGGGAAAGAGAGCGTCAAAGAAAAATCTTGTGGCATTGAGCTGGGCTCGTGAGAAACGGGTAAAATCGATTCCCAGCCAGCTCAAAACCCAGATCTCAGCATTGAACCGTCCAATGCCAATCTTCGAAGAGGCCGGGTCTGAAGGATCCTCTCTTGCCACCTCTTCAAAGAAGACTCCAGCAGGCTCGACAATATGCTGTTTCTCTATCTTCTGGCCAACTTTTTCCGCCCTGCCAGCTTCCACATCCTCCCTGAGAGCAGTCGTAATCATGAAGATAGTCTGCGGCCTTGTCTCCTTGAGAAAGGAAGGATTTGTCCGTGCCCAATCGAGAGTTTGAAAGAGATTGGGAACCACAGCATAGATAGTAAAGCAGATAAAAATCTGGATGATGACCGCCCATTTGGTCAGCCTTCGCCAGATGAAGCCGAGCCAGATTGAAGCCCCGAATATGGCTGGAATGGAAATAAAATACTTGAATAAATCAAGGAGATTTCCGACAAAAAGAGCTGCTCCAACGCCTCCCAGTAAAGTGACAAAGATGACCACTCTGCCGACATTGATCAAATGGCGCTCAGACTTGGGGCCGACAAAAGGCTGATAGAGGTTGCGAATAAAGAGGGCGGAATAGGAAACAGATTGGCTAGCCAGGCCAGACATCTTGGCTGCCAGAATTCCGGCCAGCATCAAGCCGATGGCTCCGGGAAAAAGGAGGTCAAGAGTCATAAATCCCCAGATAAGGTCTGGATCATGGAGCCGGCCACTGTAGAGGGCAAGAGCGAGAAGCCCGGTCAGAGCCCAGAAGATCATGATGAATCTCTTGAAGAACATGCCGCCAATCATGCCGAAGCGGGCTGTCATCTCATTGCGGGCAGAGCCTGCTGTGGCCATTCCCGGAGCAGAGGCGACAATGGAGACAAGATTGGCCAAAACCATAGCCAGGATCGTGTACCAGGCATAGTCGCTGGTCGAGGCAGAGCCAAAAAGCTGGAATTTAAAGTCAGGAACATGGGCATGGAGGCCGGCAAAGCTTCCAATTCTCTGTAGGCCGATGGGAATCAAAAGAAAAGAGAAAGTCGTGATCAGTATTCCCTGAATGACATCAGTTATGGCAGCAGCCAGAAATCCTCCCATGGTTGTGTAGATGCCGACGACAAGAGCATAGACCAGATAAATGATGAGTGGATTGGTGTAGGAGATGAAAGCACGCAATTCACCCCGCTTGGAGCGATCGTTGAGCTCATTATAGCGTTTCTCTTCCTCAGAATTCAGGCCACGAGGAAGATTCTCTCGAAGCTTCTGGTATTCATTGAAAAGTTCCACACTCAGCTTTTCCTGTGGAGTATATTTCTCGACTGGCTTTGGGGTGAGGGCCATCAGTGTTTTTCCGGCAACCATATAGCCCACTCCGCCACCAATAAAGGCCATGACCAGAGTAAAAACAGCGAAGGCAGCGCTAAGGAATTGGCTGCGGAATCTTTCCCTAAAATAATCTCCGATGGTTACCAGCCGCACCCGGCGGAAAAAACAGGTCGTAAACCAGTAAAAGGGAGTAAGGAAAAGAACCAGGTATTGAATCCACATCCCCCCGATTCCCTGGCGAAAGACTTCACGGGCGACAACAACAGCCTGGTCAGCATTGGTTGAAGTGCCGAAGTTGAGAAAGAACTGGTAGACTTTTCCCAACTTCCGGCCGGCGATATAGAAATCTTCTGTGCTTCTTGTCCGCTGGCCTGCTATTTTTCCCAGCCAGAGCACAATGGCGACGAAGAGGACGACAATCGAAAAATCAAGCCAGTGGAGCCCGATGATGCGCATGAAGCATTAATTCTTATCTGAATTCAAAGTCAATTAAACATAATCTATCGCCTATTGTCAAAAATATCCCATTTTCGCTTCCTTCGGTTGACTAACACGAATAGGATAAAAATAGCAGAGAAGGTTAAGGGAGATGATTGGAAATCTATTCCGAAATCTTTAGAGGAACCTAAAAAGAATATTTAATTTTTTGGCAGCCTCTCTTAGCTTTTTATCTTTTATCCATAGGGGCGACTGGGAAAGAAGTGCAGAAGCTAAAAGATGGACATCAACATAATCCAGGCCAAGACCCATCAAATGACGCTCCTCAATAAATTGCAGCACCTCTTCATGGTTAGCCAGACTTGCCATGGGGAGAGCATGAAGTAGAGTAAGGATCTCTTTCCTGTTTTTGAGATTGCCGCAGGCCAGTTCGCCAATGATGAAAGGATGGCAAATAACTTCTCCTTTCTCAAGGAGAGCCTTAAGCTTAGGGCTCCCTTCTCGAAAGTGAGAGACCCAGATTGAAGTATCGACCAGAACCATTCTTATCTTCTCGGAGATCTCCTCCTTGGAATAGGACGAAGAGCTCTTTCTGTTCCTCCCAATCTGGCCAATCTCTTGCTGCTTTCCAGAGTTATCAGAGCCTCCAGGCTGAGCCTGACTAGGGAAGTTTTCTCTTCAATGCCAGTCAATCGGGAGGCTTTTTCGAGAAGCTTGTCATCGATATTGATCGTCGTTCTCATATGCATAAATATGCATGAAATATGCATATTTGTCAAGAAGCAGGATTCGTGGGCAGGGTCATTTTGTAACTTGACAAACTTTAAAAAATGAATTGTATTAGG
>CAZPAX010000100.1:0-8574 GCA_964584535.1 uncultured Eubacteriales bacterium
GCGTTTCCGCAGCGGGTTTACAGCCCGCCCCATTTGGCCACTTTGGTACCTGCCCTGCTTCATCTTCAATAGTTTTGTCTAATCCTGGCTGCCGTTTTGTTTCCCAAAAACCTTTTTAATCCAATAAGTTAGCTACCTAAGCAAAAGCCAGCGAGAGGATTCGAACCCCCGACCCGCTGATTACAAATCAGCCGCTCTACCAACTGAGCTACGCTGGCGTAAAATTCCGCTCTTTTCATTTAACCTTATCAGGAAATAAGGGAGAAAAGCGTTTTAGGAAGTACTTCTTCTTTCTCTAAGTCTACTCGTTCTGGTAATTTTTTATTTTTGGGCAAAAATATTTAAAAAAATATAAAAATTTACATCAAAAATCCTATCTTAATTTAATCTTTTTGTCAAGAGAGAAATTTTTTAGGGCTCTCTCTTTTCCCCCTTAGGAACTCGCATCATTCTTGCTCTTTCCAACTTCTCTCCCAGCCCTCTTGAAAAATCCGCTAAAAAAACCAGATACTTAGCCTTTTGAATCAGAGTCAGATTGTCCTCTACAAATTTCTCGAGCTCATTATCCTTTGCCTTGAGAAGAAGCCTTAAGTCTTTGATGCTTTTTATCTTGTTTGAGATTTCTTCTTCTTTTAGAGGCTCCTCCCGAAGCATCGATTTAAGTTCCCCTATCCTAAGCCCGATCTGTAGGTGAATCACCATTTTTTCTTTTTCAATCCTATTTATGGCAGGAAATATTTTTATTGTTTGCTCCTCAGTCAAATCTAGCTCCTGGGTCATGCGCAGAAGTCTCAGAGTATTGATATTTTCCCGAATTCTCTCTCTATTTTGAGCCTCAGAAGCTCGAAGAGCGCAGAAAAAAACAAAACTCATAAGAACAAAACAGAGGATAAAGAAAAAGAGTTTTTTTCCTCTCATTAGCTCCTCCTATGACTTTGTTTCTTTTTTTATTTCAGATTCAAGAAAATCGATTTCCTCTTCTGTCAGACTCTCCCAGAAAAATGGATCATCATAGAGATTAGCCTTAGTCTCCAGAGGAGAGGGCTCAAGATTTTCCTCTATAGAGGCCAGGATGACTAAATTGAAAACATTGGCAAGCTCTTGATTATCTCCTATTTCCTGGAAGATGTGCTCCAGGGAATCTTCAAAAGAAAAAACATAGATTTCCTGGGATTTTTTGACTTGAAAGAAAAGAAGAAATACTCCGAGGGCCGCAGCAACGATGACAGCAGCTGTCGTCCAGGCCCATTTTCTGCCCAAAATAAAGGGAGAGAAAGTTCTTTTTTTTGGCTCTAAAGACTGAAGTTTCGTCTTGAGCCTGAAATGAAAATCCTTCCAGTAGCCGGGTGCAAGCTCTGGTTTTTTGAAACTTGATATCTCCATCTGGATTTTTTCAAGACTTCTCTGGTAAGCCCGGCAGGAGGCACATTTCTCAAGGTGGGATTTGACAATTTTCTGACTCTTCTCCCCAAGTCGGCCGTCCATTTGATCAGAGATGTATTTTCTTATCTTTTTACAGTTCATTGGATACCTCTTGGAGATAAGGCTTCAATTTTGCCTGAAGCATTTTCCTGGCCTTGTGCATTCTCCAGGAGACCGTGTTCTCAGAACAGCGAAGAATCTTCGCTGCCTGGCCGTGGCTCATTCCCTGAAAAGCAACCAAAAGAAAGGAAGTTTTATAAGCGAGGGGAAGAGAATCTATGGCCTTCTGCAATTTTTCTTCAAGCTCTTTTTTCATCGAATGCCCTTCAGGGGATAAAGAGGAATAGTTCGTTTTTTCTAAAAAAGAAGAACCTTCATCAAAATCCTCTCTTCCTTTCTCCTTCTTCTTTTTCTTCAAAAAATTTAAGGTCAGATTTATGGCAATCCTGTAGACCCAGGTGTAAAAACCTGATCTCTGCCTGAAATCTTTGAGCGACTTAAAGGCATACATAAAAGCCTCCTGGGCTAAATCATCTGTGTCCTGATGGCTTCTGGTGAACCCGTAGATTGTATGATAAATCCTCTCCTCGTAGCGCCCGACAAGTGCCTCAAAAGCTTGGAGATTGCCATTTTTTGCCTGCTTGACAAGCGTCTCATCAGCAAAATCTTCCATCTGGTCATTCATTTTATTAGACAACTCTTCTTCCAAATCCTTGGGCCTTGGGGCCAGACTTTTAATATTTTCATTTATTTCTGTCTCCAAGTCAAAAAACTTAGAAACCTTCGGAAGTAGCAATTCTTTAGGGAGGGTGCTACGTAGTTACTCATTTCAAAGCAGTAAATGAAGTTACATTCTCTGTGCGGGCTGAAGCCGCCCAATATGGGATGTCACACGAATATTGCCTTCACCCCCCAACGTATTGCTACTTACGAAATGTTGCGCCGTATTTGAACTGTCCCCTCTTTTCCACATTTGAATTGTCCTACAATGTGAGATGAGAGATTGATCCATGGAGTGGAGGTCACAGGATAAAAATGAGGGAAGAGAGATACCTAGATGTCCCCAGAAATCTTTTTTGAAAGTAAAAACAAAGCGGACAGTTCAAGAATGGAAAAAGTGGCCAATTCAAAAGTGGAATAACAAACCTTCACGGTGAATTGACATAAAAAATGGTTGTTGATATGATTTGGTGTCAATTTTCAAGGCATTCCTTAATGATTGAAAGATACACCCTCCCAGAGATGGGCGCCATCTGGACAGAAGAGAATAAATACCGAAAATGGCTTGAAGTCGAGCTTGCTGTCTGTGAAGCCTGGAAGGAACAGGGTAAGATTCCCGCTTCCGCTTTAAAGCGGATAAAAGCAAAAGCAGATTTTTCTGTGGAGAGGATCGAAGAGATTGAGAAAGTTGTCAAGCACGATGTGATTGCCTTTTTGACTTCAGTTGCGGAAAAAGTAGCCGATGACGCCCGCTACATTCATCTCGGCCTGACTTCCTATGATGTTGTCGATACAGCCCTTTCCCTGCTGATCAAAGAATCCCTGGAAAAAGTTCTAAGGGACCTCCAGGCCCTCAAGGACCTCATCAAAGCCGAGGCCATCCACCATAAAAATACGGTCATGGTGGGCAGAACACATGGAGTCCATGCTGAACCCATAACTTTTGGGGTTAAGCTCCTTGTCTGGTACGAAGAAATAAAGCGTCATCTTTCCCGGATCGAAAGAGCCTTAGAAGTTATAAGTGTTGGCCGAATATCTGGCTCAGTTGGTACTTACATCCATTTAGAACCTGAAGTTGAGGTTTATGCCTTGAAAAAAATTGGGCTCAAGCCCGCCAAAATCTCAACCCAGGTTCTTCAGCGCGACAGGCATGCCGAAGTCCTCTCTGCTCTGGCTCTTCTTGCTTCATCCTTGGATAAATTTGCCGTTGAAATCCGCCATCTCCAGAGGACAGAGGTTTTAGAAGTGGAAGAACCTTTTAGCAAAGGTCAAAAAGGCTCATCCTCTATGCCTCACAAGAAGAACCCAGTCCGCGCCGAACGAATTTCAGGCCTTGCCCGCCTGATCAGGGCCAATCTCTTGGTCGCCTTGGAAAATATTCCTCTCTGGCACGAAAGGGATATTTCCCATTCTTCAGCAGAAAGGATAATCTTCCCTGATTCTTTTATCCTTGTCGACTTTATCCTGGCTGAAACATCGGATATCATCAAAAACTGGGCTGTCCATCCTGATAGGATGAAGGATAATATTGCGCTCACCCGAGGTCTTGTTTTTTCCCAGCGGTTGCTACTCGCCCTGACAGAAAAAAAGATTGCCAGGGACAAAGCCTATCACCTTGTCCAGAGAAATTCTCTGCGAGCCTGGAATGAAAACCTCGATTTTAAGAAGCTTGTTCTCTCTGACCCGAAGATCCGTCAAATCTTATCTGGGGAAGAAATCGAAAGCTGTTTCTCCCTCGCATCCTATCTAGAAAAAATTGATTATATCTTTAAAAGGGTTCTTGGCGATGAAAGTTAGAATCCTTGTTTCTTTTAAGGACAGCGTGCTTGATCCCCAGGGTCAAACAGTGAAAAACGCACTTCTTACTCTTGGCTATAACTTCGTCAAGGATGTCCGGCAGGGCAAGGTCTTTGAGCTTGAGCTAGAAAACATTTCTCAGGAAGAAGTGCAAAGGGCTATTCCTGAAATTTCTGACAAAGTTCTGGCTAACCCAATCATTGAGAAATTTTCTTGGCAAATCTTGGAAGTGTAGAAAAAAAGAGATAAGCCAATTTTTTATTAGGTTGAACTCGATTGAAATTTGGAGTGGTTATCTTTCCTGGCTCAAACTGCGACTACGATACTTTTTTTGTCTTGCGAGATGTCCTTGGCCAGGAAATCCTATTTCTCTGGCACAAAGACCATGACCTCCGAAATGTCGACTGCGTCATTCTTCCCGGAGGGTTTTCCTATGGCGATTATCTCAGGGCAGGTGCCATTGCCAGATTCTCTCCTCTAATGCATGAAGTTGTGGAATTTGCCGAGAGAGGAGGGCTAGTGCTTGGCATCTGCAACGGTTTTCAGGTTCTGCTCGAATTGGGGCTTCTCCCAGGAGCCATGCTTCGCAACAAGAACCTCAAGTTTCTCTGCCAGTTTGTCCATCTGAGATTGGAAAATGACAAGACTCCTTTCACTCACACCGGGAAAAAGGGACAGGTTCTCAAGATTCCGATTGCCCATTTTGATGGAAATTTCTTTGCCCCTCCTTCAACTCTTCGGGAACTCGAAGAGAATGGCCAAGTTGTCTTCCGCTACACTGATGAGGAAGGACAGACGACCGAAGAGTCCAATGTCAACGGCTCTCTGAACAACATTGCTGGAATCATTAACCGCCGAGGCAATGTCCTTGGCCTCATGCCTCATCCAGAAAGAGTCTCTGAGGCTATTCTGGGGAGTGAAGATGGACGGCTTATTTTCGAATCGCTCATAAATAAAGACTAAAAGAACAAATGATTGACCGAAAAACGATCGAAAAGCATAACCTTACCAGGGAGGAATACGAAAGGATTGTCCAGCTCATCGGCCGTGAGCCGAACATCACTGAACTTGGCATTTTTTCCCTGATGTGGTCTGAACACTGCTCCTACAAGAGCTCTAAAATCCATCTCAAGAAATTCCCAACCTCAGGAAAAAATGTCATCCAGGGGCCAGGGGAAAATGCAGGTGTGATCGATATCGGAGACGGCCTGGCTGTTGTATTCAAGATTGAATCTCACAATCATCCCTCTTTCATCGAGCCCTTTCAGGGAGCAGCAACAGGAATTGGTGGCATCCTCAGAGATATTTTCACTATGGGGGCAAGGCCGATCGCCCTCCTCGACTCCCTGCGCTTTGGCCCTCTGAGTGTGCAAAAAAACAAATCCATCATGGATGGAGTTGTCTCAGGCATCTCTTCTTATGGAAATTCAATGGGAATTCCTACAGTTGGAGGAGAAATCTATTTTGATGACTGCTATTCCCTCAACCCTCTGGTCAATGTTTTTGCCCTTGGGATTGCGGAAAAAGACAAGATTTTCTATGCCAAAGCTGAAGGAATTGGCAACCCTGTTCTCTATGTTGGCTCCAAAACAGGCAGGGACGGTATCCATGGCGCAACAATGGCCTCAGCTGAATTTGGCAAGGACATTGAACAGAAAAGGCCAAATGTCCAGGTCGGAGATCCCTTCAAGGAAAAGCTTCTCCTCGAAGCCTGCCTGGAAGTTATGGCCAGAGACCTCGTCGTCGGAATCCAGGATATGGGAGCTGCGGGCTTAACCTGTTCAACCACAGAAATGGCGGCGAAATCCGGCACAGGCATTGAGATTGACCTTGACCTTGTTCCTCAGAGAGAAGAGGGGATGTCTCCCTATGAGATCATGCTTTCTGAATCCCAGGAGAGAATGCTTCTTGTGGCCAAAAAAGAAAAAGTCAAAGAAGCCCAGCAGATTTTCGCCAAATGGGACCTTGATGCAGTCATCATTGGCCATGTCAGCGAAGGAGGAAGGCTTAAAGTGAGGGCAGGGGGAAAAATTGTTGTCGATCTTCCGCTCGATGCCATCATCAACCTCTGTCCAGTCTATGAGAGAGAAAGCAAAAAACCTTCCTATTTGGAATCTGAAAAAAAAATCCCTCCACTTCCTCTCCCTCAAGATTACAATAAGGTTCTCCTCAAGCTTCTCTCCTCCCCAACCATTTCTGATAAAGAATGGGTCTTCAGGCAATACGACCATATGGTCCAGATCAACACTGCACTTCTTCCAGGAGCTGATGCTTCTGTCTTAAGAATCAAGGGTAAGAAGAAGGCTCTGGCCATGACTCTCGACGGAAACTCCCTTTATTCTTATCTTGATCCCAAAAGAGGAGGAAAGATTGCTGTGGCAGAAGCCTGCCGCAATTTGGCCTGCGTCGGAGCTAGACCGATTGGAGTCACCAATTGCCTGAACTTTGGGAACCCAGAAAAACTGGAAATCATGTGGCAGTTTAAAGAAGTGATTGAGGGAATGGCAGAAGCCTGCCGGGCCTTTTCCATTCCTGTCACTGGAGGAAATGTCAGTTTCTACAATGAGACTGACGGCCTCTCCATCTACCCTACACCAGTTCTGGGAATAGTCGGAATTATAGATGATGTAGTCAATATGATGAGTCCTGGATTCAAGGAAGAAGGGAATCCTGTGGTTTTGCTTGGAGAAAATAAAGAAGAACTGGGCGCCTCTGAGTACCTGAAAATTATCTTCCGCCTTGCCAAAGGAATTCCTCCCAGGATTGACGTTGAAGAAGAAAAGCGAATTCAAGACTTCTGTTTAGAGGCCATAGCAGAGAGCCTTATTATCTCTGCCCATGACATCTCAGAAGGAGGTCTGGCCACCTCTCTTGCCGAATGCTCTTTTCTGGCTGAAAATAAAATCGGATGTGCTATCGACCTTGAGGACAAGATAAGAACAGATGCCTTGCTTTTTGGAGAAACTCAATCACGGATTATCCTCACTACAAGGAAAAAAATTCTCAAAAAATTCCTTGATTTGGCCAAAAAGAGGAAGGTCCAGGCCATAGTTATCGGAGAAACAGGGGGAGAGAGACTCCTTATTCGCCATCAGGGAAAAGGAGTCATTAACATTCCTGTCAAGGAAGCTTATCAGACCTGGAAAGAAGCGATTCCAGAAATTTTTAAGATTAAATAAACAAAGGAAAAAAGAATGGAAGAAGAAATTTTTAGAAGCCCGAAGAAAAAAGGAAAAATCTCTGTCTTTCTTTCTGGACGGGGGTCAAATTTCAGAGCCCTTCATGATGCGATTCTCGGTGGACGAATAAATGCTGAAATCGCCCTTGTCTTCAGCAACAGAGAGGAGGCGCCAGGTCTTAAAATTGCGCAGGAAAGAAACCTTGAAACCCTTTTTCTCAACCCCAAGCTTTACCCAAGCCGTGAGGAATATGATAAGGAGATCATCAAGGAGCTCAGGAAAAGAGATGTGGACTTGATCTGCCTGGCTGGGTACATGAGAGTCTTAACTCCGCTTTTCTGCCAGGAATTCAAAAACCGCATAATGAACATCCACCCAGCCTTGCTCCCTTCTTTTCCAGGCCTTCATGTCCAGAAAAAAGCCTTGGACTGGGGAGTAAAGTATTCGGGTGCAACTGTCCATTTTGTCTCTGAAGAAGTGGACATGGGTCCCATTATTATCCAGGCTGTGGTGCCAGTTATCCAGGATGATACAGAAGAAATATTGAGCGAGAGAATCTTAAAAGAAGAGCACAAGATTTATCCTGAAGCTGTCCGGCTCTTTTTTGAAGGAAAACTGGAAGTTCAGGGCAGAAGGGTGTATATAAGATAAGATGTTCAAAGCGGTCAAAGAGCAGTTTGAGTATTTGAAAAAAGGCTGTGTGGAGATCATCCAAGAAGAAGAGCTAAAGGCAAAACTCACTCGCTCTCTCGAAGAGAAAAAGCCACTCAAGGTCAAAGTCGGCTTTGATCCCACAGCTCCTGACATTCACCTTGGCCACACAGTCATTTTGCGCAAGATGAAGCATTTCCAGGACTTGGGTCACGATGTTATCTTCCTTATCGGCGATTTTACTGGGCTTATTGGTGATCCTTCAGGTCGCTCTTCCACCCGGCCAGCCATGAGCCGGGAGGAAATCCTGAAAAATGCTGAAACTTACAAAGCCCAAATTTTCAAGATCCTCAGCCCTGAAAAGACAATTATTGATTTCAATTCCCGCTGGCTCTCAAAATTGACAAGCTTCGAGATCATTAACCTGAGTGCAAAATACACAGTCGCCAGGATTCTGGAAAGGGACGATTTCTCGGAGCGGCTCAAGGCGGGCCTTCCCATTTCTGTCCATGAAATCCTCTACCCTCTGATGCAAGCTTACGATTCTGTAGCCTTGCGAGCAGATGTCGAGATGGGAGGTACAGACCAGAAATTCAACCTTCTTGTCGGACGCGAAATCCAGCGTGAATTCCAGCAAGAACCTCAAGTGATCATGACCACACCTTTGCTTGAAGGTCTGGATGGCGTGGAAAAGATGAGTAAATCCCTCGGCAATTATGTAGGAATCGCCGAGCCTCCAGGCGAGATTTACGGCAAAATCATGTCCATCTCTGACCCCCTCATGTTTCGCTACTATGAACTTCTC
>CAZPAX010000101.1:0-8557 GCA_964584535.1 uncultured Eubacteriales bacterium
TGGATGATGAGGAGGTTCTCTGCAGAAGATGGAACTGGCGAGAGTCAGAAAAAACAAAAATGACAGAGGAAACAAGAAGCGTTATCCTGGTTGTGGAAGGACTTCCTCCTTTGAGACAAGAGGATATTCAGGAAATTACAAGAGACCTTAGTACTCTTTTAGACAAGCACTGTGGCGGAAAGCAAGAGACTTTCCTTTTGGACAGAACAAAGAGAGAGATTGAGTTTTAGCTCGATCCTCCTCCTGATGTCTGACCCCGATCTCCCACAAAATTACTTTATTTTGATTGAATTACTTAATAATTAAAGAATTACAGCACTATAATTGACTTACAATTAATTTTTGTGTATATAATAATCAAAGGAGAATTACGATGGAAACTTCTATTGTTACTGTCAAAGGACAGATAGTCATCCCTTCTAGCATTCGCCGGAAACTTGGAATAAAAAAGGGCACTAAAGTTGCTTTTATCGAACAAAAAGGCAAGCTCATCCTCCAACCGCTGGACAAAAATTATTTTGAGAGCCTCGCAGGTGTCCTAGGAACAGATGGAAAGATGCTCAGCTCTCTTCTTGAAGATAAAAAGAGGGAGCGCAACTTATGAAATCAAGTGTGCTGGATAGCTATGCAATGATATCATATCTCCAGAGACAGGCAGGATATAAAGAAGTGGCCAGGATCTTTGAGGAATGTGCCGCCGGGAAACGCGAGTCATTTCTCTCTGTGGTGAACTGGGGAGAAGTGATTTATCATGCCCTGCGCACCGGTGGCGAGGAGAGGGCTCAATTGGCCGAAGATGCCATGCGGGCCATTCCTGTTTTGATTTTGGATGCAGACAGGGAGATAACTCGGATTGCAGCAAAACTAAAAGCAACTCACAGATTATCCTATGCAGATTGCTTTGCCGCGGCTTTGGCTATGAAGAAGAAGTGTGAGCTTATCACAGGCGACCGGGAATTCAAGACTCTGGAAAAGAAAATCAAAATAGCCTGGATCGTATGACTTTAACCTTAGGCCTGTTCCTCTTTCTTTTTCTTCATTCCCTCGAATAAAGAGTAAACAACCGGAACGACAACCAGAGTAATCAGAGTTGAGCTTGTAAGTCCTCCCACGACAGCCCGGGCTAAGGGAGCTTGAGCCTCAGCTCCTTCACCGAGCCCTATTGCCAGGGGTATCATGGCCATGATGGTGGTCAGCGCGGTCATCAAGATCGGACGAAGTCGTCGTCGGCCAGCCTCTTCGATTGCCTCCCGCAAAGGCATTTTATCGCGCCTCCTAAGGAGGTTGGTGCAGTCGACAAGCAGAATAGCATTATTGACGACGATGCCTCCCAGCATGATACACCCGATGTAAGATTGAATGTTAAAGGTTGTGCCCGTGAGAAAGAGGATCAAGATAACGCCGATGGCAGCCAGGGGAACCGAGAACATGACGATCAACGGATCGCGGACAGACTCGTAGAGCATGGCCATGATCATATAGACGAGTAAGATGGCCAGGGTAATGCTAAGCAGAAGCTCGCGAAATGCTTTCTGTCTCTCCTCATAGTCTCCAGTAAAAGCGACGCTGAAGTCCCTGGGAATAGGGACAGAGCGAAGGCCTTCCTTGATATCACCCATGATGGAGGCGAGGTCTCTTCCGGCGATTTCAGCCGAGATGGTAAGGACCCGTTCCCTGTCTCGCCTTTCGATCCTCAGCGGTCCCCTTCGTGGCCGGACATCAACGACATTACGCAGGCTCACAGGTTCTCCTTCTGTGTTGGTCAGCGTCAAGTCGAGAATATCCTCAATATCCATCTGTTCTGAGTCCTTGACCTTGACCAGAATCCTGAATTCATACCCGGCCTCGCGGTACATACTGGCCTGGGTTCCAGTCAGGACAGTCTGGACGGTCCCGCCGATCTGGCTTACTGAAAGTTTCATATCCGCGGCTGCATGTCGGTCGATGTGGAAGAGTTCCTCTGGTTTTCCTATGTCCCGGCTGAGTCTAACGTCAGCAATTCCCTTGACATTTTCGACAACTTTTTTGACCTGCTGGGCCAGCGCTTCAGCAATTTTTAGGTCATAGCCGCGGATTTCGACCTGAACCCTTTCCTGCCCTCCGCCTCCCCGCATGCCGAACATCATCTGCCGCCCGCCAGCTCGAGTCCGGATGATGACTCCCGGAATGTCGGAGAGCTTCCGCCTCAGGTCAGTAGCAATGGCCTCACTTGATCTCGAGCGTTGAGATTTGGGCTTGAGTTTGATAGTGATATCCCCTGTGTTATTCGTGCCCCGCCAGCCCCCTCCTCCGATGCCTTCTTCAATGCTCTCTATCTCTGGTACTTCCCTGCGAACGATTTCTGCGATTCTTTGAAACTTCTCGTCCATGATCTTAAGCCTTGTTCCAACTTCCAACTCACCTGTCACGCGCGCTTCTCCTTCATCGGTGGATGGCAGGAATTCGCTTCCTACCAGCCGGATGAGGCCGATGCTCCCAACTAGGAGAGCAATCGTTATCCCTAAAACTAAAAGACGGTGATCAAGCGAATAATGAAGAAGATTTTTATAGCCAGCTTCTAATTTTTTATGATAATAACGGACCCGAGCGACAATTTTTTTCTGCCATTTTCTTGGATTCGGGTTAACGAGCTGCGATGGCCTGAGCATGCGGCTAGTAAGCATGGGAACAAGAGTCAGAGCGAAAAACAGCGAACAGAGGAGAGCAAAGCTGATCACATAGGCTAATTGCTTGAACATGATCCCCGTCATGCCGCTAATAAAAACCATAGGCATGAACACCACCACAGTTGTCAAGGTGCTGGCGATAATGGCCGCCTGGACTTCCCAGCTGCCGAGCACAGCAGCTTTTTTGGGAGGAACTCCTGTCTCGTGCAAGCGATAGATATTTTCCAGGACGACAATAGAGTTATCGACCAGCATCCCGACACCCAGAGCCAGTCCGCCCAGAGTCATGACGTTCAGTGTGAACCCGCCGAAATAGATCAGGGCAAAAGTGGCAATGATAGAGACGGGAATGGATGTAGCAATGACAAGTGTGGTCCGAATACTGGTCAGAAAAATAAGGAGCACAACAACTGCCAGGATGCCGCCGTAAAGAGCTGAATTACTCACGTTGTTGATTGCTCTTTTGATGTACTGGGAGCTGTTTGAAATAGGAACAAACTGGATTTGTGGGAGTTCCTGCTTAATTTTCTCTATTTCCTTCAGCACACCATCAGCCACTTTAACCGTGTTTTTGCCTGATTGTTTATTGATGGCAATCCGGGTTCCTGACTTGCCGTTGATTCTGGCGATGCGCGTTATTTTCTGGTGGGTATCGTCGATGCTGGCGATTTCTTTGAGCTGAATCGGAACTCTCTCCCGGATGGCAACGACTGTTTCTTTGATCTCGTCCAGGTTTGTGTAGATGCCAGGGATACGGACGAGAATTTCGTAGTTTCCTTTTTCGATCACTCCTGCTGGCAGGTCAATGTTTTCCTGCCTGATTTTGTTGATAATCAGGTCGAGCGGAAGTCCAAGGGCCTTTATTTTATCAGGATAGAGGTTGACCTGAATCTCCCGTTGCAGCCCTCCCCAGACATCGACTGAGGCGACTCCTGGAATCCTTTCGATTCGGTAAGAGATCTGCTCGTCAATGATCCGTCGGGTCTGGATGGGGTCCAAGTTGCTTACTACCCCCAGCATCAGGATAGGGAACTGAGCAGGGTCGAATTTCCTGAGTGTTGGTCTGTTGACATCCTTGGGCAGTCGGGGAATCACCCGGTCAAGCCGCTCTCGGACATCGTCTGCCGCCGCATCCAGGTTAACTCCCCAGGAAAACATAACCCGAACCGTGCTGTTTCCTTCTGAGGAGGTAGAAAATACCTCTTCAACACCAGGTACAGCACTCATGGCCTCTTCGATGGGCCGGGTGATCAGTTGTTCCATTTCTTCAGGGCCTGTGTTTTCATAAGAAGTGGAGACGTTGAGAGTGGGATAGGTTATGTCCGGCATTAAGTCGATGGGAAGGCGGCTGACTGAAACAAGGCCGACAGCGATAGCCGCCAGTGTAATCATCCACATAAAAATAGGACGTTTGATCGAGAATTCAGAAATGGTCATCGCTTTCCTCCTGGAGAGGTTTTCTTGAGATTAGGCTTTTTTGCGGGGGGTGGCTCCTGATTATCGGAAGACAAGGGTGGGCTCGAGGGTAGGATAATGTTCACCCCATCCTCGAGGAGATGTTGCCCGAGAGTAACCACATACCCGGAGAGCGGGGATGGATCGAGAATCTCAGCCCGTTCTCCCTCGATGATGCCAACCTGGATAGGTTGAAAATGGGCTTTTTTGTTCTCCATATTGGCCAGAAAAACACCCTGCCGGCCGTTTCTGCTGACCAGAGCACTGAGGGGGACGATAGTTGTCTTCTCGCGGCTTGAGAATTCAATTGTTGTGGTGATAAACATGCCTGGTTTGAGAAGTCCCTCTGGATTCTGGATTTCAATCTCGACTCTTGCCTGCCGGGATGTTTCCTTCAGTAAGGGGGCGATCCTGGCGACCTGGCCGATAAATGCTTTTTCTGGGAAAGCGCTGCTGGTGATCGTTGCTTTTTGTTCGCCTTGGAGGCGGAAATAATCTCTGTCAGTGACATGGATGACTGCAGTAATAGGCTGAAGATCGATGATGGAAAGGATAGACGTATTGGGAGAGAGCATCGCTCCAGCATCAACGAATCTTTCTCCGACATATCTTGTCTCGCTCCCTTTTTCCCATGAGGCTTTGATCCTGGTGTAGGAGAGACGAACTCTGGCTGTTTCCAGGGCCGATTCTTTGTTCGCCAGCTGGGCCACGGCGACTTTATACTTGGCCTCCTGAGCATCATATTGAGCGACTATTGCATCCAGTTGGGAATCCGATTGAATGCCTTTTTGGTGGAGAGTCCTCGCCCGCTCCAGGTCTCTTTTGACCATCTCCAGAGAGCTCTTGGCCTCTTCAAGGTTGGCTCTGGCGACGCGGAGGTCAGCTTCTGCCTGAATGACTTGCTGTTGGTACTCCTCATCCTCAAGCACAGCTACGAGCTGACCGCGTCTGACCGGGTCGCCG
Organism: uncultured Eubacteriales bacterium; assembly: GCA_964584535.1. Classification (GTDB taxonomy): domain Bacteria; phylum Acidobacteriota; class Aminicenantia; order Aminicenantales; family CAZPAX01; genus CAZPAX01. Next base: position 5,085 of record CAZPAX010000101.1, read on the forward strand.
ATGTCAACCAGGAGCTGGTTCAAGCGGCCCGATATCTTGGGAGCAACAGTGAACTGGGATTTGGGAATAAGGCTCCCTGAGAATTGAGCTGCGTCTTTTATGGTTCCCATCTCAATTGGCGAAATCTCGACCGCAACAGAGATGCCTCTCTGTCCCATCCCCGCCTTTTTGGCTAGGAATGTTGCCCCTACTATTCTCCAGCCAAGGTAGCCGACAATGAGGCAGGCTATGGCTATAAAGACAGGGGTTCTTATTTTAATTATTTTGTTTTTTAATTTTTCTTTCATAATCTTGTCCTTTACTGGTTCTTTCCTTCAAAACCTATTCCTTGAACTCGATTGAGATAGGCTAACGATATATTATAATCCACGATAGCCCGAAGCTCCATAGTCTGTGCATTGGCCAGATCCCTCTGGTATTGAAGAATGAAATAATTGGTGCTCAACCCGACCTTGAACTTTTCCTCTTCGGCTTCAAGCTTTTTTTGGGCTAGCTCTCTGGCTGCCTTGTAAGCCTCGACCCGCTGAAAGTTGGTCTGGACAGCCCTGACTGCTGTTTTCACTTCCAGAAATATCTGCTGTTCCTCGTTTTTTATTTTCAGGTTGGCCTGCTCGGCGTTGAGTTTTGCCTGAGCATAGAAAGCGCGAGAAAAAAGGTTACTCAAAGAAAAGGTGAGGGTCAATCCAGCAGACCAGTTCTTGAACTTGAAATTAAAAGCATCCTTGAGGGCATTAGAACTTTCGCCAGGAATCTTGCCGATAATCTTTCCAGTTAAAGCATTGCCACCTTCATACAGAATTTTATCTCCCGAGACCCCCGGACTCCAGTAGGAGGCCTGAAAGCGGAGATCGGGGAAAAGCTGATTTCGGGCATAGCTCAGATTGAGCTCTTTGTTTTCTCTGTCTATCCTTGTTGCCTGAAGGTCCGGCCTTTTTTGCATGGCCACTTGGAGGACCTTGTCAAGGCTGATGTCTTCTCTGAAAACGGTGGGACTGTCAGAGGGAATAATCTTCACAGTTTCCTGGTTTTCCACTTCAGCCGGAAGGTTGATGATAGTCTTAAGAAGGTCTTCATTATTCTTGACCATGGCTTCCGCCTCAAGGATGTCAGCTTGTCTTGTGGCCACATCAGCCTGAGCTGTCAGGATTTCAATGGGGGCAAGAGTGCCGGCCTCGACTTCAGCTCTGTTCTTCTCCAGCAATTCCTGGGCCAATTTCAGAGATTGCTGGCGGACCTTCAAGTTTTCTATGCTGTAGACAAGATTCCAGTAAGCGCCTGTCACACTGTAGATTGTATCTTCCAGGGCTTGGGCAAAATTCCTTTCAGAAATATCCTTATTGTTCTGAGCAGTGATGATTTCCCGGCGACTCATCTTAAACCCGAAATCTTTGAGCAGAGGCTGGCTGAATGTAAAGCGGAGAGTGTTTCCGTAGCGGGGGTTAATAGTTGTCGCTCTTCTGTTTGTGTCAGTCATGTAGCCGACAAGGCTAAGGGAAAAGGTGCCGCCTGTGGGAATGAGCTGGGAGATCTGAGTGGAATAGTCATTCTGAAGTGTTGCTACAGTCTGTTCTGCATCGAGAAAAGAAAAGGAGGCTGTGTTTGTGTCTTGCTTATTGTAATTGAGAGAAAGAGCAGGCATGAATTTTTCTCCGGCCAATGAAACCGCCAGATCAGCAATCTTCGGTGTGAGAACCTCAACAGCCAGACCGAGATTATTTTTTATGGTTTTTTGGATGCACTCCTCAAGCGAAAGAGAGAGGATTCTCTCCTCATTTTGTCCAAAAAGGGGGAGAGAAGCTATAAAAAAAAGCGCTAGCAATCCTCCTCTGATATTCCTGGCCATCGCATACCTCCTTGTTTGAATTCTTCCTGAAAAGACCGGGATTGAGGAAATTTCCGGACGGAAGATTCCTTTATATATAACTAACATATTTTAGACGCAAGTTCCCTTATTTTCTTCCCTCCCTTATCGATCTGGACTTTTCTTGATTGCCGAAATGCGGTGCTCGGATTCATAAATTCGTGGAGAATTCTGTCCGCGGCCTGTATTTCGGCTGATTCCCATCCCAGCGAGAAATAATCATCTTTTCATCCAAATTGATCGATCCTTTGATCCTAAAAATTTCGAGAGGGACAATGGGGATCTTCATCGTAAAAATCACCGCCAAGCTCAACCACCACGGCCCGGCAGCCGCGGCAGACTGAGACAAGCCGGCAGGATTCACATCTCCCCTTTATCTTCTCCTCCAGATGACGGAACTCTTCTAAGAGAATGGAATCATTCCAAGCCTGCATGAAATCGCCCTGGAAACCTACAGGCTTCCGGAAATGGCTGCAGGGATAAACAACACCCTCAGGGTCAATGGTCAGAAACCTCCTGCCTGCACCACACCCCCAGACTCCATTGAAAAAGAGCTCTTCAGGGCTGCGATGGCGGGCAAGGAAGCAGAGGGATTGATCCAGAGTGATTCGAACTCTCCCGTTATTGGTCTTTTGCCTGAGAAGCTTATGGAGTTCCCGGTTCTCTGAGGGCCTAAGGGAAGATTGGCTGAGCCATTCAGAAGCATTGACTGGAGGCTTTGGCCTTAAAAGGTTGACTCCCTCGGCCCCAATCCTCTGGGCAAAGGAAAAAAGGGAAGGCAGCGCTCGAAAATTGCTTCTGGTGGCTAGGGTATTAATCCCGAAGCGAAGCCCTGCGGTCTTACAGATTCTCATCGCTTTTATGGCTTTATTATGATTCGGCCGTGTTTGAGCATTGATTTCAGGAGAAGAACTGTCAAGAGATATCTGAAGCTGTCCCAATCCTGCTTTCTTGAGTTCTGAAGCCAGCTCGAGGGTGAGGAGGTTCCCATTAGTTGTGATATTAGGCACGATATTTGCCCTTTTGGATTCTTTGACAAAAGCGAGGATTTGAGGATGAAGAAGAGGTTCTCCGCCTCCAAAGGCAAACTGGAAGACCTTGGCTTTCTGAGCCTCTTTTAATATCTTTTTGAAGAGTTCAGCAGAGAGAAACACCTCCGCACTTTTATTTCCTTTTGAATAAAAACAACCAGGACATGATTGATCACAGACATTTGTCAGGGCTAGATGAAGAGTCTCAGGTGAGCAAAGCGAGTTGGGAATTTCCTTTTTTTCTGCCTTCAGGCAACCTTCAATCTCTTCTAAAGATTCTCTTGCAAGGTGCTCGCTGCGCACAATCAGCCTTTTTCTCTGGAGATATAATATTAGTGAAACGGGGATTTTTCTAACAGTAATTTCTCCCTTAATTATTTGCCATAAAAACGACAACGCCTCCCTATCGATATAAACTATTTCGGCATTCTCTGGATTGAAAAGAAGAGCGCCTCTTGATTCAGCTCGAATGACTACTTCAGGATTGAGATCCCACATCATTTACCTTATACCCCAAAATTGCCGTTAGATATTTGTCTTTGCGAGCGAAGCGAAGCAATCTCAGTTTATTTTGATGAGAT
>CAZPAX010000102.1:0-8539 GCA_964584535.1 uncultured Eubacteriales bacterium
TCGAGAGGGAGGCCGGACTGTTGGTGCTGGCAGTGTCACCGAAATCCTGGAATAAGGAGTGAAAACATATCGATATCAGGATAGACTATAAATAGAAGCGAGAGATAGAAAGAGCGATAGAGAACTGAGGAACTCAAGATGGAAAAAATAAGAATTAGGCTCCAATCATTTGATCATCGGCTACTGGACCAGTCTGTACGAGATATTGTTGTCAAAGCGAAAAGAACTGGAGCAAGTATTTGCGGGCCTATACCTCTTCCAACCCGCATTCATCGCTTTTGTGTCCTTCGTTCTCCTCATGTGGATAAAAGGTCTCGGGAACATTTTGAAATGAGAGTCCACAAGAGATTGATCGATATCAGCGAGTACAATAATGAGACTATAGAAGAACTTCAGAAGTTGGATTTGCCGGCAGGGATTGATGTTGAGATTCAAGCCTTTGGAACTGGAGCAGATTAGCCATGGTCGAGGGTCTGATCGGGAAAAAAATAGGCATGAGCCAGCGGTTTGACGAAGAAGGGAATGCCTTTCCCATCACAGTTCTGAGAGCCGGCCCTTGCACCGTCATCCAGAAAAAAATAAAGGAGAAGGATGGCTATTTTGCCCTTCAGCTTGGCCTAGTCGAAGAGAAGGGAGTGAAGAAACCGAACAAACCCATGCTCGGGCACTTCAAAAAATCCGGCGTGCCAGTGACGAGAATTCTTCGTGAGTTTCGTTTCAATGAGCAGGCCGAAGTGAAGGAGGGTGATCAAATTCTGGTCGATATTTTTGTAACTGGGGAGAAAGTCCACATTGTTGGAACGAGCAAAGGAAAAGGATTTGCCGGAGTCGTCAAGCGCTGGGGTTTTCGGGGTGGAAAGGGCAGCCACGGCTCGATGTTCCACCGTCGCCTTGGTTCGGTAGGGGCATCATCCTTTCCCTCGCGCGTTACCAAAGGAAAAAAGATGCCTGGACATATGGGACATGCCAGAGTCACAGTTAGGAATCTGACCGTTATCGAAACTGATAAAGAGAATAATCTCCTTATTGTAAAGGGCGCTGTCCCTGGGCCGGCCAGAGGCTATGTTTTAATAAAAAAAGAGAATTTTGCCATGAAGTCCTCTTGAGAGGTTAAAGAGAACGGACAATGCTCAAGGCTCGAGTTTTAGACAGGAACGGAAAGAAGACTTCGGAGATTGCCCTCCCCGAGGAGGTCTTCTCCTATCCTGTTAAGGAACATCTTCTCTATGAAGCTATTATCAACTACAGCTCCAATCAGAGGAGAGGAACTGCTTCGACAAAATCGAGAGGCGAGGTGAGTGGAGGAGGCCGTAAGCCTTGGAGGCAGAAAGGGACGGGAAGAGCGAGAGCCGGCAGCATTCGCTCACCCTTATGGAGAAAAGGAGGTCGAGTCTTTGGGCCCAAACCGAGAGATTATTATTACCACCTGCCCAAAGGAGCAAAAAGAAATGCTTTGAAATCAGCCCTATCCCTGAAATACACAGAAAAAGAGCTTCTTATTCTCGATGATATAAGCTTCAAAGAGCCTAAGACAAAAGAGGGAGAGAAGCTTCTTCGGGGCCTTCACTTGGATTCGGCTTTAATCGTCGACAGCCATGAGAACAAGAATCTTTTCCTTTCTCTTCAGAATATTCCAAAGGTCAAAGCTATTGATGCCAGGGAAGTGAATGTCTATGACGTTCTGAATCACAAATGGCTTGTTTTGAGCCAGAGAGCTTTTGAATCTTTGATGGAGAGATTGAAGTGAACCGGGATCCCTACCAGATTATTTTGAGGCCAGTCATCACCGAAAAAAGCACCTGGCTTAAGGAGAAGAATCGACAAATCTGTTTCGAAGTGGCCAAAGATGCCAACAAGTCTGAGATCAAGAAGGCCATCGAGCATCTTTTCAAGGTCAAGGTTGAAAAGGTCTGGACTGAGAAGAAGATTGGTAAGCTGAGAAGAGTTGGCCGGAATGAAGGCAAAACAAAAGACTGGAAAAAAGCCTATGTCAAGTTAAAACAGGGCGAAAAAATGATTGAATATTTTGAGGCTGTCTAAGATGGCAATAAAAGCCTACAAACCGCAGACTTCAGGATTGCGGCACAGGACTGGTCTGGCTTATGAGGAACTGACTGTCTCCAAGCCATACAAGCCCTTGCTCGAATTCCTTCCCAAACGGGGGGGGAGGGACTCCCGGGGCCATCTTGCTGTTCGCCATCGAGGAGGCGGACACAAAAAGATGTACCGCATCATTGATTTTAAACGCAACAAGCTTGATATTCCCGCCATGGTGGAAACCATCGAGTATGACCCGTACCGTTCCTCCCTTATCACACTTGTCAGATATAAGGACGGAGAGCGACGATACATTTTAGCCCCTCTTAATTTGAAGATTGGGCAGACAATTATCTCCTCTAAGGGCCAGGTGGATATTCTTCCAGGGAATGCCATGCCTCTCCGCTACATACCCCTTGGGACTGTGATCCATAACATTGAATTGAGGAAGAATAAGGGAGGACAGATCGCCAAATCGGCTGGATCAGGAGCCCAAATATTGGCCAAGGAAGGGGAATATGCCCAAGTCCGTCTTCCCTCCTCGGAGATCAGAAAGATTCATCTGGACTGCCAGGCTACTATCGGTCAGGTGGGGAATCTCGATCATCAGAATATCTCTATCGGTAAAGCAGGTCGCAGCCGCTGGCAGGGAATAAGGCCCCATGTCAGAGGCACGGCCATGAATCCTATTGACCACCCCCATGGGGGAGGAGAAGGAAGGTCAAAAGGTGGCCGGCATCCTGTCAGCCCTGAAGGGAAGCCGACTAAAGGCTTCAAAACGCGAAGGAACAAGCGAACTCAAGCTTTTATTATCAGAAGAAGGAGTAAATAGTCATGGGCAGGTCTTTGAAAAAGGGACCTTATATTGATTCAAATCTCAGAGAGAGGATCTCTGATTTTACAGCTAAGGGTGAAAAGAGGAAAGTGATCAAGACCTGGTCTCGCCGCTCGACAATTATTCCTGAAATGGTCGGCCTGACCATTGGCGTCCATAACGGAAGAAAGTTCATTCCTGTTTTCGTCACCGAGAATATGGTTGGCCATAAACTGGGAGAGTTTTCTCCAACCCGGACTTTTAAAGGGCATACAACAAAAACAGCACGGACAATCAGGATAGCAACGTAAATGAAAGAGGAAAATTTTGTTTCGACAGCAGTCGGCAAATATATCAGGATTGCGCCCCAGAAGTGCCGGCTGGTGGTTGATTCTATCAAGGATAGGTATGTGGGGGAAGCCCTGACTATTCTTCATTTTTCAGAAAAGAAGAAGGCCAGTTCGATCATTGAAAAGGTTCTCCGTTCTGCGATTGCCAATGCTCAGCAGAAGGTGCCCAATATTGATGTCGACAATCTCTTTATCACCAAGATCTTCGTTGATCAAGGCCCTCAAATGAAGAGAATTAGACCTGCCCCTATGGGCAGGGCTTATCGGATTCTGAAAAGGACCAGTCATGTCCATATCTTTTTAGAAGAGAAAAAAGGGAGATAGCAAGTGGGACAGAAGACACATCCACATGGTTTTCGATTGGGATTCAATAAAAACTGGAGTTCACGCTGGTTTTCCAAAGGCGCCGAATACGGGCGCTTGATCCATGAAGATTTGAAAATGAAAAAAGAAATAAAGGAAAAATATTTTCATGCAGGAATTGCTGAGGCAGATATCGAGCGGGTTGGGCCGAAAATCAGAGTTATCATTCACACTGCTCGTCCTGGAATTATCATCGGCCGGGGAGGGAAAGAGATTGAAAGTCTGAAGAGCATGCTTGAAGAAGTCGCTCAGAGAGAAGTCTATGTCGATATCAGAGAAGTCGATAAGTCTGAGCTCATTGCCATCCTGGTGGCCGAAAGCATTGCCGTACAGCTTGAGAAGAGAATAGCTTATCGGCGAGCCATGAGAAAGGCTGTCGATTCTGCCTTAAGGATGGGTGCCAAAGGGATAAAGGTGATGTGCTCAGGCAGGCTTGGGGGTGTGGAAATTGCCCGTTCCGAATGGTACCTCAAGGGCCAATTGCCTCTGCAAACTCTGCGCGCCGATATCGATTACGGCTTTACAGAAGCATTCACGACATACGGCCAGATTGGAATAAAGGTCTGGATCTACAAGAGTGATGTGGAGAAGCCCAAGATGACCTCTCAGACGGCTGAAATTGAGGAGATCTAGCCATGTTGATGCCCAAAAAAGTCAAGTACAGAAAGCAGCAGAGAGGAAGGATGAGGGGCAAGGCTACCAGAGGAGCAATGCTCACCTTTGGTGAATATGGCCTTCAGGCGATGGAGCCTTGCTGGCTTTCAGCCCGGCAGTTGGAGGCCGGTCGGATCACCATCACCCGTTATGTCAAGAGAAGAGGAAAGGTGTGGATCAAAGCCTTTCCTTGGAAGCCTGTGACCAAAAAGCCGACTGAGGTCAGGATGGGAAAAGGAAAGGGAGACCCTGAATTCTGGGTCGATGTGATAAGGCCAGGAAGGGTGTTGTATGAGCTGGAGGGTGTGCCCGAGGATATCGCCAGAGAGGCGATGAGACTGGCGGCTCATAAGCTTCCGATTAAGACAAGATTTATCTCTAGAGAGAGCAAAGAATTAAGATGAAAGCAAGAGAACTCAGAGAATTGTCAGACGAAGAATTGCGTAACAAAGAAGCTGAACTCAAGGATCAGTTTTTTAAGCTTCGCTTCCAGCACGCTTTAGGGCAGCTGGAAAATGCCATGAAGCTCAGAAACATCAAAAGGGATATCGCCAGGATAGAGACTCTTTTGAGGGAAAAGAAAAGAGGGGTGAAATAGACAATGGAAGCAAGTGTCGAGAAAAGAAAGACAACAAAGATTGGTGTCGTCATCGGGAAAAAAATGAAAAAGACAATCACTGTTCTTGTTGAGAGACAGGTAAGGCACCCTCTATACAGAAAAACGATCAAACGGAGAAAGAGATTTCTCGTTCATGATGAATATGAGAAGTGTAAAGTTGGAGACATGGTCCGCTTTATCGAGACGAGGCCCCTCAGCAAGAGAAAACGATGGCGAGTTCTTGAGATTGTAGGCCTCTCCTCAGCAGAGTAAGAAGGTGAAATTGGAGAAAGCAAAGAATGATCCAGATGCGAACAATGCTCAGAGTTGCTGATAACTCAGGCGCCCGGATGATCATGTGCATCACCCCTCAAGGCGGGGGAGTGGGAAGGACAGCGTCAATTGGAGATATCATTTCAGCAACTGTAAAAGAGGCAGATCCTGAGAGCAAGATTCCAAAAGGGAAAGTTGTCCGGGCTGTCGTTGTTCGTACCAAGAAGGAAGCGCGGCGGAGGGATGGCTCTTATATTCGTTTCGATGACAATGCAGCAGTTATCATTGATCGCGCAGGAGAACCGGTGGGAACCCGAGTTTTTGGGCCTGTCGGGAGAGAGCTGAGAGAGAAAAAATTTATGAAGATTGTTTCCTTGGCGCCGGAGGTTCTCTGATGAACAAGCTATCATTGAAGAAGAATGACCTGGTTATCGTTAAGTCAGGCAAGGACAAAGGAAAAACAGGAAAGATCCTTGTCGTCTTTCCCGATAAGGGGCGGATCATTGTCGAAAAGGTAAATTTTGTCAAGGAATTTATCCGGCCTGACCGAAGCCGGAACATCCAGGGCGGGATCATGGAGAAGGAAGCTCCTATTGCCGCTTCCAGAGTGATGCTTTATTGTTCTGATTGCGGCCAGGGCGCAAGAATCAAGAAAAAACAGCTGGAGGATGGGAGCAAGATCAGGGTCTGCCATAAATGCGAGACAAGCTTAGAGAAGCAATGATGAGAGTGAAAAGATGAGCCGTCTTTACGAGAAATTCAGAAAGGAGATTCTTCCCGAGCTCCAGAAGGAGTTTGGGGTAAAAAATAAAATGGCTGTGCCCAGGCTCAAAAAGATCATCTTGAATGTGGGTGTGGGAGAGGCCATCCAGAATATCAAGGTCTTGGATGCGGCCAAGACAGAATTGAGTCTAATCGCCGGACAATGGCCTGCTGTGGGCAGAGCAAAGAAATCCATCTCTGCCTTTAAGCTCCGCAAAGGTCAACCCATTGCTTGCTATGTGACACTGCGAGGGAGAAGGATGTACGAGTTCTTTGACCGGCTGGTTAACATTGTTCTTCCCCGGGTCAGGGATTTCAGAGGGGTTTCCCCTCATTCCTTTGATAAAAGAGGAAATTACACTATGGGTCTGAGAGATCAGCTTGTTTTTCCAGAAATTGATTATACCAAGGTGGAAAAAGCTCGAGGCATGAACATCACCGTCGTCACTTCAGCCCGGGGTGACAGTGAGGCTTATGCCTTGCTAAAAAAATTAGGAATGCCTTTTCGGGAGGCCTGACAAAGGAAGGGAGAAGTGTCGAGAATATCGTCTATGGCAAAATACAAGAGAGAACCAAAGTACTCCATCCGCAAGAAAAGAAGGTGCCGGATCTGCGGACGGTCCAAAGGTTACTATCGGAAATTTGACATGTGCCGCTTGTGTTTTCGGGCGTTAGCCTTAAAGGGAGAAATTCCTGGAATTGTGAAAGCCTCATGGTAATTCTCGGGAAAGGATGAAACGATGAGTTTAACAGATCCCGTTGCTGATATGTTATCCAGGATCAAAAATTCTGTTCGAATCAAGAGAAAAGAGATCAACCTTCCTTCTTCCAGAATAAAAGTGGAGATCGCCAAGATATTGAAGGAGGAGGGCTTCATAAAAAATTTTAAGGTGATTGATGATAACAAGCAGGGAATTTTGAATATCCAGCTGAAATACACGGAGGATAATCAGAGTGTCATTTCAGGGTTGCGAAGAGTGAGCAAGCCCGGATGCCGCATATACTGCACAAAGGACTCTATTCCCAAGGTCCTTGATGGGCTGGGAATTGCGATTATCTCTACCTCTAAAGGAATTGCCACAGGAAACAACTGTGCAGAGCTTGGAGTTGGAGGAGAAGTAATATGCTATGTCTGGTAAGCTCTGCTGCTAAGGGAGAGAGGAAGTGTCAAGAGTAGGAAAACGGCCGATTGTCTTGCCTGAGGGTGTCAAGGTCAGCATCTTGCCTGACAGACTGGAGTTTGAAGGCAAGAAAGGAAAGCTCAGTTCACCCCTCTACCCTGGAATCAAGGCGCAATTGGAAGACAAGAAGCTTTTCTTAACCAGATTGGATGATTCCAAAGAGCAGCGGGCTTTTCACGGCCTGTGCCGGAGCCTGGCCGCCAATGCAGCCACGGGTGTCTCTTCGGGCTTCTCCAAACAGCTGGAAATCGTGGGAGTCGGGTATCGGGCCAAAGTAGAAAAAGACAAGCTGGAATTGAGTTTGGGCTATTCAAGACCGATCATTTACAGAATCCCCAAGGATATTGAGATTGCCCTCGAAAAGCCTACCCTGATCTCGGTTAAAGGAATAGATAAACAGCGGGTCGGCCAGGTGGCTGAGGAGATCAAGAGGTTCCGTAAGCCTGATCCTTACAAGCTCAAAGGGATTCGCTATGTGGGCGAGGTCCTGATAAAGAAAGAACGAAAGGCGGTAGTGAGCGGTGCTTAAAGAGATTGCAGAATTAAAGAAAAAGACGAAAAAGCGTATCAGAATGAGAATCAGGAAGAAAGTCAGAGGGACTCTGGAAAGGCCGCGCATTTTTGTTTTCAAGAGCAACCGCTATATCTACACCCAGGTGATTAACGATGAGAATGGTGGGGTTGTCGCTTCGGCTTCAACTTTGGAAAAAGAATTTAAAAAAAAGAACAAGAACTATAAAAGCAAGGAAGCCTGTGAGAAGCTGGGGGAGATATTGGCCAAAAGGCTAAAGGAGAAGAAGATCGGGAAAGTGGTCCTGGACAGAGGAATTTACCCTTACCACGGCCGAATAAAAGCTCTGGCTGAGGCCGTCAGAAAAGGAGGGGTGATTTTTTAGCTTAAACCGGGGAATCATCAAGGAGGAATGAAGTGAAAGAGGAAGAATTTAAAGAGGAAGAACCGAGAAGTGAGGAACTGGAATTAAAGGATCAGGTGATTTCTATCCGGAGAGTGTCCAAGGTTGTCAAGGGAGGCAAAAACTTGAGTTTCTCCGCTTTAGCCGCAGTCGGCAATGAGAATGGGCTTGTTGGCATTGGAAAAGGCAAGGCCAGGGAAGTGCCCCAGGCAATTGCCAAAGCAGTGGAAAGCGCCAAGAAGAAAATGATAAAAGTGGCTTTAGCTGAGACGACCATTCCACATCTTGTAAAAGGAGAAGTAGGAGCAGGGATTGTCATCCTCCGCCCAGCCTCCAAGGGAACAGGTGTTATTGCCGGTGGGGCTGTCAGGGTGATCATGGAATTGGCAGGCATCAAGGATATCCTGACAAAATCTATTCGGAGCAACAATCCTTTCAGCGTCGCCAACGCCACCATGGATGCTTTAAGGAGACTTAGAAGCCCTGATGAAATTTCGAAAAATAGAGGAAAAGCAAAGGAAGCCCTATGACAGTCAAGGATAAGAAATTGCGGCTAAAACTTGTGCGAAGTCTGATTGGCCGTCCCAAAAGAC
>CAZPAX010000103.1:0-8537 GCA_964584535.1 uncultured Eubacteriales bacterium
CGGGCAATCCCAAAATCCATGATACGGGCATCGCCCTCTTTATCGATCATGATGTTGCTGGGCTTGAGATCGCGGTGCACCACACCTAATCTGTGGGCTTCAGCCAGCCCTTCGCATATCTGCTTGGCGATAGAAACAGCTTTTCCTACTGTTATCTGCCCCGTCTGTTTGATCAATCCCTTTAAATCCTGGCCAGGCACATATTCCATTGTGATATAATGAGTGCCCTTCTCCTCATTAAGATCGAACATTCGAGCGACATTTTTATGAACTATCCTCCGAGCCAATCTAAGCTCATTACTGAAGCGTTCTATGGTCTTCTTATCCAGTGCTACTTCAGGCTTTATTAGCTTCAAAGCCACCTCTTCATTGAGTTTCTTATCAAGCACTCTATAGACTTTGCCCATTCCACCTTTACCCAGTTCCTCAATAATCTGGTAACGTCCGGTAAAGGTGGAGCCTATGGTGATTTTTTCTCTAGGTGTTTGAAGGGTTTCCGTCTGAGAAATGGAGATTTCTTCAGAGGGACGAAGCGGTGTAGCACACTTACCGCAATAAATGGTATCTTCGGGATTATCAAAATGGCATTTTGGACAATTGATAGCCACTTGTTTTCCCTTTAGTAAATTGGCAAAAATATAACAATTAATCAGAAAAGAGTCAAGTTGAATTCAATCTGTCAAGAGATTTGAGAAGCTTCCGGCACCTTCGGACTTTATCTTCTAAGGAGAGATCCTCAATCAAGGGGAGAAGGACTTCGCTGATTTCTTTCTTCAAGATGTTGTCCAGAAGTTCAATCGAATAATCTGTGGACTTCTTTGTTCCCAGGCAGATATTCTGATAAGCCCTGGTGATATCTTCCTGAGGATAGATAAGGCTCAGCAGTTCAAAAATGTGCTTCAGTGATCGGGCCAGGTTATTCTCCAGGTCTCTGGCCAAAAGCTCTTTTTTGCCATCGGCTTTTAAATCCTGAAGTTCAAAGAGAATCAAATAACTCTTTTTTATGATCCTGGCGACTTCTGGGACTACGATTCTTTGTTCGAACGAGATCTGAGGATTTTTTGACTTCAGCTTGTACATCCCTTCGATAATTTCAGGTTCGACATCCTCATTTTTCCTTTTTAACTCTAAGGAGAGAAGATCTGCTGCCCTCTGAGTGCCAATTTGAGCAACGATATCAGGGATTGCCTTTCGCAGGCGAATCTCCTCTTCTCGATCGCTCAAATAATCCCTCAATGTGCCGATGATCTTGGATCCATACCCAACGAGAGCCCGCTGAGCCACTTCCTGGGTAGCTGGCTTGCTGAGATGTCGAATTATGAGAGGGACGAATTCTCTCTTTTTTAGCTTCTCAGCGCTCTCCAGAGCATATCTTGCCACTTCTGACGATTCATCTCTTAGAAGTCTCGAAAGATTCTGGATAAGGAGAGAACTTGGCTCCATCATTCCCAGGGCCTTGGCCGCTTCCATGCGAGAGACCTCTGCTTCTTTTGTCTTTTCCTCGGCGATTCTATTGATATAACCTTTCATCACTTCCTGATAGACGCTGAGGGAGAGGATTTCCCTTATCTCTGATTCCAAGCCTTCTTCTTCTAAAGTTTCATCAATTTCAGGCAGAAGAACACTCCCATCCTGGTCAAGGAGAGAATCCATAGAACGGGCCATTATCTCGTCAGATTTATAGGAGATGATTTTCTTGAGTTCGGGACTCAATTTTTCTCTTTTGACAAGGTCAAAAAGGTTCAGAGCATAGAGGACAGAACTTTTTTTCTTGCTTTCCAGCGTGTCGAAGACAAGTTTGGTCAGGTCAACATCTATCTTTTCTGTAATGAATTTATCTGCATCTTGCCATTTGATTTTCAAATTCTTTTTGACAATGCCCACATACTCTCTCGTAATCTGGAGATTGAGAATGATCCAGGTCAGGACAAAAATGATGACGAGGAAGCTTATTTGCTTGATGCTGAAGTGGAGAAGAGTAAAGAAGAAGAGGAGAAAAAGAGAGCTCAGTCCCTTGGCAAACTTGGTGACAAACATATCGATGAATACTTTGGCCCTGTACTTAATATCAGAAGAGACAGGGATATAGAGAAGTTCTCGGACAGACTGGTTGAGGGAATAGGTCAGGCTCTTGTCAGTACCTTTGATAAGAACAGCCCAATAGATCATGTAAAGGAGAGGGACAAAAAAGGCAACCAGAGAGCTCCCCAGCAAAAAGAAAGGGGCAATGAGAAGAGCGACACGGATTCCAAATTTTCTGAGGATGCGGTTGGTCAAGAGGATATGGAGAAAATAGGAAAAAACAAGGAGAAGGGTTAAAAAGCTACCCAGGAAAGAAGTCCTCAAGTCTTTTTCTTCAAAAGTTCTCCCGACCACAGAAACGAACTGGAAATCAACCAAAGTCGTCACAATCATGGCCACTGCCACTGCGGTGCTGAGAACAAGCAAATAACGATTGCCTCTTATCATCCGCAGAGTGCTGAAGGGATCGACTCTTGCCTTTCTCTCGGCCAGAGATTCTTTTATCTCTTCTCCCTCTTCCTTCTGGGGGAATCGGCGAGCAAAAAGGATTATTCCAAGACAGAAAAGAAGCAAGACCGGACAGATCAAAAGAAGATTCTCTGTTCCAATCGTTCGAGCCAAACGCGAGGCAAAAAGAGCGCCTGCCATTCCTCCTAAAAGCCCGCCGCTGACCAGAAATCCAACCAGCCTTCTGGCCTGACGGGGATTATAAAGATCATTGACGAGGATCCAGAATTGGGTGACTGAAGTCACCATGAACAGATCTGACCAGAACCAGTAGATGAGCGAAAGCCATGGCCAGTGAAGCTTGAAGAGCAACCAGAAGAGAATAAGACTGACTAAGAAAAAAGCCAGGCTTAAAGAAATATAGAGATGTCTTTTCAGGCTTTGCAGCAATTTGGCATTTAAAGCAACCACGAACCCGATCAAGAGGGCTGAGAGAAGATAAGCATAGGGCAACTTCTCCGCTGTCAGCCATTTCAAGTAGAGGGAAATCTTGACAGGTTCGATGATATAGGCAGCGATCTGGATCAAGAAAAAATAAAAGAATAGAAGCAGTGAGATAGAGGTTTCTTCAGGCCTGACATCGACAAAACGCGATAGGATTCGGTAAGCTTTTTTGCCAGTCATGACAATTGCCTAGCCTTCAGCCAGAGCTCTCAAAAGATTCTGGCATCTCCTTGCTTTCTCTTCAAGGGGCAAGTCTTCTAGGAGCGGAAGCAATAAATCTTTATCCTCTTTTTTCAATGTGTTGTCGAGAAGTTCAAGAGCATAGGCCACTGATTCTTTTGTTCCAGCCTTCATATTCTGGTAGGCTCTGCCAATATCTTCACGGGAATAGATAAGGCCCAATAACTTAAATATGTTGATCAGAGAGAAGGAAAGTTCTTTTTCCAAGGCCTTTCTTTTCTCTTTTTCCAATTCTGCTTTTGAATAAAAATTAAGAAAAATCTCACAGCGCTTTTTTACTTCTCTATTTAATTCGAGCCTTACCATCTCCCCTTCAAATTGAACATCAGGCTTCAAAGAGCGGATCCGGTCAAGAGCGTCAATGATTTCTCTGTCCAGATTAAACTTGGCTTCCAGAAGTTCCAGCATTAAAAAATCTGTAGCTTCCTGAGAGGCGACCCTAGAAAGAACCGCAGCCACGGCTTTTCTCAGTTCGATTTCTTCCTCCTCATCTCCTAGATAATCAGAGAGAGTGCCAACTATTTTCGAGCCATACTTCTCAAGAGCGAGGCTGGCATCTTCTCTAGTCAAAGGGCTTTGCAATTTCTGGATGATTGCAGGAACATGCTCTTTCTGGACCAGTTTTCCAGCACTCTCCATAGCCAAGCGGCTTACTTCAGCCGATTCATCCTCAAGGAGTCTTTCAAGCTCCTCGGCAAGTGGGGAATGAGGATCCATCATTCCTATAGCTTTGGCCACCTCCATCTTTGCAGTCTCAGTTTCCAGGCCTTTCTCAGCCAAAACTTTTTGGACGTAACCTTTCATGACTTTCTGGTAGGCATCGAGGGACATGATCTCGGCCACATCCTTCTTAAGACTTTCTTCAGCAATGGAATCATCCCATTCGGGAACTGTGGCCGCTTCTTCCTCAAAAAGCGTCCCTAATGATGAAACCTTTAGCTCATCTGATTTATAGGAAATCAATCTCTTAACTTCAGGAGTGAGTTTCTCCTGTTTGATTAAATCAAAGAGGTGCATGGCGTAGAGAACAGAACTCCGATTCCTACTCTCCAGAGTATCGAAAACCAATTTTGTATAATCCACATCAAGTTTCTCAGCCACAATCTTATCCGCCCGATCCCACTTCATCTGCAATTTCTGCTTTACCGTGTTAGCATACTCCCGGGTTACTTTGAGATTGAGGATAATCCAGCCCAAAATCAAAATGGCTGAAACAAAGCTCACTAGCCGCACTCCCGCATTGAAATACAAGAGGATAATCAAAAGGACTGCCCCAAAGCCTTTGGAAAACCGGTTGAGAAACATATCGATGAATATTTTCGCTTTGTACTTAATCTCGGGAGAAATGGGAATATAGAGGAGCTCCCGGACAGACTGATTGATGGAATAAGAGAGGCTTTTATCACTGCTTTTTATAATAAGTGCAAAATAAAAGTTCAGAGGAACAATTGCAATTCCCATCGAACAGCAAAGAAGGATAAAAGGATAAAGGAGGAGCGAAAAGCGAACCCCATAATTCTGGATCAGCCTACTGGTCAATAGTATCTGAAGGAAAAAAGAAAAAACTAAAAGCCCGGCATTGAAATGTCCGAAGAAAGAGGTCAAATTGTTCTTCACGGCTGAAGCATTCTGGACAATGAAACTGAACTGCCAATCAATGAATGTTGAGACAACCAGGGTCAGAGCAACTCCCGCCGCGATGAGCTTCAAATAGGTATTTCTTCTTACTGTATCAAAGCAATCTCTAAATCCCACTTGAGAGACTTCCTCCCTTCTCCCAATCGCTTCTCGCTGGAGAGTGCTCGATGCCTCCTCGTTTTTTCTCTGCCAGATGAAAAGAGAATGGACAACAAAAGCGCAGATAATGAGTAATCCGGAAGCAACAAGAAGAAAGTTTGTGTCGACATTCGATTTGGCTAAAAGCCCTGTTAATTCTCCGCCAAAAATTCCTCCTAGTATTCCGCCACTGCCAAAAAAACCAACAAGCCTCTTCACTTCCCTCGGATTAAAGAGATCATTGACCGCAATCCAGAATTGAGTCATGAGGACTGCTACGAAAACATCGGCCCAGATCCAACAGGCAAGGGGAAGCCAGTTCCACTTATAGGGAAAGAAAAACCAGAAAAGGAATCCCGTACTGCTAAAAAAAATAAGGCTGAAAATGATAAGAAGATGCCTCGGCGTTTTGATCTGAAGTTTGGAATGGAGGGCAACCACAAAACCCATGAGAATGGCTCCCAACAGACGGGCCACGGGAATCTTGTTAGCGCCCAGCGTATCTAAGAAACCAGCAACCCTCAGGGATTTGATGATGGTGTAGGAGGAGGTGATTAAGAAAAAATAGGAAAACAAAAAGATGGCGATCTTTTCTTCGCCAGGCTTGATCTCGACAATCCGAGAGAGAATTTTATAAGAGCGGCTCTGGGCCATAGAATTATTTTAGCCGAAAAGGATTGCCGAGGCTAATCTTTAAAGAAGCTGTCCAAGGCTATCTTTTCATCATCGAATATCTCGAGGACTTTGGTCAGCATGGTGACCTGAAAGACAAGAAAAAGCTTTTTTGATATCTTTATCAGCTTTAGCTTTCCCCCCAGATTATGAGTGGAGATATAGCTGGCCAGAATCTCTCCTACGCCAAAGCTGTCGATGAATTCGACTTTTTCGAAATTGAGAAGGATTTTCCTTCTACCATTTTCCAACTGATCTTTGACAAGCTGGTGAAGGGTGATATCAGTGATATCTGACCTTCTGATCTCTCCTTCAATGTCAAAAATCAGAACATCATTCTTTTCTCTTGTCCCTATGACCATCTCTTCTGCTCTTCTTTATTTATTTCTTTAGCTACTTTAACAATTCCGTTTTGGATTTGTCAATTCTGCAGATAGAATTGTCTCGTTCAGACTAAGACACTCACTTCATATCCTTCCCGAATAGGTGGCCCAGTAAAAAAATTCATGAACTTAATCAATTGTTCTTGGTAATAGCGATTTTCTTCATTGGCAATGGCATCTTCTTCGCTTTTCCAAAGGGTGATGACAACGCCTTTACCTATTTTTCGATCAACCAAGAGGTAGGTTCCCCGAAATCCTTTCTGCAATTTGGCCTCTGGAACTACGCTTTTTTTGTAAAGCTTTATGGCCTCATCTATCCTTTCGGTTTTGACTCGAATTGTAGTCAGACGAGCAAACATGGTTTATCCCCCTTTTAAATTGATAGTTGAAATTGGTTCCGAGGGATTGAAACATAGGTTTCTGAAATGTCCCCCTAAAAAACAAATAATGATAAGATGATATTTCAGAAAATTCATTATATCAATTATCCCTCTTTTTAATGGCATGGCAAAAGAATAACAACTTATGAGAAAAGAGTCAACGACCTCATCTTGACATACTCTCCCATTAGTTATAGTTATTAGAAAAGCAAGATCAGGCCAAGGGAAAGAAAAAAAGATTTAGAACAACCTAAAGAAAAGAGTATGATAGAGTATGAAAAGTAACCTTATTAAGAAGTCGATGAAAAAAACAAAAACTTTTCTAATCATTTTTCTTTTCTTCCTCTTTCTTTCCCCACTTTACGCTGAAGAGATTCCTTGTGTCTGGACTGGAATTGAGGAAATCATCGCTGTAGGAGATTTACATGGCGATTATGAGAATTTCATAAGAATCCTGAAGGGAACAAGACTGACTGATTCTGAACTTCGCTGGACTGGCGGAAAAGCTTTTTTTGTCCAGACAGGCGACGTCATGGATAGAGGCCCGGATGCGCGGAAAATTTTTGACTTGATAATGAGACTGGAGAAGGAAGCTGAAAAAGCAGGGGGTAAAGTCCAGATGTTGCTCGGAAACCACGAAGAAATGAATATCACAGGCATTGCTTTTGATTATCCAGACTATGTGACTGTGGAGCAATTCGTCTCCTTTCTGCCCGAAGACTACAGGCAAAAAAAAGAGAGAGAATTCAGGAAAAGAATGGAAAAAGGAAAAGACTTGAGAGACTACTGGAAGGAAGTCTTAAAAAAGGACAAAGAGGCCAGAAAAAAGTATATTTCCAACTTCAATGAAAAATATGGAAAATGGATTCTCGAACATAATGCCGTGATTAAAATCAATGATATTATTTTCGTCCATGGAGGGATGAGTGAAAAATACTCGAAATGGAAACTGGAGGATATCAACAATCGTCTGCGCTCAGAACTCACTGAATTGCAATGGGCAGCAGTCAATTCTCAATCGCCAAAAAATCTGAATCCTGAAATTGTCTACAAGAGCGATGGGCCCCTCTGGTATCGACAACTCGCTGTGGAGGATGAAGAAATTTTTAAGGCAGAGGTCGACCGGATTTTGCTCAACCTTAAGGCTAAATACATGGTCATCGCCCATACCCCACGCCTTGTTGTCTCCATAAATGACATGAGGCGTTTTGATGGAAAGATCTGGATAGTGGATACAGGCATTTCAAAAGCTTATGGCGGCCATCTGAGCGCTTTAATCATAAATAATGGGAATTTCTCTCTGTGGGGGGTGAGCAATGAAAATTAAAATATCTTTTGAGATTCTTTTTTTTATTGGCTTTTTATTTGGTAGCTTGAATTATGCTAAATTTCCATCAACTTCTCAAGAAAATTTGGAGCTCAATAAAATGGAAAATTACTTGAAAACTGCTCGAATTGTCACAGTGGAAAAGAGCACTGTCGGAGGAAGGACAGCACCCTGGATAATAAGTCTGGATGATGGAAAAACAAGGCTTCGGGCAATCTTCAAACATGTCAATCGGCGGCGGCCTTCCATACTTCCTGATAGCTACAATTATGAACTCGCTGGCTATGAGTTGGGAAAGCTCCTTGATCTAGATTTTGTTCCTCCTGTCGTGGAAAGAGAAATAAACGGTTTAAACGGATCGCTTCAGATATTGGTTGAAAATACTATGACAGAAAATTACAGGGAAAGGAGAAATATCGAACCACCTGACCAAAAAACTTTTGAAAATGCCCTTGAAGAGATAAAAGTCTTTGAAAATCTGGTTTATGATGAATGTCTTGACAGGGATGATATTCTCATCCAAAAGTCTGACTGGAAAGTCTGGCGGGTTGACTTTTCTGAAGCCTTCTCCCCTACTCTAGAACTTATTCCTGGCTGCGAAATCAAGCGCTGCCCGAAGAAATTATATAATAATCTTCAAAAACTGGATGAGAAAGTCATTGAGTCGAGACTCAAATCCTATCTTAATGACGAAGAAATCAGGACAATCGTCAAGCGAAAAAATCTCATCATCGAAAAAATCAAAAAATTAATTGAGGAAAAAGGGGAAGAAGCAGTTCTCTTTTC
>CAZPAX010000104.1:0-8363 GCA_964584535.1 uncultured Eubacteriales bacterium
AGAAGCCGAATCTTCGAAGGGGGTCCAGGGGGATATTTCCTCCTGGTCGCAGGCCGAAGGCCGAGAAGGGGAGGCAGTGAGTCTTCGAGCGTTGGAAGGGGACTCAGAGTCCCCTCCAAAGCAGGGCCCCCCCCTCCGCTACGGGGGCTTCAGGGCGGCATGCATCCCGCCCAATATGGGATGTCCCACGAATTATTGCCTTCCCCCCAATTTTTTGCTACTTACATATTCTGCCGTCGCATTGATTTTTCATCAAGATAAAATTAAAATGGAATAAAATTCAAAGGAGCGAATAAGTGGAGTTGCTCAACAAAGAAGTCAGGGAAGCAACAAAGAAAAAATTCGATGAAGAACTCGAGAATAAGGTAACAATTATCTTCTTTACTCAGGAATCGAGCCGCCTCATTCTCCCCGAAAAGTACAAGGGACAGGAATGTCTCTTTTGCAAAGAAACAAAACAGCTCCTGGAGGAGGTGAGCGTCCTTTCCGATAAGATAGAGCTTAAGGTCTATGATTTTGTGGCAGACAAGGAAAAAGCCCAGGAGTTTGGGATTGATAAAATTCCAGGGATCGCCATTTTTGGCGAAAAAAATTATGGCATAAGATTCTTCGGAATACCTTCTGGATATGAATACACTAGCCTTCTTGAGGCCATTACCGATGTCTCCAAAGGGAAAACTAACCTTAGCCAGAAAACTAAGGACGCAATTCGCTCTCTGGATAAGAATATCCACATCCAGGTCTTTGTCACCCCTGCCTGTCCTTATTGCAGCATGGCTGTCCGTCTGGCTCACCAGTTTGCTCTCGAATCGCCTTTGGTCAAGGCTGACATGGTCGAATCAACGGAATTTCCCCATCTCTCCCAGAAATATCAGATCTTTGGCGTTCCAAAAACAGTGATCAACGAGACAATCACTATCGATGGGGCAGTTCCTGAAGAAATCTTTCTCGAGCATGTGCTCAAAGCCCTCGGCCCTCAAGAATCATGAGCCTCACTTCCATGAAAGCCCCGCATCTTTCCAAAATAAATATCAGTGATCTCGATTCTATTTTTTACCCTAAATCTATCGCCATCATCGGGGCTTCACGGCAGCCGGGAAGCCTCGGCCAGAGCCTTCTGGCCAACATCATCGGCAGCCGGTTTGAAGGAATTGTCTATCCTGTCAATCCAAAAGCGAAAGGCATCCTGGGCATAAAATGCTACCCTTCTGTGATGGATATTCCTGATGAGGTGGAACTGGCTGTCATCATCGTTCCCAGCCAGGCTGTTGCTGCTGTCATTGAGGAATGCGGAAAGAAAAAAGTCAAGGCCGCCATCATCATCTCCGCTGGATTTAAGGAAATAGGAAGGCAAGGAGCAGAGCTTGAGCAGGGCGTCCAACAACTTGTCCAAAAATACGGCATTTCTCTGGTCGGGCCGAACTGCCTGGGTATCATCAACACTGATGCCTCCTCATCCCTCAACGCCACCTTTGCCACAGAGATGCCTAAACAGGGCAACATTGCCTTCGTTTCCCAGAGTGGCGCTCTCGGTGTCGCTGTTCTTGACTATGCCAAGGAATCAAATATCGGTTTTTCCAAATTCATCAGCATGGGCAACAAGGCCGGCCTTACAGAAAACGAGCTTCTGCTCTATTTAAAAGATGACCCCAAGACAGATGTCATCCTGATGTATCTCGAGGATTTGGTCAATGGAAGGGAATTCATGTCCATTGCCAGGAAAATCACCAGCTCTCTTTCTCATCCCAAACCTATCATTACCCTTAAAGCAGGCCGGACTCTGCTCGGTGCCAAAGCTGCCTCCTCACACACTGGTTCACTGGCGGGCTCGGACACTGTTTATAACGCCATTTTTGACCAATGTGGAGTTTTGCGGGTGAATACCCTTGAGGAGCTCTTTGATTATGTCAAAGCCTTTTCCAGCCAACCCCTGCCAAGGGGAGGAAATGTGGCCATTGTCACTAACTCAGGAGGCCCAGGAATACTGGCTACTGATGCCTGTATTCAACAAGGATTGAATGTTGCTCCCCTCGACGCAAAGACGGTAAAAAGATTGAAAAAAATTCTTCCGCCGACAGCAAGCCTTAGTAATCCTCTGGATTTAATCGCCGAGGCTCACCAGGAACAGTATGAACGAAGTCTTCGGGAAATCCTGAAAGATAAAAATATTGATTCCATAATAGTCATCTGCACGGCAACTGCTTTCACAGATGTAGCCAAAATTGCCGAAGCAATTGTCAGGGTCAGCAAAGAATTCAAGAAACCTGTTCTCAGCTGCTTGCTGGGAGTCTATGATATCTCTCGGGGCATCGAGATTTTGGAGAAAAACGGGATTCCTACCTACAGATTTCCTGAATCGGCAGCCAGAGTAATCGCCGAGATGACAAACTTCACAACTTGGCTCAAGCGTCCCCAGACAGGCGTCAAGAAATTCAAGGTGAACAGAGAAAAGGCTCAAAAAATTATTGACTCCGCTAAAAGAGAAGGTCGTTTCTCCCTTCTTGAACAGGAAGCTTATGAAATTCTGAGGGCCTATGGATTTCCAGTGATCAAATCCATTCTGGCTGAGAATGAAAATCAGGCTGGCGAGGCAGCCGAAAAAATTGGTTTCCCTGTTGTCCTTAAAATTGCCTCCCCGGATGTCCTCCACAAATTTGATTATGGAGGAGTGAAACTTAACCTAAAGACTAAGATTGAGGTCCACAAAGCCTATCAGGAAATCCTGGAAAATGTCCTTTCCAAAAAGCCCAATGCTCAGATCACTGGAATGATAGTCGAAAAAATGGCTCCTGCGGGTAAAGAAGTGATTTTGGGAATGACGAGAGATTCTCAGTTCGGGCCGATTCTCATGTTTGGCTTGGGAGGAATCTATGTCGAGGCCCTGGAGGATGTCAACTTCCGTCTTGCCCCTATCCGGGAATTGACAGCAACTCTCATGATCAAGAAAACGAAAACCTATAAAATCCTGGACGGATTTCGAGGAGGTCCAGTTTATGATATTGAGTCCATAGCCGAGTGCCTGAAAAGATTGTCGCAGCTTGTCTGTGATTTCGAAGAAATCAAGGAACTGGATATAAACCCGCTTCTGGTCTATGAAAAGGGAAAGGGATGCCAGATTGTTGATGCCAGGATAATCCTCACCTGACCTGAGGAAAGGGAAGTAGCAAATCTCTAGGGAGGTAATACGCAGTTACTCATTTCAAAGCAGTAAATGAAGTTAAATTCTTTGGCCAGGATGGATGCCGCCCCTAGCCCCCGGACCCCGAGGGAACCAGTCCCGTCGGTTCCCCCCATCGGAGAAGCCGATGGGTCCCCTCTCCGCTACGGGGGCCTCAGGGCGGCATCCATCCCGGCCATTAGGGATTTCACACGAATTATTGCCTTCACCCCCCAACGTTTTGCTACTTACGAGGAAAGGTTTAAATTGACATCTGAGACTCCGCTGCTATAATAGATTAAATTCATGCCAATCTTTAAGAAAAAAAAGAAAAACAGGGTTTGCGTCATAGGCCTGGATGGTGTTCCTTATTCCCTTCTCCAGGATCTTGTCCGAAAGGGAATCATGTCCTCAACCGGAAGGCTCATCGGTTCAGGTCATCTCCACAAGATGAAAGCGAGTCTGCCGGAAATCTCTGCAGTCAGCTGGACAAATTTCATGACCGGTACCAATCCAGGCACTCATGGAATTTTCGGCTTTATTGATTTTAAGCCAAAATCCTATGAGCTCCGCTTTCCTAATTTCCTTGATCTAAAAGTAGAGACTTTCTGGGACACTCTCGTCGAACAGGGCAAAAGATGCATCATCATCAACCAGCCTGCAACCTATCCTGCCCGCAAAATCAATGGAGTCTTGCTCTCCGGCTTTGTGGCCATTGAACTGGCAAAAGCGATCTATCCTCTCTTCTATAAAGCTCCTCTGGAACAGATGGGTTATCAGATCGATATCGACACCATCAAAGCCAGGGAAAATTCGGCTTTCCTCTGGCAGGAGCTTCTCAAGACACTGGCCGGACACCAGAAAGCTCTCAATTTTTTCTGGGAGGAGGACTGGGACTTTTTTGAATTTGTCATCACCGGAACAGATAGGCTTCACCATTTCCTGTGGAATTCCTACCTGGATGAAAGACACCCCTATCACGAGAACTTCCTCGATTACTACCGCCAGATAGACCGGGTCATCAACAAAATTGGTACCTCCTTCAGAAAATTGACCGGTTCTGATGAGAGCCTTTTTATTCTTTCCGATCATGGTTTTACTGCAATTGAGCAGGAAGTCTATCTCAATGTCTGGCTAGAAAAAGAAAAATATTTAAAATTCTCAGGCTCTTCTCCTAAGGGCTTAGAAGATATCTCTTCCAAAACAGTCGCTTTTGCCCTTGACCCAAACCGTATTTACCTGAACCTGAAAGAAAAATTTCCCAAAGGAAGTGTCAGGAAATCCGGGCAGCGAAGCCTGAAAAAGGAACTGGCGAGTGGCCTTCGAGAGCTGGAATTCAATGGAAAAAAGGTCGTCAGAGAAGTCTTTGATGCTGAAGAGATCTATTCAGGACCTCTGGTTTCCAGAGGCCCGGATCTCCTTGTTCTCGGCGAACCTGGCTTTGACATGAAGGGTTCGGTCAAGAAAAAAGAAATATTTGGCCGGACAAGCCTCCAGGGCATGCACACTTGGGATGATGCCTTTTTCTTGGCCAAAGAGGAGTGCGGTCAAGATCTTTCTATCTCTGATTTGGCAAAGATCATCATGGAAAATTTTTCATGATCCCTGATTCTAAGACAAAAAGAAAATCAATCTTCCTTGTTGCTTTTATCCTTTTCCTCTTTTTGCCACTCGAAGCTTACATCGGCCCTGGCGCAGGCTTTGCCTTCCTCTCCTCTTTCCTTGTCCTTTTCCTGACTTTTTTCCTGGCCATTTTTTCCTTTATTTCCTGGCCCTTCCGCTTCCTCTTCCGAACAATAAAGGGAAAGAAAGCCTACAAAAAAAGCAGGATCAATCAACTGGTTATCATCGGCCTGGATGGCCTTGAGCCTTCGCTTGTCGAAAAATTCATGGCTGAGGGAAAGCTTCCTCATCTTTCCAGACTCAAAAAAGAAGGAAGCTATGCCAGACTGCGGACAACAATTCCAGCCATCTCTCCTGTTGCCTGGTCATCCTTCATGACGGGCTCCAGTCCTTCCAAGCATAATATTTTCGACTTTCTCAGCCGTGACCCGAAGACTTATCTCCCTGAGCTTTCTTCTTCACGGATTGGAAAGCCAAAAAAGGTTCTACCTCTTGGAAAATACAACATTCCTCTCTCCAAGCCTGAAATAAGAGGACTAAGAAAGAGCATTCCCTTCTGGAAAATCCTGGGGGATAACGGAATCTTTAGCTCAGTCCTGAGAGTCCCGATAACTTTTCCCCCTGAAAAATTTCGAGGCCACCTTCTCTCGGGCATGTGCGCTCCTGACCTCAAGGGAAGTCAGGGGACCTTTGCTTTTTATACCTCAGATAAGGAAAAAATTAAAAAACGGGAAGGAGGCTTGAATATTCCTGTCCAAGCGAAGAGCAATAGGATTGAGACCTATATTTCTGGCCCGGAAAACTCCCTCCTCAAAAAGGAAGAAGAAATCCGCCTTCCCATGACCATTTTCATCAATAGAGAAAAAGAGAAGGCAACAATTGAAATTTCCGGCCAGAGATTCACTCTCAAAAAGGAAACCTTTTCCCCCTGGCTGAAGCTCACCTTCCGGCCAGGGTTAGGAATGAAAATAAAAGCCATCTGCCGTTTTTATATATCCCAGATTCATCCCCATTTTGAGATGTATCTGACACCCCTCAATATTGACCCGGAGAAGCCTGCCCTGCCCATCTCTCATCCCTTTATCTACTCAGTCTATCTTGGGAAACTTCTGGGATCCTTCATCACTCTGGGAGAAGCCAATGACACCTGGGCTCTCAATGAAGGAGTGCTCAGCGAGCAGGCTTTTCTGGAACTTGCCTACTCCATTCACAGGGAATGGGAAGCCATGCTTTTCAATGCCCTGAGCAAAACAAAAAGAGGGGCAGTTGTCTGTGTCTTCGAGACGACAGACAGCATCCAGCATATGTTCTGGCGCTATCTGGATAGAGATCACCCTGCCCTGAAAACAGGAAAGGCCAGGATGAGCTCAAAGGTGATCGAGGAGCTCTACCAGAAAATGGATGAACTGGTGGGAAAAATCTCAAAAAGAATGGAAAAGAAAAGCACCCTCATAGTCATGTCCGATCACGGATTCAAATCCTTCCGCCGGGGAGTGAATCTCAATTCCTGGCTCTGGGTCAATGGCTACCTCTCCCTCAAAGAAGGCAAGAAAGAGAGTGAGGAGTGGTTCAGGGACGTGGACTGGGAAAAAACAAAAGCCTATGCTCTGGGCCTGGGAGGCCTCTACATCAATCAGAAAGGAAGAGAAGCTAAAGGCATGGTCAGTGCTGGCCAAGAAACTAAATCACTCAAGGAAGAATTGATCAAAAAATTAACTGGCCTTAAGGATCCTGAAGAGAAATACGTAGCCATCAACAGGATCTATGACCGAGATCTCATCTATGCAGGCCCATACCGAGAAAACTCTCCTGACCTTATCATCGGCTATAGTGAGGGTTATCGGGCTTCCTGGGATTCAGTGACAGGAAAAGTCAATGACATTGTCTTTGAGGATAATCTCAAAGCCTGGAGCGGAGACCACTGCATTGACCCTCAAGTCGTTCCCGGCGTTCTCTTCTGCAGCCAAAAAATAAATGCCAAGAGCCCATCGATCATGGACATTGCGCCTACTGCCCTTGCGCTCTTTGGCCTCCAGGTTCCTTCCCACCTGGATGGTCAATCTCTCCTAGACAAAGAAAATTTTTTATCTGATCAGAAGGTAAAAAAATGAGCGTCTTGGATCGAAGAGAATTCCTTAAACAAAGTCTGGCCGCTGCCTCCCTGCTTTCCCTGGGAAAAGGCTCTCCTTTGCTGAGCAAAGCCTTGGGCAAGCTGCAGACAGAAAAGAAAGTCATCGTCCTCGGCTTTGATGGGCTCGATCCTCAACTCCTCGAGCTCTGGCTCAGGGAAGGGAAGCTTCCTTCATTTAAGCGTCTCATCAGTCAGGGAGACTTCCGCAAACTGGGAACGAGCATCCCTCCCCAAAGTCCTGTGGCCTGGTCAAATTTCATTGCCGGGACAAACCCAGGTGGCCACGGCATCTTTGATTTTATTCACCGTGACCCGAAAACCTACATGCCTATTTTTTCAGGCACTGAGACTCAGGAAGCCAAGAAAACCATAAAGGTTGGAAACCTGGTTCTCCCTCTTCAGGGAGGTGAGGTAAAGCTTCTGAGAAAAGGAAAAGCTTTCTGGCAAATTTTGGAGGAACATGATATTCCTGCTACGATTTTTAAGATTCCCTCCAATTACCCTCCCAGCCGGACAAAGCAGAGGACAATCTCTGGCATGGGAACACCGGACATCCTGGGATCTTACGGAATCTGCAATTACTACACTTCAGACTCCGCTGAAGTCAGGGAGAATGTCGAGGGAGCACGGATCCATGAAGTCTATGTCATCGGCAATCGGGTGGAGGCAAAAATTCTTGGTCCCCCCAATACCTTTAAAAAAGATAGGCCTGAGACAGAAATCGGTTTCAAGGTCTTTATCGACCCAGTAAATCCAGTGGCCAAGATTTTAATCCAAGATCAGGAATTTATGCTCAAGGAGAAAGAGTGGAGCAGCTGGAAAAGAATCCGTTTCTCTCTCATTCCCACCCAGAGCGCAAACGGCATCTGCATGTTCTACCTTAAAGAGGTCCGGCCTCACTTAAAGCTCTATGTCAGCGCCATCAATATTGACCCGGCAAATCCAGCCCTTCCCATCTCAACACCTGACGCTTATTCAAAAGAGCTGGAGAAAAGATTCGGTCCCTTTTTCACCAAAGGCCTGCCGGCAGATACTCATGCCCTGGACAACGATATTCTTGATGATGGCCAGTTCCTGGAGATGGATGGTTTTGTCCTCAAAGAAACACTGGAGATATTTGATTATGAGCTGGCTCGGTTCGATTCCGGCCTTCTCTTTTACTATGTATCAAGCACAGACCAGCTCCAGCACATGTTCTGGCGCCTCCTTGACGAAAAACATCCCTCCTATGATCCAGGTTTGGCCTCAAAATACGGGAAAACAATAGAAAATATCTACATTGAGATGGATAAGATCGTGGCCAAAACTATGGAAAAAATGGATAAGGAAACGATCCTCATCATCATGTCTGACCATGGCTTTAATCCCTTTTATCGCTGCATGAACCTTAACACCTGGCTCAAAGAAAATGGCTATCACAAGCTTATCCATGACTGGAAACAGACAGAAGAC
>CAZPAX010000105.1:0-8352 GCA_964584535.1 uncultured Eubacteriales bacterium
CAAAGCATCTCTTTTTATGTGATTCAATCGGGTGCAGGAAGCTGCCTTGGCCCCCGCACCCCAGGGAACCAGTCCCGTCGGTTCCCCCCATCGGAGAATCCGATGGGACCCCCCCTCCGCTACGGGGGCTTCAGGGCAGCATCCTGCACGTATCATAAAGATCACATGTTTAGAGATGCTTTCTCAGGAATTGTTGGCATCCTTTTTTCCGTAATGATTTGAATTAATGGACGGGCCTGTCACAGTGCGTCCCCATCCATCCTCGCTCCACCCATCCATTAAAAATTATATATTTGGCGGGAAAAAAGATGCTTCCGCAGGAATTTAGAAGAGAAAACAAAACGAATCTGTGTTAGAATAAACGGCTAAAATTGTATTTTTAGAGATAATGATCTGTGGAGATAAAATGCAAGAGAATGGCTTGGAGAGAAAACTCGGACTTTTTCCGGTAACGAACATTGTCGTCGCCAACATGATCGGCGCCGGGATTTTCACGACTTCAGGGCTGCTGATGACCGACTTGCGTGATCCTCTCATCATGCTTTCGCTGTGGATTGCAGGAGGGATCATCGCTCTCTGCGGGGCTTTCTGTTATGGAGAACTAGGGGCTGCGTTTCCCCATGCTGGAGGAGAATATATTTTCCTTTCGCGGCTGTTTAATCCCTTGTTCGGATTTTTAAGCGGCTGGGTCTCTTTTTTCGTTGGCTTTTCTGCTCCTATTGCAGCCTCGGCTATCGGATTTACAGAGTATTTTACAAGGGCTATTCCCGGGATGTTACGGATTGGGATTCTTGGGGGAAGCAACCCAGAGGAGGTTTTTCTAAAGAAGTTTTATGCCATTCTGGTGATTGTTGCTTTTACGCTGGTTCATCTGAGGGGGATTGAATTCGGGTCAAGGATTCAGAATTTTCTGACACTGCTCAAAGTGAGTTTGATCGTCGGGCTTATTGTGGCTGGATTGGGGATTGGTAGTGGGAGTCTAAACCACTTCTCTGAGGGAGGGAGTTTTCGATTTGACTTTGGGGGATGGAAAACGATCGGCCTCTCCCTAATGTGGATCATGTTCGCTTACAGTGGCTGGAATGCTTCTGCCTATATTGGTTCGGAGATAAAAAATCCGCGGAAAAATCTGCCCTCGTCCTTGCTTTTAGGAACAGGCACAGTCATATTGCTCTATTTTGGATTGAATGTTTTTTATATCTATGCTGTAACGCCGGAGAAGATGAGCGGCATCATTTCGATCGGAGGACTTGCTGCCAGAAATCTGTTTGGCAAAGCGTTTGAGAATTTCTTCTCGATTATGATCTCTTTTGCTCTTTTTTCCTCGCTGAGCGCTTTCATCATCCTTGGACCGAGGGTTTATTACTCAATGGCCAGGGATGGCTATTTTTTCAAGTTCGCTTCAGATGTCCATAAAATTTATAAGGTCCCCTCCAAGTCAATAGTCATGCAGGGTGTTATAGCCGCGGTCATGGTCTTATCAGGGTCTTTTGACCAGATTTTGACTTATATGGGCTTTTCCCTTGGGATTTTCCCGATTCTTGCTGTTCTGGGAGTTTTTAAGCTGAGATATCAGAAGAGGAGCGAGTATAAAATGCCGGGATTCCCCGTGGCGCCAGTGATCTATATAGTGGCAGGAGTAGCTATACTTTGCCTGGGTTTTCTGGAACGGCCAGGGCCATCTTCGATTGCCATTTTAACAGTCATTGCCGGCTTGCCATTGTATTATATATTCAAGGGACGTCCCCCAAAGTGACACGCTCTCCTAACATCGAGTCAGGAGAGAGGAAAAAGGAATATCGATGGGATGGAAATGAATAAATTTTATGAGGGTAAAAAGAGAGAATAATAATGGGCTCTCTCTACAAGAATAATGAATATTTTTACCAAGGACGGATTTCCACCTCGATCGGTGAAATTCCAAGAGTCTCGCCCGTGCTCGCCTTTAAAGACATCTTGGGCTCATGGAAAGCGCGCTGGGGTATTAACCGCATGAATTACAAAATCGGTCCCGGTCTTTATTGCGTCGGAAATCCAGATGCTGAATCTCCAATCTTAGTCAGCGCAAATTATAAGATGAGCTTTGACCGGCTGAGAAAAGAATTAACCAGTCTCAATGCTTGGATAATGGTTCTTGATACAAAAGGCATCAATGTCTGGTGCTCGGCTGGAAAAGGGACTTTTGGCACAGATGAACTCGTCGGCCGAATTCAGAAAGTCAGCCTTTCAAAAATTGTTTCTCACAGAAGGCTTATCCTACCTCAGCTCAGCGCACCTGGCGTTTCAGCTCATGAAGTTACGAAAAGATCAGGATTTAAAGTTCTCTATGGGCCAATCAGAGCCCGCGATTTGCCTGGCTTTATCAAGGCCGGGATGAAAGCTACTCCTGAAATGCGCCGGGTGAATTTCAAGTTTCGAGACCGTCTGATTCTGACTCCCATGGAATTGGTTGGTGTCATGAAGCCTCTATTGATAGCTCTTGGACTTCTGCTCATTCTGAATCTTTTCGGATTTAGACTGATTTCAGTCAAGGAGACTCTCCCCTATCTAGGAGCAATACTTGTCGGATGTGTTTTTGTGCCTGCTTTCCTCCCCTGGATTCCTGGAAGAGCATTCGCTTTCAAAGGATGGCTTTTGGGGATTTTCTGGGCGGCAGCCGTAAATGCCCATTACGTATTTTTTTCTCCATCGCCGAGCTGGAAACAAAGCCTGGGGAGTTTCTTGATTTTACCGGCTTTAGCTTCCTACCTAGCACTCAATTTCACAGGTTCCTCCTCCTATACTTCACTCTCAGGAGTAGTGCGAGAAATGAAAATCGCTATTCCTCTCATAATTGCTTCGGCGAGTTTGGGTTTGGCTTTAATGATTATAAAATTGTTCATCAGGTTTTAGGTTCTGGAGTTTACTGTGAAGAATTTCTATTTAAAAAATGTGGTCACGCTGAAGTTTGAAGAGGAAAAATGCACAGGCTGCGGCATGTGTGCTGAGGTCTGTCCCCATGGCGTCTTTAAAATTGAGAATGGCAAGGCATCTCTGACAGACAGGGATCTCTGCATGGAATGCGGTGCTTGTGCTAAAAACTGTCCTTATTCCGCCATCTCAGTCCGGTCTGGCGTGGGCTGCGCTTATGCGATCTTGATGGGAGAGTTGAAAAAAGGCAATAAAGCCTGCTGCGCAAACTGCGTCCAGAATTGATAAATTTATTGGATGATGATTTCTTTTGAGTCTCGGCCGCCTTTCTCAGAGGTCGCCTTTGCCTGCAGAATTCCCTTCTTTGAGCTATCTTTGAGCCTCACAATATAAGCTATTTTTTTGCTTTCTGAATTTCCTTTAATCTGGCCCAGCTTTTCTGTCTTCTCGCCAAAAAGAATCTCGAGATTCTCATCTGGCGTAATTTCAAGAAGCACTGGCTTGGCAATTTCCAGTTCTTGCGCCTGCTCAGTGGCAGTCGGCAAAAATCCGCTGTTCTCGACTGCTATCTCCACCTGGTAAACTCCCCCTTTCTTATCTGTAATCTTTGCTTCTCCGATCCTGACCTTTGGGGCCAGGCCGGCAAGATAGATGACATAGCGGTTTCCCATTTCGCACTCTTTCTGAATCAGCTCTCCTTCCGGCGGGTTGGCCTTGGCCCTTATCCAGCCGCCGATCTCTACTTCACCCAGGGTGGGATGCTTGAAGGGATGCCAGTTGATAAATAACTTGCCCTTCATTTCCTCGTCGTTCCAGCGCATCCTCTCTTTTTGGGAGACCTCTCCGTCTTTATCATAATCAGGAGAATTCCAGTGTTCATCGCCCATGGAGAAAATCCCGAACAGGTCATACATCGTCTCCAGGGAGCTTCCCCAAGCAAAATAGCCGCGGTCAAAGTTGTATTCGTCAAGACAATCGCACAAATCAAATTCTGCTCTGTCTTCTTCTCTCCCCTCTTCCGGATATAATCCTTGTGGCGCATTCTTGATCTTTCCTTCTTTATCGCGATAGATCTGAGTCGGCTTTCTGTTCCCTGTCTCAGGAGGATAATTCCAGTCAAAGACTGAAGTGGCCAGATCCCAACCTGTCTGCTCAAGACTTCGGGTGCTCGCAATCCTGTAAAGCTCAAGGTCGCCCTTGCTCTTGAAATCTTTATCCGGATAAGTGGTTGGCGGTCTTAGAATAACCCTTCCGCAGCAATGGTGCTGGATATAGATAGCGATGTTGGGATGTTTAGCGACAAAGTCGACTTCAGCCCTTGTCGTTCTCTCTTCCATGGGATATGTGCCTCCGCCAGCCTGAATGACTTTTGGCCGCCAGTTTCCAGGATAGTTGCGGTTGGAGAGAAATCCCATCCGGAAGCTATCTTCATTAATCTTGCCATCGCCGTCGTTATCAATACCCTCGGAGTACATCTTGAAGTAGGTCCCCCCAACCTCGTCTGGGGCCTTTTTAACCATGATTCTCGGGTCCTCCTTGGAGATCTTCATCTCTCCCTTGGGGTCTTTTTTTCTCATCTGGACGATATAGCCATCACCATCGATATCTTCCAAAGGATCCTCATCAAACTTCAAATCGCCGTCATCATCGATCGGGTTAGGATCAACCCCGGCAGGCTTGCCTGTTAAATAAGACTCTGCGCCATCAACATCGAGCCTGGGAATAATGTACCAGACGAGATTGTCAACAAGCCGCGTGATCTTTTCTTCCTTCCTATAATTCCCCATCAGATGCCAGATGGTATAATTGCAGGACATAGAGGCGATGACTTCGCCGGCATGGATCTGGTTGATAAGTACGCCAGGCTTTTCTTCAGCTCTTCCGGTCTTTGGATTGTTGATAATGAGCATCCAGACTTCCCTCCCCATGGGAGATTTGCAAAGGGAGACGACCTCGACAAGCTCAGGATAGGCCCTGGCTATATCCTTGAGGTAATTGGTCAGCTCCTCATAGGTATAATAGTGGTAAAAATCATATTTGCCGAGGGCCATAATTTTCTCACTCTTTACCTTGACCTCAGAAAAAGAAAATTGCCATAAGACAAATAAACCAATAAAGAGAATTAAGATCGCTTTTTTTGCCATGAAATGACTCCTTTCTCGTTTTCTATACTATTATTCTGAGAGAAGTTCAACCTCCAAAAAAAATCGCTTCATTACAAAAAAAAATTACAAAAAAATTGCTTGACAAAAGCAAATTTTTGATTAAAATATCTTATCCTTTATATAGAAAATATCTATTTTATAAGAAATAGACTTTTCTAATTGAACCAAAAGGAGTTTAGGCAAATGAGGAAAATTCTAATTCTATGTACCCTAGTTCTTTTCTTGAGCTCCTCTGTTTTTGCTGGAGCAATCAAAAAGACAAAATCTGAAATCACATTCAAAGACTTTGGAACGTTCGCTTCCTTGCAGAGCGAGAAAATTTCTGCAGAGAAAAAGCTCACTGAATCCAAAAATGATTTCAAGGGAAAGGGATTGCTTGGCGGCTTGGCCGGGAAAACGATCCTGAGGTCAGGAGACCTGGCTGAAATCATCGATCTTCCCGGCATGACCATCTACCATCTGGATAATAAAAAGAAGGAATACACGACAACTCCCATTGAGAAAATAAAAGCTATGAAGGAAGAGCAGGAAGAGAACATTCCCGAGGAAAAATCCGAAGAACCTGAAGGCCAGATAAAGATTATTCGTAGCGAGTTTAAAGTGGAAGAGACAGGAGAATCCAAGGTGATCAATCAGTTCCCCTGTGAAAAATATGAGGTCACTTGGCTCACTGAATGGGAGGACCTCCAGACTGGAGGAAAAGGCACAGACCGCCTTGTCTCTCTAGTCTGGACTACCCCTGATGTTGAGGCCATTAAAGCAGCTGAAGATGAAGAGAAAGAGTTTACTAGGGAATACATGAAAAGAATAGGGCTCGAGGAGGATTTTCTCGCCCGGCAAATTCTGGGAACGAACTGGTTTTCCTTGCTGAGCAGCACAGGCCAGGGAAAAGCAAAGCTTTCTCCTGAGGAGACTCAGTTTGTCCAGGAAATGAAGAAGATAAAAGGCTATCCCATCATCATTGATGGAAAATATTATGCCATCCGCGAGGCAAAACAAGCTGTGGCTGGGGTAGAAGAAGAGAGCCAGGATGTCAGGAAAGCGATGGGAAAATTTGCTCTTAAGGCTTTAAAGAAAAAGCCAAAAGCCAGTGAGGCTGAGAAGCCTTCTCTCGCCTTTTACACAGAGGTCATCGAGCTGGCACCGGCAAACATAAATTTCAGTGAATTCCAGGTTCCGCCGGACTACAAAAAGAAAGGATAGGAGAGAATCCCATAAAGCGCGGAAAAGGGAGGGTTGAGTCAGACATTTCAGGCGAATAGAAACTCATTCGAAGCCGCAGGCTTGAAGAGTCGCTCATCCCAAAAAATAAATCAACTGCAACGAAATGAATAAATAAATAGTTACTATATATGAATAGTAGGATATAGGGAAAAAATGTTAAGAATAAATCATCATAAACAAGAAGAAACTCG
Organism: uncultured Eubacteriales bacterium; assembly: GCA_964584535.1. Lineage (GTDB taxonomy): Bacteria > Acidobacteriota > Aminicenantia > Aminicenantales > CAZPAX01 > CAZPAX01. The sequence goes on from CAZPAX010000105.1 coordinate 6,491, forward strand.
TGAGGTTTCTTCTGATTGGAGAGAAACAGACCTTTTTCTCCCTGAAGAAGAACTGAGGCAGACTCTTGAGGGTGATTCTTATCCAGAAGAGGATATCAGGGACATTTCCCCTCCTGAGCAGGAAGAAACCTTTGCCAAAGAAAAAAAGGACGATTTCTTTCATACAGATGACCTAGAGCGGACTACAGACCTGGTTAAAATTTACCTCAAGGAAATGGGAAATATCTTGCTCTTAACCCGTGAGCAGGAAATTCAGATCGCCAAAAGAATAGAAAAGGGTGAAAAGACAATCATTAAAGCTCTCTGCAAAAGCTCGTTCCTTATCGATGAACTTCTCGCTTTAGAAGAGAAAATAAAGGCTAACCCTGAAATTACCCGGGAAGCCTTTGACTTGGGAGAGACCGAGCTGACAGAGGAGAAGCTAAGAAACAAAAGGATTGAGATCCTGAACAAGATCAGGAGGATAAAAGATCTGAGCGCAAAGCTTGGGCAGATCCCCTGCAGAGCAAAGAGCATTTTCCCTCGCGGTCGCCTTAAGGTCAAAATAATTCAGCTTCTCACGGATCTTAATCTCCGGCCTGAGCAAAAAGAAGAAATTACGAAGCTTGTCCAGGAAAAACTAAAAGCTTCAAGAAAAACAGAGCGAGCGAAAGAAGAAGCGAGAAAAATTCTCAAGGCGATTGGGACAGGGAAGAAAATTACACATCAGGCCAAAAGGGATATGGTTTCCGCTAATCTCAGACTTGTCATATCTATCGCCAAGAGATATCAGGGCCGAGGCCTTCATTTGCTGGACTTGATCCAGGAAGGAAACATCGGACTGATGAGGGCTGTGGAAAAGTTTGATTACCGGAAGGGAAACAAGTTTTCCACCTATGCCACCTGGTGGATCCGCCAGGCGATCAGCCGGGCTGTGGCTGATCAGGGAAGGACGATAAGAATCCCCGTCCACATGACTGAAACTCTGCACAAATTGACCAAGGCAGCACAAGCTATTTTCCAGAAAAAGGGAAGAGAGGCGACTACTGAAGAATTGGCCGAAAAGATGGGGCTTTCTGTCTGCAAGGTGGCTGAGATTATCAAGAACACTCAGGAGCCGGTCTCTATCGAGACTCCCATCGGAAGAAATGGAGAAAGTTCGCTCGGCGAATTCATTGAAGACAGCGGGATTCCCTCTCCTCCAGATACAGTCGTCCATATCAATCTCAGGGAACAGATCGACGCAGCCCTGAAAAGCCTCACTGACAGGGAAATAAAGGTCCTGGAGATGAGATTTGGCCTCAATGGCAGCAAGGAACACACACTGGAAGAAGTCGGTCAGTATTTCAAGGTTACAAGGGAGAGAATCAGGCAAATTGAGCTCAAGGCTTTAAAAAAGCTGCAGCAATCAAACTCGAATTACAAGCTTAGATCATTCACCACTAATCTTTAATTCCGCCTATTTAGACTTTCTTCTTCCTGGACTTAGCCAGCACTTCCTCCGCCGCCTCCTCCACCTCCTCCGCCGCCGCCCGAAAATCCCCCTCCTCCGCCAGAAGAGTAATGCACAGCAGAGGTGCTGGCCTGATGGATGGAGGAAGACATGGATTCAATGCTGCGGATCATACTGTCCAGGCGACCGCTGCTCGAAAAGGCAGCTCGGCTAAAGCCGAAATACCAGACAGGCGCCACTGCCCTCTCATCCTTGAGAATGATGGGAAGCATCTTGAGGATTTTGTGGGCAATCCCGAAAAGGATGCCGAAGACGAGATAATGCTCCCAGAGTTTGTATGACTCTGGAGGAAGATCTTTGAAACTAGAAAAGTCATCTAGAAAATTCCGCAAACTTCCCCAGAGCTCATTCTCCCTGGCCCAGTTCATAG
>CAZPAX010000106.1:0-8331 GCA_964584535.1 uncultured Eubacteriales bacterium
CTCAAAGCTGGCTCCTCGAGGATTTTGAGCAGAGCGTATTCAGGCTTTACCAACAGAGCCGGGAGATATGGGGTAAGGAGAAGGTAGTTTCTCTTCAGCATGGTATTGGCATTAATAAGCTCAAGGCCCCAGTATTCAATAAATTCCCCCCATGACCAGCGAACCTTTGAATAGGGATGGGCAATGATGCAAAACCCTCCCAGCGCACTAACCTCCTGGACTGCCTGTTCAGTGTTTTGAGAAAAGGGACGGGTGGGAAGCGCAAAATCCAGGCTAACAAGATGACCACGGCTCACGGAAAGCTCTGATCCGGCAAGCACTAGCACTCCTTGCTTCCATCCTTGGCTGGCCAGACTTTTAAAGTTTGGCTTTCCGTGGTCAGTCAGAATGATGAAATCAAGATGGGCTCGTGAGGCAAGATGGGCGATTTCGTCGACGCTTTTTCGGCCATCAGAGAAACGAGTGTGAATGTGGTAGGTGCCTTCGATCTCTAAGGTATTCGGTGTCCCTGATTTATAGGGTTTAAAATTTAGGACGAGGAAGCTAATCCAGACGAGGTAAACGAGGAGAAGGGCCAGGAGAGCAAAGAGAATTTTTCTTTTTTTCAAATTAATTTCTACTTCCTCTCTTCTGGATTCCAAAGAGCGAAAAGGGCACAGTCACGAGGTAGAGAAAAAGAGTCGTTATTTCTGAATCAGCAAAATTGTATTCAAAAAGGCCCTCTACGACCAATGCAGCCAATGAGGCCAGGGCTGCCACAGTGAGGGTGCGGAGAGAAGGGTCTTTGTTCCTGAGAAGTCCGCAGAGGGAAATGAACGTCCATCCGATAAAGATGAGCCAGACAAGAAAAGTGGCAATTCCTCTCTCAGCAGCAATCTGGATGAAATTATTGTGGAGATGGACATTCCTTTTGGCTTCTGCGGAGAGTCCATATTTTGGATTCTGGAAAACCATGTCCACTGTATCCGGTCCTGTACCCAAACGGGGAAAATCGCAGATGATATTTATTCCTGCCCGAAAATACTCAATCCTTTGCTGGTTGGAATAACCTTTCAGGCTAAAGATGCTGACTGCTCTTTGTTTTATGTGTTGGGGGCTGAGTAGAAAAAGAAGGCCCAAACCCAGCGGGACGATGACTAAAGTCAGAGGCTTCCAGAAGAGCAGGATGAGACAGAGAGCAACAATCAGACCAATCCAGGCGCTTCGGGTCAGAGTCAAGATCAAGGCCGCAAGGGCTAAAACAAAACTCAGGGCCCAGAGGAATCTTATTTTTTCCCGGGAAAAGAAGAGCATACTCAAGGCCACAGCGCCAAAAAGGACCAAAAGACCAGCCTGGGTCATATAGTGGCCCATAAAGCCGCTGATCCTCTCTCCTGGTGAGGACTTGAAGAAATAATAAAAAATAGAATAGACCGCACTTGCAGAGGCAGAAGCGAGGAGAGCCAGGTTGGCTCTTGTAATATCTATTTCTTTAGCAAAACCTGTATAGACAATTGGGATAATCGCATAGAGGAGGAGCTCTCTTGAATCCTTGAGGCTCATTTCTGGATTGACAGAGAAAAAAGAGGAAACAAGGGATAGTGCGGCGTAGATAAGCAAAGGCCAGAAAAAGGAAGGAAATGAAAGTTCTCTTTCTCTGCGGGCGAGTGTGATCGTCCAGAAGATGAAAGCGAGGAAAAGAAAAATCTGGAAAAGGCTGATCGAGATGAGTGAAAAAAGGAGGCAAACCGCGATCGTCAGGGGAAGTAGAGAACTCCAGATACTTCCCTCTTTCTTAATTTTTATCGCTTTCATCCTACAAGAATTCCAAACAGGCTTTGAAGACCTCCTCCGGCGTGATGCTCCGCAGACAGCGGAAGTCCCGATAAAGGCAACTCTTCTGTCTGCATGGCCGGCACTCAAATTCTTTTTCGATAAGATGGACCCTGGCTTGCCAGGGTGCAAAATGAGCTGGAAGAGTTGGCCCGAAATAAGCAACAATAGGAGTTGAGGTGGAAGCAGCAATGTGCATCGGGCCGCTATCAGGGCCGACAAAGAGGGCGGAGAGAGAGATAACTTCCTTCAATTCCATCAGGCTGAGCTTGCCCACAAGGGAGAGGGGAAACTGGCTTTTCTTCAGGATTTCCTCTTCAGCCCGCCTGTCTTCCTCTGAGCCGATAAGAACGGTTTTCACACCATGAACATGGCCGAGAAGATTTGCCAGCTCGACCAAATTATCCACTCCCCAGTCGCGAAATTTGTTTCCAGCACTGATATGAATGACAACAGCCTTTGAGGTTTCCAGAGAATTTTCTTTCCTCAATCTTTTCACTCTTTCCACCTCTTCTTTTCGAGGTTGAGGGAGGAGGAGAGGGGGTAAACGGTCGACATTGACTCCTAAGGCTTTAACCAAGTTGATATGGTTTTCAGCGCTATGAAAGAAAGCATTTTTTCGGCTGCGGGGAATCTTGATATCATAGATAAAGCTTTTGTATTTTGTTCTGTAGCCGATTTTCAATTGGGCTCTGGAGAAGAGAGTCAGGAGGGAAGCCCTTGGCCCGCCATGAAAGTCAAGGACAGCATCGTATCTTTCTTTTCGAATCTCGCGGATGAGCCGAAGGAAATCTCCCAGGTTCTGATTCTTATTTATGGCAAAAACTCTCGAAAGATTGGGATTTCCCTCAACAAGCTCCTGGTAGGGCTTTTCAGCGATATAGGAAATAGAAGATTGAGGAAAGCCCTTGCGGAGGACAGAGATGGCAGGGGTAGTCATGATCACATCACCGATTCGCCTCAGCCTGATGAGAAGAAATTTTTTTTGAGCGGAGAAATCAATGTATGGTTGGTTCCGGTTCAATGGTTGCCTCTTCGATAATCATGACTGGGATGTCATCTTTTATAGGATAAATGCGGTGGCACTTCGAACACTTGAGGCCTTTTCCATCAGGTGTCAATTTTACCTCTTCCTTACATAAAGGACAGGCTAGAATTTTAAGAAGCTCAGGATCAATAGCCATTTTTTTCTCCGTTTCTAGCATATATTATTTGTCTTTTTGCCGTCAATCTCCAAATGCGATAAAGGCGTCAAGCAATAAAGAGCTTGACAAAATGATAGTTTATGGTAATATGGCCAATGAAATGGCCAAAATTCAAATATTTTGGCCAATATGCTGGCCAAAATGACCGTAGAGCGGCTTTCAATTCATAATCCCTGGTGGGCGGATAAGTCTGCTATAAGTCAGGATAAGCATATCACCGAATTTCGCCAGGCGCGGTTGAGTTGGCACCCCAGTCTAATTGATGAAATTCTTCTTGACGAAGATTTGATCTATATCATTCGCGGTCCTAGGCAGATAGGGAAAACAACGGCCTTAAAGATCCTCATCGAAAGTCTGTTAAAAAAGAATATAGATCCTCGCCGTGTTCTTTATCTGGATTGTGAATTGGCGGGAATCAGAAATCTTAAAGAGCTCATTGATTTGATTGATGGTCAGATCGCTTTTCTGAAACCTGCTATCAGGTCAGACCGGCTTTTTCTTTTCCTGGATGAGATAACTTTCATCAAAGACTGGGCGATAGGAATCAAGGCTCTTTCAGACAAAGGAGTTTTAGTTAAGACCACAACCATTGTGACTGGTTCGAGTGCTGTGGACTTAAAAAGGGGGGGAGAGAGAATGCCTGGACGAAGAGGGGAGAGACCTGAGCTTGATAAGATGCTCCTCTCCCTTTCCTTCAGGGAATACGTAATCGCCTTTGACCCTGAAATGAAAGACAAGATCCCTTACTTCTCTTTTGCTCGAGATCTCGAATATTTTGAGGAGAGAATCCCCGGCCTCTCAGTCCTAAGCGGAAAACTCGCCTCTCTCTTTAGCCAATTTCTATTGACCGGAGGATTCCCAAGGTCTATCAATTCTTTTCTAAAAGCGGGGAAAGTGGAAGATTTCGTCTATGAATTACACAGAGACTCCATCATCGGCGAGGTGGCCAGAATAGGAAAGAGAGAAAGCTATCTGAGAGAAATCATCACTTGGATCTCAGAAAGGCATGGAAATCCTTTTGACTGGAGGGATATTTCTAGAGAGACAGATATCGGAAAGCATGATACGGCCAGAGATTATGCTGAAGACCTTGAACTTCTTTTCCTCTGGAATATTTTTTTCAAGTCCCAGAGTCTGGATCGGCCCTCCCCGGCTTTTCGAAGCCAAAAAAAAATTTATTTCCAGGATCCATTTATTTTTCAGGCTTTGTTGAGCTGGTCGAGGGGATCGCTAGATGCGTGGAGAACTGGGATGGATTACCTGATGATTCCCTTCAATAAAGCCAGGCTCGTGGAATCCATAGTTGCTGCACATCTGAAGAAAAAGTTCGGAGGAGATGTTTTTTATTGGAAGCCAAACTATGAAGTGGACTTTTTGATTTTCCAAGATCGCCGGCTTCATCAAATGATCGAAGTCAAATATCAGGAAAGAATCCGCGCGGAAAATCTCAGGCACTTAAAGAAGGCTGGAGGAGGGATTCTCCTTTCCAAGTCCGATTTCAAGATCTTAGAAGGAAATATTCTAGTCATGCCAGTGCATATATTTTTAGCTTGCCTCTAATTTTATTGATCCTCGATTAAACCTATAGCTTGTCCAGGGCTTTCTGAAATTACTTGCCTTGACATTCCTTTAGATCTCCCGCGCCTCCCTGCTTTTAAAATGAAGTAAATCTCTACCTTCTTTATTGTAGTTATTGGCCCATAAATGGCGGTCAAAGCTACATTCAATTGACAGAAGGCAAGAAGGGGTGATATTTAAAAAAGGAAATAGCGAGAGAAATGAGACTCTGTTTTTTTGGCGCTGGCGATCCTTCCTATCCGCGGCAGGCTGTAATAAAAAAAGGGTTGAGTCTCAATGGCGTTGAAGTTTCCCAATGCTGGATTGCGCAAAAATATAAGTTCTGGTCAAGATATCCCCTTCTTTTTTTCCGCTGGCTAAGGTTTTGCCGGAAGATTGATTTCTTTCTTGTTCCTGAATTCTGTCAGAAGGATGTGCCGCTGGCCAAAATCCTTTCTACCCTCATTTCAAAGAAAATTATCTTTGACCCTTTAGCTTCGCGGTATGAGACAAAAATATCGGATTGGAAAAGAAAGCCTGCCCATTCTCTTTCGGCTTGGTGGAATTTTGAGATCGATCGCTGGGCTTTCAAGCTGGCTGACCTTGTTCTGGCTGATACTCATGCTCACAAGAATTATTACTGCCAGAAATACAAACTCTCTCCAAACAAGGTTGAAGTCTTGCCTGTCGGTTTTGATGACAGCCTTTATAAGCCTTTCTCCAGCCAGCCTCAAGAAAAAAGAGATCGTTTTACAGTCCTCTTTTATGGATCTTTTCTTCCTCTCCATGGAGTCGAAGTCATCATCCAGGCTGCAGATATTGTCTTTAAAGAAGATCGCTTTCTTAAATTCAAACTTGTAGGTTCGGGCCAGACTCTTAACAAAATCAGAACTCTCTCCTCTCGTCTTGGTCTGAGAAATGTTTACTTTGAGGGCTGGCTCCCTCAGGAAGAGCTTGTCCAGAGAATTGACTCAGCAGATATCTGCCTTGGAATTTTTGGAGAAACAGAAAAAGCCAGGCGTGTTGTCCCCCATAAAATCTTCCAGTCAATGGCCATGAAAAAAGCTGTCATCACTTCTCGCACGCCTGCTGTGGAGGAGTTTTTTACTCACCGGGAAAATATCTTTCTCTTGCCTGAGCCCAGGCCAGAATTACTTGCTAAAGCCATCTTGGAGCTTAAAAAAGATAAGCTTTTAAGGGAAAAAATTGCCCTGGAAGGATATGAGCTTGTCAGGCAAAAATTTTCTCCCCAGGCCATCGGCCGGGTCTTCCTCGAAATCATAAGGAGAAATTTTAGACATGGACTTTGATGAGAGTCAGAGGAGATAATTTGGGAAAGAAAATCTATGGCCGGAGTCTTTCACTTCCTCCTTTTTCTGGACGGATCCAGGCCGACTACGATGACCCCGTACTTTTGAGTTCCATTCAGGATTGTGAGCTTCTTCTGGGAAAGCCGGAAACAGAGCTCTTGCTGGAAAGTCGCAACCGTGTTGGTGCTCTGAGGCTTCCTCTTCAGAATGGAAAAAATGTGGAAGTTGTGATCAAGGAATTTCGTCCCAGCGGCCTACAAAAGCTCAAATACATGTTTTTGGCCTCCAAAGCTTTGAAATCTTGGCAGGGAGCCTCAGCCTTAGTGGAGCGGGGAATAGAAACTCCTTTCCCCATTGCTTACCTCGAAAAAAGAAAGAGAGGATTTCTGGAGAAAAGCTTTTTTTTGGCAGAAAGAATTGCTGATAGTAGAGAAATCCGTTATCTATTTCGGGAACTTCTGGAGCCAGAGCTTTCCGAGCTCCTAGTGGCTCTCTCCCGATATCTTTCAGCCTGCCACAAGCAAGGCTTCCTCCATCGAGATCTTTCTGATGGGAATATCCTGGTCAAAAAGGATGAGAAAGGAGAATTCCATTTTTATCTCATTGATACCAACCGGATTCGCCTCTATTCAAAGATAGGCATTTCAAGAGGAGTAAAAAATCTTGTCCGCCTCGGCGTCCCAGCTCCTTTTCAGTATTTTTTCCTGAGCGAGTATCTGGGAGGTGCTCCTCCATCGAGATTCCTATGGCTCTGGTACAGAGTGAATAAAAAAAGATACTCTTTTTATGTGGAATTTAAAAAGAAGTTGCGCCTGAGACAATTGGCCCGTAAATTAAGGATTTAGTGAGATGAGCTTTAAATTCGAGTGGAACGCCTTTGCCGACCAGCCTCATAATGTGGCCCCACGCTTAGAAAGGTTCCGCCATCATTTGAAGCATGTCGATACATATCTCACTCTCTTTACCTCAAATCTTCACCTTGCCCTGCCTGTTCTAAAACTCTATCTGAGAAATTTAAAGAAGATGTATGGGCAGCCGGTACAGCTTGAGAATGCCTTTGCTCTCTCTGTCTCTCCCCATGAGGAAAGAAATCGGGAGGTAATTGAGAATTTGAAAGAAGCTGGAGTCAAACACAGCCTTGTCCGGATTCCTTCCTGGGAAGCAGGGAAACTTGATTATTATGGAAAATTCCTCGAGCTTCTCCACAAGAATGGCATCGACTTTGTTATTGCCCTGCTCCAGCGAAGAGAGGATGTTACCTTTTCTTCCTCCTGGAAGACATTTGTGGAGGAAGTTTTTTCCCGGTTTAACAGGATTTGCTTTTTTTATGAGGTTGGCCATGCCTGGAACAGGACAAAATGGGGAGTCTGGGATTACAAGGAATACCTCCAGCTTGCCTTGCCTAGCCTAAATCTGGCCCAGAAATATGCCGTCAAGCTAGTCGGGCCAGCAGTGATTGATTTTGAGTTTCACCTCTATCCTCCAACTCTCGATATCCTTGCTTTTGATAAAGTAAGCTCTCTTCTCTATGTTGACAGGCAGGGAGCTCCTGAGAATTCTCAGTTTGGAATGACGACAGCCAGAAAGGTTTCACTCCTGAGGGCAATTGTCGATAGCTCCGGCCTGAGAGGTCGCGACCTCTGGGTCACAGAAGTCAACTGGCCCTTGAAGGGGACAGGCAAATACTCTCCTGCTTCAGGAAAGCCCAATATCAGCGAGGAAGAACAGGCCAATTATCTTGTTCGCTATTTTGTTATCTGTCTGGCCAGCGGTCATATCCAGAGAATTTACTGGTGGCAGCTTGTTGCGCCTGGCTATGGATTGATTGACAGCCGCAATCTTCCCTGGAGGAAGCGGCCCAGTTTCTCTGCCTTTAAAACCATGGTCAAACTTCTTGATAAAAGTCTCTTTGTCTCCAAGATCAAAGACAAGAAGGCAGAGATATTTTTATTCAACAAAGAAGAGGAATCTTTTGCTCTCTGCTGGACAAAGGGGCCGGCCTTTGATCTTAGTTTCGAGAGGCCGGTCAAAAAAGTTCTAAACCGGGATGGAGAAGAAATAAGTTTCCATCCGGAAAAAATAACAATTGAGGAAAATCCCAAATATGTCTTCTTCTCTTAATCTTCCCTTCCGGGAAGACGAGGTTAAAGATTACGAGCGGAAAAGATACCGTGGTCTGGATCAGAAAATTGTCCATGGAAGGGAAGAGAGAATTCTCCGTAAGATTCTGAAGAAAATTGGCCAGGAAAGCCCTTTGGCTCTAGATGTGCCCTGCGGCTATGGCCGGTTCTCAAGCCTTTTCCTTAGACGAGGCTTGCGCCTGGTGAGCTCAGATTTCTCTTTGCCCATGGTCAGGCGAGCGAGAGAAAGAAGCGAACATCCAGGCTGGCCCTTGGCTGTTGTTGCTAATCTAAAGGAAGGCTTGCCTTTCAAAGAGAGTTCTTTCC
>CAZPAX010000107.1:0-8165 GCA_964584535.1 uncultured Eubacteriales bacterium
TCTTTGCCAGCGAACTGGCAGTTAAAGCTTCCTCTACGGCTGTTCAAATCCTTGGAGGCTACGGTTTTACCAAGGATTATCCTGTGGAGAAATTTTATCGAGATTCAAAGCTGGCCACGATTGGAGAGGGAACCTCTGAGATACAGCGCTGGATCATCGCCCAGAAAGTCCTCTCCGAGTATTAGAAAATTAGATCTATGGATTTAGTTCAAGACATCCTCAAAGGAAATCCCAGGGCTATTGCCAGGGCTATTTCGCTTGTGGAAAACAATGGAATTGCAGCCCAGGAACTGATGAAAAAAATTTTCCCTCTCCGGCGGGAATCCATTGTTCTGGGAATAACCGGAGCTCCAGGTTCTGGAAAGAGTACTCTTGTTGACCAGATGATCTGCGTTCTCCGCAAGGACGGAAAGAAAATCGGGATTGTTGCTGTTGATCCCTCAAGTCCTTTTACAGGAGGAGCTATTCTAGGCGACAGGATTCGGATGATGCGGCACAGCGTGGATTCTGAGGTCTTTATCCGCAGCATGGCTACCCGGGGCCATTTGGGGGGATTGGCTAAAGCCACGGGCGAAGCCATTGCCATCTTTGAGGCTGCTGGCAAAGGCGTCATCCTGGTCGAAACAGTCGGGGTTGGCCAGGATGAAGTGGAGGTGGTCAAGCTGGCAGATATTGTCCTTGTCATTTTAACTCCAGGAACAGGGGATGAGATCCAGGCCTTTAAGGCTGGCATTATGGAGATTGGCGATATCTTTGTCCTCAACAAGGCAGATCTGCCGGAAGCTGATAAAATGGAAAAACAGCTTAAAGCCATGCTCAACCTGGGCTGCAAGGATAAGGACATTCCACCAGTGGTTAAAACTGTGGCTATAAAGGGAGAAGGTACTGAAGCTCTGATGGAGGAGATCGCAAAATTTATCTCCACAAGAGATGAGGAAATTCAAGCTTGTCGCAAAAAAAGACTTCTTTCCTGGATGTTGAGAGATATCACCAGAGAAAAAATTGATAGAGTTATAAGTCAAAATATCGACGATTCAGAATTCGAAGATTTTGTTGAAAAGATTTATAGGCGCAAACTGGATCCTTACACAGTTGCCGAGAAGATTATCGCCCGGGTAAAAAGAAAGTTTTAACTAAGATGAGAATAGAAAGAATCGACCACATAGGAATTGCTGTAAGAGATCTTGAAGAGAGTCTGGCAAGATGGCAGGAGCTGCTCGGCGTCAAAGCCAGAAAAATCGAAGAAATCAAGGAGAGGGGAGTAAGGCTTGTCCATCTTGATCTGGAGAAAGGGCCATCTGTGGAGTTGGTTTCTCCTTTTGAGGAGGAGTCCCCTCTGGCCAAATTCATAGAGGAGAGAGGCGAAGGAATTCATCATTTCTGCTTCAAGGTTAAAGAAATAGAAAAAGTCATGGAAGAGCTCAAAAAAAAAGGAATCCAGTTTGTCCAGGAAAAGCCGCAAAAAGGAGCTGAAGGGAGCCTGATTGCCTTTATTCACCCAGTAAGCTTCAATCGAGTACTCATCGAGCTCAAGGAAAGCAAAGATTGAAGAAAGGATGCTGAAGAATATCGGCAATTTTCTGATTATTGCTGGATCTCTTGCCATAATCTTTGGATTTTTAATCAAGCTGGGAAGGAAATTGAGATGGGTAGGAAGGCTGCCTGGCGATATCCTTATTCATAAAGGGAATTTCACTTTTTACTTCCCCTTGGCGACAAGTCTTGTCCTCAGCCTTGTGCTCAGCCTTTTTCTTTTTTTTATTTTTAAAATTGTCGGCAAAAAATAAGCAAGAAGAAACTATTGGATTTCACCAATTGAATGAAAAAACTCCCCATTCCCTCACCTTTCCTCTCCCTTAAGGGGAGAGGATAAAGGTGAGGGTCAAAAAGATTGCTGCTCTCTTAATGATGGCTGTGGAGACTGAGTGTCACAACCCATCTGGCAAAGGCTCGGGCATCCTCTAAATCGCTCTCATTGGGGTGAGTGCCAGCTGAGGCAGCCATGTCTGTCCATGCTTCGTGTTCAGGGGATTTTCTCAGGATTTCACGGGCCTCCAGAGAAACCTTCCCCCGGCAGGAAAAAGTGCCAACAACTTTTGCTCGCGAGGCGAGGACTATGGCATGTTCAATTGCTTCTCGAGCAAGCCTTCCTCCGCTGAGTGAACCGTGAGTGGAGAAGAGAGCGATTTTTTTGTTTCTGGGGATTTTTCTGAGAAAATTCTCAATCTTATAAGGGACGCTATGGGAATGGACAGGGAAGCCGATAAAAATGAGATCATATTGGTCAGCTGATTCAACTTCCTCAACGGATTTAATTGTCCTTTCGCCTTCTAATGTTTCAAAGATGGCTTCGGCAATTTTTTTTGTGTTTCCTGTCTGGCTGAAGTAGGTGACTAGAATTTTTTGCATCGTCTTTACAAAAATCCATTTTTCCACAAGTGCGAAAAAAATTCCAGCTCTATTTCTTGAAAGTAAGCAGCAAAATGTTATGGGGGTACTATGCAGTTACTCATTTCAAAGCAGTAAATGAAGTTATATTCTCTGTGCGGGCTGAAGCCGCCCCTAGCCCCCGGACCCCGAGGGAACCAGTCCCGTCGGTTCCCCCCATCAGAAAAGCAATGGGTCCCCCCTCCGCTACGGGGGCTTCAGGGCGGCATCCACCCCGCCCAATATGAGATGTCACATGAATTATTGCCTTCGCCTCCCAACGTTTTGCTACTTCTTGACAGGAAAGCTGAATTTGATATGCAAAAAATATTTAGAATTGTGCCAGTAAATAATATCAGGTATCATATCATCTGAGTTTTGAAAAGCATTACAGGTTTTGTCGAGGAACTCCTCAAGAGGAGAATGATTGTTGAAGTTTCAAAAAAATAACCTGCCGCTTCAAGCAGAGGCCAAGAGCGAACTGTCCATTTCTGGAGAGGCTCTCACGAATCTCATTCAAGATGTGCTCAGCAAGAAATCACCTTTCAGATTCCGAGCCAAGGGTTTTAGCATGTCTCCTTTTATCAAGGATGGCGATTTCATCACCTTGTCCCCTTTATTCAGTGCTCCACCTCTTCTTGGCGATGTTGTGGCCTTTGTTCATCCTAAAACAGGGAAGCTGATTATCCATCGGGTAGTAGGGAAGAAGGGCGATTCATATTTCATAAAGGGAGATAGTACCTCCGAAATAGACGATATCATTCCAAGAGCCAAAATTCTAGGACGTGTGACAGAGGTGAAGAGGGACAAAAAGAAAATCGTTCTGGGCTTTGGCCCTGAGCGATTATTGATAGCCTTTCTCACTCGAAGGAAGCTCTTTTTTGTTTTATTACTTCCAGTGTGGAGGATAGTCCGTCCTTTGGCCAGGAGGTTGTTCAGATAAAAAGCCATAATAAACTTATCCTCCCTGAGTTATCCTCGAAAAGCTGCGATTATCTCTTTAGCTGCGGTGCGGGAAATGATGGTTTCTATTGTCTGTGGAGGTTGAATCCATACATCGCCAAGTGAGAATCTTCTACTTTGAGTTAACAGGAAAGGTAATGGCGACAGTCGTGCCCTTTTTCAGTTCGCTTGAAACCTGGATGGATCCGCCATGGTCTTCGATGATTTTCTTGGCAATAGGAAGTCCCAATCCTGTGCCAACATCCTTGGTGGAAAAGTAGGGCTCAAATATTTTTTCCAGCATATCCTTTTCCATTCCTGTGCCTGTATCTTTGATTTCGAGCTCGAAATTTTCTTTTTCTCTGATCAGCTTGATCCCTATTTCCCCCTTGCCACGAATGGCTTCAATGGCATTGATGATGATATTTCGAAGAGCGATTCTTATCTTAGACCTGTCTCCCTCGAAGGCAAATCCTTCTCCTTCATATCTTTCCTTGAATTTGATTCTTTGGGAGAGCATTTTTTTATAGGGCGATATTGTCTCTTCGATAATTTCCCTCAAATCGAAAAGCTCTCTCTGCAGTCCGCTTTCTTTTGAGATTTCTAAGAATTCCTGAGCAATTTTCCTCAGGTTTTCAACTTCGCTGATGATATAGGAGGCTGATTCTTTGAGTGCCTTTTCAAGGTTGCCCTTTCTGTCTTCATAGACTTGGAGAATGTGTTCAGCAGAAAGCTGGATGGGAGTGAGAGGATTTTTGATTTCATGGGCGACTTTGCGAGCCATCTCCGCCCAAGCCGCTTTTTTGCTCATCTCCGCCAATTCTTGCTCATGCCTTTTTAGATTTTTGATCATGGCGTTAAAGCCATCAACAAGGGTTTTCATTTCATCTCTCGACTTGTGTTCAATAGAAATCTCGAGATTGCCCAGGCTGACTTCCCGCGTTCCTGCCAGAAGTTTTTTAATGGGGGTGATAATAGTCGCTCCGATACCTCGGGCAAAGATAAGGACTAAGGCTATAAAAAAGACCGAGATGAAAAACAGGAATTCGATCAAATCTTCTGTTGTTTTTGATATCTCTTGGCGTTCAAAAGGAAAGGGGAGGGAAATGAGGAGAAGAGAGTCTTGTAAAGAATAGGGAATGGTCAGGGTGTAAAAGGAATATGTCCCGATTTTTTGCCTCTGGGTATAGAAAGGGTTATTTTCAAACTGGATTTTATAATAAATTTCTCCGTCGATGATTTCAGGGAGGAGTCCAGAATCAAAAAATTCCCGGCGGCTTGAAGAAGCGAGCCTCCCTTCCTTGTAAAGATTAACATCATTGGCAATAGTGGAGCTTATCCAGAGCACCAAATCTTCAGAAAGAGACAGGGTGGTTGCTTTTTCTTCCTGCTGGAGAAAGATGAAGTCTTCCATCAGGCTGCGGGCGAAGGTGGCGTGGACTTCTGCTTTTTCAATGAACTGCTGGGTGAAAATCCGGCTGAAAAAGCTTCGGGTGAAAAATGTGAAGAGAAGAAGAGGGATCAAAGCGATAGCCATAAAAGAAGCATAAACGCGGTTGGAGAAAGACCAAAAGAATTGCCTGAATCTTCTCTTTCCAAGAGCAAGGACCGACAGACCAACCAGGAAAAGGAGGAGAAGATAGAAAAAAAGAAGTTTTAAAAATTCAAGAGAGAAGTGAATAAACTTTTTTTGGGGCAGAAAAAGAGAGTAGATCCGGTTCTTCGCCTGGAAAAAGAAAGACGTATAAGTATTCTTCCTGTCCGAAAAGGTTGACCACAAGGAAGTCTGAAAAGGACGAATCTTTTGCAGCAGAATGGGCGGGATGCCTGAGGAGATTTTGCTGGGATTGAAAATCAATTGCCCCTTCAAGTCAAAAATTGCGAATCCAAAATCAATTTGATTTAGAGATGGGATGGAGCTAACTCTGAGGAGCTCGTAGTAGGGGTTTGCCGAATAAAGAAAAGGCAGTAGCTCATAGTCCACGGAGAGGCAGAGGGTTGTTCTCCCTAGGTAGTTCTCATTCTCAAACCAATCTTTATAAGCGACAATAAAATCTTTCTCTTTTCCCATGAAGGGAATAATCAGTCGGGATTTGACCCAGTTCTGGCTCAAGGGGAGACGAAACTCAGGCCGAAAGAGTTTAGGGATATTCAAGGAGAAACTGGAAAGGATGTCTCCCTCTGGATTCACAATTTCCAGGCTTGAATACCAGTTAAATTTTGCAATCAGAGTTTCTTCCAAGAGTGAGCGGGCCAAATCAAAAGGTTTGGAAGTGTGCAAAAAGGAAACTATAGCATTTCTCTTCTTCTCGATTTCAGGAAAGGATTGCTCTATCAGAAAATTTCCCCAGTCTTCTTGGGAGAGGATGATATTTTTGAGAAAGCCCTGGATGAGGAAGCGATTCCGGTTCCAGGTGTAATGGCCAAGTGAAATGGAGATAAAAAATGTTCCAAGAAGAAAACATGCAAAGAGAATATCTTTTCTTTTTAAAGCCCTGGGGAAAAAGGACAAAAGAAAAATGGAAATAATCATAGCTATTTGAAGGAGGAAGAAGGGAAAAGGATATCTTTCTTTGATAAGGAAAAAAGAGACTCCCAAGCCAAAAATAAGGATAAAGAAAGGAAGAAGAAAATTGGAGGAAAAGGCTGCGACTGTTCGCAATGCTGCAAAGAGGAGGAGGAAAAGACTGAGAGAGAGAAGGAGGACGCTAAAATGAAGGAGAAAGAAAGAGAGGTTAAAAGAAAAGCGGAGGAGGTTGATATTGGAGTTCAGGATAAGGCTGCAGAGGATATTCTGAAAAGCAAAAACGAGGAAGAGAGAAGCAATGATGAGAACGATCTTTGCCGCTAAAGAAAAAAGAAGAGAAGGATGGGCTTTCTTTATTTCGAAAAGATTTTTGAAATAAATGGCCAGGCAGCTTATGACAAAAAAAAGACATAAAGAAGTGAGGAAAATATCAGCCGGAGATTTGGTCAGATTCCAGAAGGAGAAAAAACTGGCCTGGGAGGGAGAGAAAACAGGAACAGACCTGATCTTTTCTAGGTTGCTGATAGGGAAGAATATTAGGCGGAGGCAGATGAGGGCTGCAACTAAGAGAAATAGAGAGAGCGGGTTTTTTTCTTTAGAAAATAAGGCAGTTTGGGCAAAATGGAAGATGAGGAAAATGATTGAAATCCCAATAAGAAAATAAAAAATAAGAATCAGATTTTCTTTTTTTGTGGAAATAGAGGATGAGAGTGATGGCGAGCTGAGAGTGACGGTGGCGATAATTATCTTTTTCTCGTTTCTTAAAGGAAAGAACATAGTCTGAATTTCGTTCTGAAGCCTTGGCTGTCCTATATATTCATCCTTGTATTTTGAAAAAATTTTCTCGAATCCTGAAACATCTTCCCGGAAATCCCAGTAATTAATATCACAATTCCTTTGAAGTCCTGGCTTTAGAAAGTGGTATTCTTGAAGATATGGTGTTTGAAATTGAGGGAGAAAGGCTAGAAGCCGATAGAAGACAACATGATCCTCGCCGTTGACCTTTTGTCTTAAGACGAGATAAACAGAAGCTTTATAGCGGACGAGAAAAGAAGACTCTGGCTCTCTGTTTAAGACCTCTCCTTCAGTGCTTGAAAAAAGAGGCTCCAGATCTGTGACATTGCCCAGCCAGAGGGTTAGACTTCCGCTTGAGTCATAATAGCCGATCCCCTCTTTTTCTTTGGCCAGGCTGATATTTTTGAACAAGGCAAATATTTCCTCTCTCTTTCTAGGAAAAGGAAAACTTGAGATGGCTTTCTGTTTCTCCTGGAGATCAGCCATGAGGGCGGAAAATTCTTTCTGGATCGCCAGAGATTTCTTTCTCAAAAGGCTGAGGCTTTTCTGATAGTAGTTGGAAGAAATGAGCGGAGGAATAAGAAAGTAAGAGATAAGGAAAAGGAAAGAGAGCAGGGTCCCAAGAAGGAAGCAATAGAAAAATCCTTTTTTCCTGAAAGACTGCTTTAGAGAACTCAAAGTTGCTCAGCCTTAATTTCTGTTATTTTCCAGATATTCTGGATTTTTTTAGCTCTTTTATCTGTTCGGAGGGAAGAAGAGGAGCCTGTGACGGACTTTTCATTCAACAAATAGAAAAAAATCCGGAAGACATATTGGTTGTTATTCTTGTTATTTTTGAACGACCATCTTGCTCTGAGGATAAAATTCTGCTTATCAGGGAAGAGAGGGAATTCGCTCGATGAATAGAATTCAAAAGTCGTGAATGCTTGGAATATCTGCTGAAAAAGAAAATAGGCCTGTTGAGGAGAGAGTTGGTCAGAATAAGAAATTGGCTCCGGGAGGGAAATGTTTATATGGCTCTCGGATGAGAAAAGATAATAGAGGGTTTTCGCTTCATTTTGGAGAAACGCTTTTTCAATATTCTTTGTTGTAGGAGAGAGGAAAGAAAGAGCTATTGAAAAAAAGATGAAAAGAAAATTAGCCACCTAGAAAATATTAACACAAGTTTTTGGCAGTAGGCAAACGAGCCTAGACAGGATTTGTTAAGCTTTTTCTTCTCCTTTCTCTTTTGTCTCTTCTTCGAGCTTTTTTGTTCTCATGGCATCTTTAATGCTGCTGATTCCGGCAATAATAGCAATGAGTCCGCCGAAGAAGAGGACGGGGGGAATGCAGCCAAAAATGAGTTCATAGAATTCGCGCCACCAGACGAAAATGACCAGAATAACTCCCGCGGCCATGGCAATCAGGCCTCCGATAATGGCAAGGTATTTGCCCATAAGCATACCTCCCTCTTAAGATTAAATTTTTCGATGCG
>CAZPAX010000108.1:0-8124 GCA_964584535.1 uncultured Eubacteriales bacterium
AGATGTGAGAAGATTCCCTTCAAGTCAGTTCGAACACTTCAAGCGAGAAAATCTGGCGATCCTCCTGAAAAATGAAGGCCTTGTTTACATCTATCTGGGAGAGGAACTCGGCGGGTATCGGAGGGAAGGCTACCAGAATTTCACTGCTTCATCCGAATTCAAGGCGGGCCTCAGCAGGCTTGAGGAGATAGCCCGCGAAAAGAAAACAGTCTTCATCTGTGCAGAGAGGTTTGCCTGGCGCTGCCATCGCCGCTTTATTGCCCAGGAGCTGGAGAAGAAGGGATGGCGGGTTCGCCATATTATCGATAGAGAAAGAGAATGGATACCAAAAATTCTAAGTGGAAAAAAAGGAAACGGCAAAAAAGAAGGATAAATAGAGAGTCGATGCTTTCTGACGGAGCTTGACAAAAAAAGAATAAGCTCTTATATTTCCAAATGAGATAAGCGTTTTGGGTGGAGGGATTTTCTAAGAAACTGAGAGCAGAATAAAACCTACCCATTATCTCTAGAATATTAATCTAGAAATAGCCCTAAAAATGATAATGAGTATTTCTTTTTGTAAATCAATTGAACTGAGTTTTTAAGAGGGAAGGAGTCTCGCATGTTCAAGAAAATATTTTCGGTGTTTCTTTTTTTGGGTCTTCTTTTCTCTTTTTATGAGATAAATGGAGCCAATTTGATGGCAAGAGGAGGAAATAACATGGAAATCAAAATCACCAGCTCAGTCTTTGACGAAGGAGGGATGATCCCCTCGAAGTATACGTGCCAGGGAGAAGATGTTTCTCCACCTCTGGCCTGGACTTCTGTGTCAAGTGGCACCAAGACTCTTGCTCTCATCTGCGATGACCCGGATGCACCAATGGGAACCTGGGTCCATTGGGTTCTCTTTAACCTTCCAGCGAACATCACTGATCTTCCTGAGAGTGTTCCGCCAAAAAAGATTCTCGAAAACGGAGCCAAGCAGGGGACAAATGATTTTCGCAAGATTGGCTATGGCGGTCCATGCCCGCCTGGCGGTACGCATCGATACTTTTTCAAGCTCTATGCCCTAGACACAGAGCTCAATCTTGAGCCTGGAACAACAAAAGCGCAACTTCTCAAAGCTATGGAAGGCCATATCCTGGCTCAAGGTCAGTTGATGGGAAAATACAGGAGATAGAAATGAAACTCTTGGGTTTTTTATTAGTCATTTTAGGCATAGTCTTGCGCTTGTTCAAATTGACAAGTTCTGGAATAACCTGGGTATTGATTATCATTGGAGCTATTCTCCTCATAGCCGGATATATTTTGAAGTCAAGGGTAAGCTGAAGAATGCGTCACTTTAGGGTCAGGCTTTGCCATTAAAAAATGTTAATTATTAGCAGATATTGTCTCTTAGCTCTGTTATTGAGTTCTTTATCCGCTGGATATCTCCCTGCAAATGAGAACAAGGCAAATCCTCATAAAATAAAGCTGATTGGTTACCTGGATAATCTAACAAAGCTCCCTCCGATGGAAAAAAGAATCGAAGAGAAAAGGAGGGCTTGCAAGGATCTGAGGGAGTATGAAGAATGTCTTCGCTGCTTGTTGAAAGAAAGGGATATCCTTGTCGGAGATTTCTATGGGATAAATCTGAGAAATTATCGCTATGTCAATATCTTCTTTCCGTTGGGTTATATCTCCTCCAGAATTGCCCAGGTCGATAAAGAAATTGGCAAACTAAAATCAGAAATTGATGCCTTAAGAAGAGAAGAAGCTGAGAAATTGACGAAGTCTGCGAATTTGACAACCCTGTTTTAATTTTATAATTATTAATCAAAAGCATGGCCATTCAAATCTTATCAGCATGCCTTCTTTGTTATCTTTTGGGCTCTATCCCTTTTTCCTACATTGTGGCCAAAAAGGCCAAAGGCATTGATATTCGCCAGCTCGGAGAAGGCAATGTCGGCGCTAGAAATGTCTGGCATCTTGTCGGCAAAAAGTATGGCGTCATTGCTTCTCTGCTCGATTTTGCCAAGGGCTTGTTCGCTTATTTTATTGGCCTGTTTTTAAGCCTCGGCCCGTGGTGGATCTGGCTCTGCGGGTTCAGTGTTGTTCTGGGCCATGACTTTCCGATCTTCCTCAAAGGAAGAGGGGGAAAAGGAGCTGCTTGCGCCATGGGATTTCTGATGGGAATGCAGCCTCTCCTCATCCTCATCGCCGGGGTTATCATTGGCTTAATCTATTTTCCTACCCGAATGTTTCACCTTGCTGTGGGAACAGGCTTTGCCAGTGTTCTTGTTCTCTGGCGCCTGCTTTTGAAGAAGCCATGGCCAGAGATTCTTTTGCTCGTTTCTTTTCTTCTCCTTCTGGGCTTAAAAAGGCTTATTGATGAGCCTTATATGAGGAAAATAAAGCAGGTCTCTGGCTGGTAAAAGAATGGAACTCCTTCAGGTCCTTGTCCTTTTCTTTCTCCTTCTCCTTTTTTTAAACATGCTCCAGAATATGAAGATGCTCAAGGATCAGAAAAATTTTCGTTTGAAAGGGCCGCTTCCTCTCGTTTCAGTTTTAATCCCAGCCAGAAACGAAGAAAGAAATATCAAAAAATGTATTTGTTCTCTCCTCAAACAAAATTATCCTCATCTAGAAGTCATTGTCCTTGATGACAATTCGACTGACCAGACATTCAGAATCGTCAAGGAGCTATCTCGTTATTCTAAGAAACTGAAAGTTGTCAAAGGCAGGGAACTTCCTCCGAACTGGTACGGGAAAACCTGGGCCTGTCACCAACTTTCGCAAAAGGCAAGAGGGGAGTGGTTTCTCTTTACTGATGCAGATACGACTCACAGGCCAAATTCCGTATCGAGAGCCCTTGCTGCCGCTCAAAAGAACAAAGCTATTTTTGTCACTTGCATTCCTGGCTTAACTACTAAAACCTGGTCTGAGAGGCTTTACCTTCCTCTCATTCATTTTGCCTTTGTTGTTCTTCTTCCCTTCAAGCTCATCAATTATTCTTCAGACTCGCGCCTTTCTTTTAGCATAGGGCCTTTTATGCTGATTAAGAGAGATTTTTTCCTTTCCTGTGGAGGCTATGAGGCAGTAAAGAGTGAGATTGTTGACGATATGGCTCTGGCTAAGGTAGTCAAGCAGAAGGGAGGAAAAATCAGTATTGTCGATGGTACAAAGTGTATGAGTGTAAGGTTTTACACGAGATTCAGTGAGCTCTGGCATGGCTTCTCAAAAAATTCCTATGAAGCCATAGGGGGTGCTCCCCATTATCTTGCTTTCGTAAGCCTTGTCTGTTATTTTCTATTCATCTATCCTTATCTTTCTCTCTGGGGAGCCTTAGAATCCCATCAGAGTATTACTCTACCCATTTTCCAAGTTGCAGTTCTATCGGCTATGAAAATAATCCTGGCTCTGAGATTCAAGACAAGTATTTTTTATGGATTTCTCCATCCTCTTACTATTGGGCTTGCCCTGATAATCCTCTTTAATTCTTTCCGCCTCTCTCTTTTCAAGAAAAAAATTGCTTGGAAGGAAAGACTTTATCCAGTCAAATAGAATGAAGGTTTTTTCCTTTTATCTGGATTTTTTCAATTTTCTGGAGAAAATTCCTTCCCATCAAGAGAAGTGGAAAATTTATTTTGATTCCTATTACCAGCCCCATAAGAATTTTTTAGATACTTATTTTTCTCATTTCCCATTAATCGATTTCTGGACTTTAAAAAACAGGGTAGAAGCAATCAAAGCTGCAGATTATTCCTTATTAAAAAATCTTATTTTTGTCTGCCCTCCGGAAAAAATCATAACTGAAGCCCACACGAGATGCCAGAGAATTGTTCCTCCTCGAAAGGAACCGGAGGTCTATCTTTTCATCGGCTTTTTCAGCCCGGATGCCTTTGTTATGGATTTTAGAAGAAGGCCTGTTATCTGCTTTGGCCTGGAGAGATTCAGAGATTTCAGATTGCTCAGGATTCTCTTCGCCCATGAGTATGCCCATTTTCTTTTGAATCTGAAGAGGGGAAAAGTACCTGAGGAGAAGGGATGGAAGTGGCGAATAATTTCAGAAGGCATGGCTTCTTATTTTTCTTTTCTGGCTTTTCCGAGTCCTCGATTCACAGATCATTTTTTATTCAGGAGGGATGTATTCAACTGGTGTGCGGCGAATGAGTCCTATCTGAGAGAGGTCTATTGCTGTGGAGAATTTACAGGAGCGGAATTGATGGATTTCTATGAGATGGGGAATCCGGAATTGAATCTTCCTCCCCGGGCGGCCAAATACCTTGGCTTTCAAGCTATCAAGAATTATCTGGCTCAGAATAGTCGAAGAGATATCAGCGACCTTTTTTCCGACAGGGCAAAAGTTTTATCCCTTGAATTCTAGCGGAAATGATTATTTATGCTTTTCTGGACAAGTTCTTTTTTGTCTTTCATTCGGCAATAATAGTTTTTATCATTTCAGGCTGGCTCTTGAAGAAGACAAGGCTGGCCCATCTTCTTGTTGTCTTATTGACAGCCTTTTCCTGGACGATTTTAGGAATCTGGTATGGATTTGGATTCTGCCCGAGCACCCAATGGCACTGGCAGGTAAGGATGAAACTTGGACATTATGACATGCCCTCGACCTATACAAAATTTCTTATTGATTCCCTGACTGGCCTTGATCTTAATGCCAGGCTTGTCGATATTCTTGCTGTTTGTGTTCTTCTCCTTGCTTTATTCGCTTCGGTTCTCGTAAATAGGAGAGATCTGAGGAGAAAAAAGAAAATACACCCTGTCTAAAACCTTCCTGCTATTGAGTAATTACAGAATTTGCATCTTCCTTCACTCAGATAAGATTCCTTCATTTTTAGCCCATCTCGAACGATCAGAGTTGCCTGGCAATGGGGACAGAAGGTATTTTCTCCTTGGCTGCCAGGAACATTCCCTGAATAAACATAATGGAGGCCTTGCTTGAGGCCCATTGTTCTTATTTTTTCTAAAACGTTTAGGGGCGTTGGCGGGAGATGAGAAAGCTCAAGATGAGGGAAGAATCGAGTCACATGCCAGGGAGTATCCGCCCCCAAATTTTCGAAGATCCAGGCAGCCATCCTTTTCAGGTCGCGCTCGCTGTCATTGAATCCAGGAATGATATTGGTCACAATTTCCACATGCATTCCCCATTTGTATTTGGCTCTTTTAATGACTTCCAGAATGCCTGAAAAATCCTTGAGATGGGCAATTCTCTTATAGGAATCTTTGGAAAATCCCTTTAAATCCACCCGATAAACATCGAGATAAGGGCCGATAAGATCCAGAGCCTCCGCAGTTATAAAGCCATTGGTCACATAGTTTGTATAGAGATTATTTTCTTTCGCCAGTTTTGCTCCTTCCAGCGTATACTCGAACCAGAGTGTTGGTTCATTGTAAGTCCAGGAAATGCCAAGGCAGCGGTTTTTCTTAGCTATCTCGATCAATTCTTGTGGAGAAACGAATCTTGCCCCTTTGATCTCTTCTCCTGCTTTTGAATGGGCGATATCCCAGTTCTGACAGCCAGGGCAGCGAAAGTTACAGCCAAAGCTCCCTAGAGAAAGCCATTTTGAGCCAGGGAAAAAATGATGGACTGGCTTTTTTTCAATAGGGGAGATTGCCAGCGTGGAGATAAGCCCATAAATCAGAGTGTAAAGTTTTCCCTGCTCGTTCAGTCTTGTCAGGCAATATCCTCTTTCGCCTTCTTTTATCTGGCATCTTCTCTGACAGATGTGGCAGCGGACTTTTTTATTCGATAATTTGTCATAGAGAAGGGCTTCGATCATGGTTATTTCCATAACTTAAAGCCAGCCATCTCCAGTCTCTTCACGGTTGTTTGATAGGGATCGCATTTCTCCTCTTCAAGATAATCCCGGTAGCCGATGAACCTGAGTTTCTTCAGCATCATCTGCCTTTCCTCTTCGCTCATGAGCCTGGAATCAGTCATGGCTGCCACATGGAAGCTTATTCTTTCCTGTTTGAGATATTCTATGGCTTTAAAAGGAAGCTCGTAGAATTCTCCTTTTCCGCCTGTTCTTTTTTCAAATCCTTCACTAGATCCAGCTTTGAGAGAAACTCGGACATGAATATTCCTGAACTTTTTTAGTCTCTGGGCATACTCAGGGACTTTTCCCAGAAGAAGGCCATTTGTTTCCAGGATGAATAACAGAGAAGTTTCATTGACAAGATCTAAGACTGACTCAAGATGATCAAAACAGAGCGTGGGCTCTCCTCCAGAAATTCTCATTTTTCTGAATCCGCTTTTTTTGGCATTGGCCGACAGTCTGGAAAATACCTGCTCCGCAGATAAAAATTCGCCTTCTCTCTGAGGGAAATCCCTTGACCAGTCGACCCAGCAGAAGACACACCTCAGGCAACAGCCAACCGTGTATCCAGTGGAAATCCCTCCATAGACGCCTGTGCAGTAAAAAGCTGTATATTTTCGAGACTTTCCTTTGCTGACGATCTCTTCTGTTTGAAGGGCAATTTGAAGGGGATCAAAAGGCACACTATCTTGAGTCAAAAAAGAAGGATATTCTTCTCTCATCAAGATTAAAATAGTCCCTTTGCTCTGTGCTGTCAAATTTAAAAGATTTTCTTTTGACAAATGAAAATAAATAAAATAGAATGAGAATGAATAAATTTGAAGGATAATGTGTCATGGCTAAAACAGTCACCTTAAGACTCTCTGATGAAGATTATCGTCTTCTCCTTGCCTATGCGATTGCTGAAAATCGAAATTTATCCAATGCTATAGAAACTCTTGCTCTGAAGCAACTGGAAGAATCTCTCTTTGCAGACAGATTCGAAATGGAGGAGATTCTTTCCAATAAGGATCTTCTCAGGAGAATGAAAGTCGGAAGCAGACAGGCAAAGAAGTTAAAAGGAAAATTTATTGGCTGAATATCGTATCTTTGAGACTGAGCAGTTTCAGAACGATATAAAAAAGGAATTAGGTAATAGAGAAGAAAAGATCATTAAGAAACTTCAGGATTTTGTCTATCCTCAGCTTCGAAAGCAGCCTCATTTTGGGAAAAACATTAAGAAATTGAAAGGTTTCAAACCAGAAACATGGCGTTATCGAATTGGAAATTATCGCTTTTTTTATGAAATTGATGATAAGAAAAAAATTGTCTTTTTTATTGCTGCTGAATCAAAGCAAAAGAGCTACTGAGGGATGAGGAAAAAAGTGAAAAAGAAAAATTTAGCTCCTGAAGAAATAGCCAGAAAAGCCCTCGCTCTACTCAAAGAAAAAGAGAACAAAGAGAGGGCAAGGAAGGTGCAGAAATATTTTAAAGAAGAAATCGCCACTTATGGACTTTCGGCGCAAGAGATGGAGGATTTAGGCAAAGAGCTATATCAAACTATTAAAGAAGATTGGGGAGTGGATGAGGCTATAGAACTTTGCGAAATTCTTCTTCCCCATCCTTTTCAAGAGGCGAAGGGTTTGGCCATATTCATTCTGGCAAAATATTGGAGAGATTTTCCCAAGAATCTTTTCTTCACCATCAAACGCTGGCTTTCCCATAATTATTGCAACAACTGGGCCCTAGTCGATTATCTCTGTCCTGAGGTCGTGGGTTCTCTTCTTGAGCAATATCCTGAACTTGTCGAGGAGATAAAAGAATGGGCATTTTCCCAAAACCGCTGGGTGAAGCGGGCATCAGTCGTCTCTTTTATCAAGCTTGCCCGCCAGGCAAAATATTTTGACACCCTCTATCATATTTCTTCCACCCTTTTTTCTTCTGACGATGACCTCATCCAGAAAGCAAATGGCTGGCTTCTCAGAGAAGCTGGGAAAAGAGATGTCCAAAGGCTTGAAAAATTTCTCCTCAATCATGGCCCAGCCATCCCTCGGACAACGCTCCGCTATGCCATTGAAAGATTTGATGAGAAGCGGAGAAAAGAGCTCCTGGTCAGAACGAGATCATCCTGACCTAAAATTGGTGGCAGAACGCTTGAATTTTCCTAACTCCATTCATGCCTTAGAGATGGAAGAGCACAAGCATCACTCGATGGGTGGCCAGGCCAGGAATGGCAGGCAGGAATGGGGACAGGCACCTTTTTTCTCCTTAAAAGGTGCCTGTCCCCACCTTTAACTATCGCTGTCATCGCGAGCACCCATTGAGTGCGTGGCGATCTCATCAAAATAAA
>CAZPAX010000109.1:0-6602 GCA_964584535.1 uncultured Eubacteriales bacterium
AGAGCCTTTTGAGGAATACAGGAAAAAGTTTCACCGCTTTATGAGCGAATTCGGATTCCAGTCTTTCCCCTTGATTGAGACAGTCAAAACCTTTACTCTTCCCCAAGACTGGAATATCACCTCTCCTGTTATGGAGCATCATCAGAAGCATCCTGAGGGGAATCGACTTATTCTCCATTATATGCTCGACCATTACCGGCTTCCCAAAAATTTTGAGTCGCTTCTCTGGCTAAGTCAGATTCTTCAAGCAGAAGGGATGAAGATTGCCGTTGAGCATTTCCGAAGCCAGATGCCCCGCATTATGGGCTCTCTCTACTGGCAGATCAACGACTGCTGGCCAGTTGCTTCCTGGTCAGGACTGGATTATTTCGGAACCTGGAAAGCGCTCCATTATTATGCCCGGAGATTCTACAATCCGCTTCTTGTCGCAGCTATACCTGATGATAGATCCTTAAATGTTTACTGCGTTTCTGATTTGCTCGAGCCCAAGGAGGGGGAATTTGAATGGATTATCTTGACCTATGAAGGAAAAATCATTCGTCAGGAAAAAAAGCTAATAACAATTGAGCCACAAAAAAGTCGCATAATCCTGAGTCAATCGCTTTCTGAACTGAAAAAGGATTTTCCGGAGGAAGAGGTCTATTTTTATTGTGAATTAAGAGAAGGGGAAAAGACACTCACTTCCAATATCCATCATTTCGCAAGGCTGAAAAGAGTTTCCCTTCCAGAGCCTGAGATTCGCTACGAGGCTTCCTTTGATGGAGAAAAACTCGTTCTCATTCTTGAATCCAAGAATCTGGCCAAGAATGTCTATCTCCAGGCGCCAGCCTACAAGGGAAGATTCAAAGACAATTTTTTTGACATGATTCCTGGGAAAAGATATTCAGTTGAATTTGAGACAGAGGAGAAGATCGATCTTTTTCTTTTTAAAGACACGTTGAAAATTATGACTCTAAGAGATAGCTATTAACTTGCTGTCAAGAAAGGTGTAAATTAATTTTTAAAATTGAAAGAGAGTCAGGAATGAAAGAGAGGAAGAACTTTATTTTTGGACTGATGCTTGTTTTCTCGCTTTTAAACTTCAAGGGTCCCCTGAATCTTGAAAACTACCTGGAAAAATTAGCGCCCCGAGTTGTGATCGGTTATTATCCTTACTGGAAACAGAAGGAATTTGATTGCCAGAAGATAAACTACAAGTATTTAACCCACATCGCTCATGCCTTCACCAAACCAGATAAAGAAGGCAATTTAATTGTTACTGCTAATTATCTCTATCCTGAGTTGAACCGAACCGCCCACGAAAATGGTGTCAAAGTCCTGGCGAGTGTAGGAGGCTGGGGAAACTGTGAGGATTTTCCAGCGATGGTGGCGACTGAAGTAACAAGAAGCCGATTCATTGGCCAGGTTCTGGATTTCTGTCTGGAGAATGAATATGATGGGGTGGATATTGACTGGGAATTTGTCTCCAATCCTGCGGAGCAGGAGAATTTTATCTTCTTCATAAAAGAGCTCTCCCTGGTGCTCAAGACTCAATCTCCGCCTCTCCTTCTGACCATGGCTTCTCCTTCTCAACCCTACTGGGGAAGATGGATAAATTATGAAGAATTGACTTCTGATTTCGATTACATTGCTTTCATGACCTATGGTTATCATGGCCAATGGTCTGACCATTCCGGCCATAATTCGCCGCTATTTTCCTGTAACAATGACGAGTGCGGCTCTGTGAACGATAGCTTCCTCTATGCCACTCTTCGCCAGATTCCAGCGGAAAAATTATTGTTAGGCGTTCCCTTTTTTGGCTGCTCATTTGACTGTGATGACCTATACCAGGAATTCAAGGTGAGCAACTACTATGGATATTCTGATTTAAGAAAGTTTATAGATTCTGGCTGGACTTATGTCTGGGATGCCTGCGCCAAAGTTCCCTTTATCCGCAAGCCTGATCATTCAGAAGTCATTTCTTTTGAAGATGAGTGGTCTATCTCCCTAAAATGCCAGTATTTCAGGGAGAAAAAAGTGGCTGGTGTGATCATCTGGGAATTGAGCCAGGATGCTTTCCAGAATTCATCGCCTCTCCTCCAAGTGATAGGAAGGGAATTCAAAAATCGTCATTGCCCAAAAGAAAAAGAGCAAGAAAAAAAGATAAAAGATTATAAATAGCTTAGGGTGATAGCCGAGAAATGAAGAGAATTGCCTTAAAAGGAAACATTGTCCTTCCGAAAAAAATTTTAAAAGGTGGAGTGGTCGTCATTGAGGGAGGAAAAATTGTTGAGGTTCAAAGCCCAAAGCAAAATCTTTTAAAAAAGGAAACTATTTTATTTGATTATGGCCAGAATTTCATCGTACCTGGGCTTATCGACCTCCACCTCCATGGAGCCTTGGGAAAGGATGTCATGGACGGGGAAGTGGAAAGCCTGGAGATAATAGCCTTTCACCAGGCGCGATGCGGGGTAACAGGTTTTCTGCCTACAACTCTAGCTTCCTCTCTTGATTCTATCCTTAAAGCTGTGGAAGCAGTGAAAAAGGCAAAGAAATTGCGCCTGAAATCAGAAATCCTTGGTCTCCACCTTGAAGGGCCATTCTTGAGTCAAGAGAAGAAAGGAGCCCAGGATCCTGATTTTATAAAAGCAATAAACGCTGAGGACTTGAATCGTCTGCTCAAAGCTTCAAAAGGACTTAAAACTCTTCTCACTTTGGCACCTGAAGTCGATCGCAACCTGAGCTTTGTTAGAAAACTTAGAGAGAGAGGCTTCATCCTTTCCATAGGACACTCGGATGCCACTTACGACCAGGCTCTCGCCAGTTTTGAAGAAGGCATAACTAACGCCACCCATCTCTTTAATGCCATGAGAGAATTTCGTCCTCGAGAGCCAGGAGCTGTCGGCGCTGTCCTTGATTCAAAGAAAGTCACAGCAGAGGTCATAGCTGACGGAATTCATCTCCACCCGGCAAGCTTGAGGCTTGCCCTTTGTAGAAAAGGTGTGGAGAAGATTTGCCTTGTCACAGACTCCCTGAAAGCTGTCGGACTTGGAGATGGGATTTTTCGGATGGGCAATCTTGAAATCGTTGTCAAAGGAAATGAAGCCCGGCTCAAAGAAAGCGGGATATTGGCTGGAAGTGTTCTGACTCTTAATCGGGCTGTAAAAAATATTATCGATTGGACAGGAGTTTCGGTGAGCGAGGCTGTGAACATGGCTTCTTTGAATCCAGCCCGGATACTAGGCCTTAATCAGGAAATGGGGAGTATTGAACAAGCCAAATGGGCCAACCTGGCCGTATTTGACAGGAATTTTAGAGTCATCGCTACTTTATTAAAAGGAAGATCAGTTTTCAAGGAAGAGAAAATATAAGAGGCCTGGGAGGCTTTGAAGGAGGCAATTTTTAAAGGCAATTTGAAGCATCTCTTTTTGTGTGATTCAATCAAGTGCAGGAAGCTGCTCTTGGCCCCCGAACCCATCATAAAGATCACATATTCAGAGATGCTTTCAAGGCAATTTAATTTATTGGCATAAAATTTTTTGTTGTGATATAAGTTACCGAGCAGAAATCAGGAAGAATGATTCCAATCCATTAGGATGAGCAGAAAAGAGAAAGTCATTATTCGCCAAGCTCCAGAATACGACCCTGCCGCTATCGAAAAAATCATAAGAGAAGGCCTTGAAGAATTTGACCTTGCTCGGGCTGTGAAAGGGAGAATAACGATCAAGCCCAATGTGGTCATGGCCCATCACAAAGTTGCGCCTTCTGCCTTTACTAGGCCTGAATTTCTGGATGGAGTGCTGGGAGCAGTTGAGATTCTGAAAAAAAATAGATTGCCAATCGTCATTGCTGAGAAATGCGGTGCAGGCCTTCCCACCTTCAGAATGTTCAGAAGGGCTGGCTATTACAAACTTCGTAAAAAACACAGGATAAAGCTTGTTCCTATCGAAGAAGCAAAGAAGAGAACATTTCGTCTCCAGAAGGGAAAAATTCATCAGAAAATCACAACTGCTAGAGAGATTTTGGACAATGATTTTCTCATCTATACGCCCAAGCTCAAGACAAATTATCTCAGCCAGGGATTTACCGGAGCAACGAAACTCAACATTGGCCTCCTCCTCGACAGGGAGAGGATCTGGAATCACAATTACAACCTTGATGAGAAAATTGTTGACCTTTTGGAAGTCGGGTTCCCGGATTTTATTGCCACTGATGCCATTGAGATCTCCATGGCTGGAAATCAGTTTACCCAGCACGGCCGTCATCTGGGTCTTATCATCATGGCTACAAATCCTGTTGCCCATGATGCTGTCTGCAGCCGGATCTTTCATCTTGACCCAAAGAATATCTGCCATTTAGCCCTGGCCCATGAGAGAGGCTACGGCCCCCTTTCGCTTGAAGAGATTGAAATCGTTGGTGACCTGACTCTTGAAGAGGTCAGGCAGAAGACAAAGACCTGGGATGTTGGATTGATTAGAGTTGATGAGGTAGCCTGCGGCGTGAGAGTCCTGAGCGGCGAACCATATTGCAGCGGTGGATGCCACGGTATTTTTCTGGACTGGCTCTATATGATAAAAGACAGAAAGCCTAAGCTCTGGAATTCTCTTCCGGCTTGGACCGTTGTCATCGGCAAGTACAGCGGTGATGTTTCGGCAAAAAGGCTAATGATTATCGGCACATGCTCGGAAATCCAGGGAAAGGTGACTGCCCGAAAACGACGAAAGATCAAAGGCTGTCCTCCCAGGCATAAAGACCTTGTCCTCTGGCTTTTCCTCAAAGCAGGTATCCTCAACCCGCTCTTCAGGCTTGATCTCATCTTTGATGCTTATCTTTTTCTTTTTTTATCCTGGTTGAGAAGGATTGTTAAAGAAAGGATTTAAGTTATGGACGGAAGGATCATCATCGAAAACAGGCGCATCGAAACAAAAGAAAAGATGACCATCAAAAACCCCGCTACTCTGGAGCCAATCGGAGAAGCCTGCCTTGCCTCATCTGAAGATTGTCAAAAGGCAATCCAGGCTGCAAAAAAGGCTTTTTTCTCCTGGCGAGAACTGCCCCTTGAGAAAAAAAAGAAAATTTTCAGGGATGCGAAAAAGATCCTCCTTCGCAGAAGCAGTGAGGCGGCCAAGCTCATAACTATGGAAAAAGGCTCTCCTCTTCTTGAATCTCTAACAATTGAAGTCCTGACCAGTCTTGAGATGTTGGATTATTACACCCGGAATCTTGAAAAACTATCCAAGCCAAAAAAAGTTGTTTCCCATGTTCCTCTTTTTTCCCATAAAAATAATCTTTTCGTATTTCAACCCTTAGGATTGAGCCTTATCATTTCGCCCTGGAATTTTCCGTTCATGATTCCTTTTTGCGACATTTTGGCCTCGTTAAGTGCGGGAAACACCATAGTTTTTCGGCCCTCAACATCCACTCCTTTTGTGGCTTATTTGATAGGTGAGATTTTTATCGAAGCCGGCCTTCCTCCCGGAGTTTTAAATATTGTCAATTGCAAGGTTTCTCAGGCAGAAGAGATGATCACCAATCCATTCATTCAGACAATCATGTTTACAGGAAGCGTACCTACAGGCAGGAGAATAATGGAGCTTGCCAGCCACAACTTAACCCATATCGTTTTGGAGCTTGGCGGAAAAGACCCAATGATCGTCCTCAGGGATGCTGATCTCGAAAGAGCTTCTCAGGGAGCTGTCTGGGCCGCTTTCATGAACTGCGGTCAGAGCTGTGCTTCTGTGGAGAGAGTTTATGTGGCAAGAGAAATTGAAGGTGAATTCATAGAGAGAGTCTTAGCTCTTACCAAAGGGTTAAAGGTCGGGAATCCTCTTCAGGCTGGAATAGACATGGGTCCTATGGCAAACAACAAGCAGCTTGAAGTTGTTGAAGGCCATGTTCAGGATGCTGGAGAAAAAGGAGCTGAGATACTCTTCGGAGGAAAAAGAATCGAGGGGTTGCCAGGATATTTTTTCCAGCCAACAGTTCTTTCAAGAGTCAACCATACCATGAAAGTCATGCGTGAAGAGACCTTTGGGCCTGTGCTCCCAGTCATGTCCTTCGCAGATCCTGAGGAGGCAGTTGCTCTTGCCAACGATTGCTCTTATGGCCTGACAGCTTCGGTCTGGACAAAGGATAAAAAATTGGCTTCCAGGCTGGCCCAAAAGCTTGAGGCTGGCTCAATCACCGTGAATGACCATATGTTTTCCTTTACAGAGCCCAGGGCGATCTGGGGAGGAATAAAGAATACAGGATTTGGCCGTAGCCATGGACCCCTTGGCTTCCTTGAGCTGGTGAATGCCAAGTTTGAGAGTTTTGATTTTCTCAGAAAAAAGAGACAGTTATGGTGGTTCCCCTACGATAGGGCAAAATCCCAGGTTTTGGAGAAGTCTCTTGTTCTTCTCCATCATCATCAAGTCAGGGAAAAATTCAAGGCCGGCCTTTCGCTCCTGATGAAATGGCCGATGCTCAGAGAGGGAATACCAATTCAGAATTTCTTAAAGATTGGGCAGCGCTTTTTCAAATCTTGAGAGGTTAGAAGAGGGAGGAGGGCCGGGGAGGGATCCTTGATGACCCTTCGCTCCCTTCTACAACCTAAGCTATGCTGTGCCTTGGAGGAGGCCCTC
>CAZPAX010000109.1:6702-8115 GCA_964584535.1 uncultured Eubacteriales bacterium
GACCCTTCGCTCCCTTCTACAACCTAAGCTATGCTGTGCCTTGGAGGAGGCCCTCCTGTTACTCCATTTTCCTTTTTCAGTGCCAATGATGGCAGAGGAAATCTTTGCGGTCAATCGCCTTTGAGGGTGGTTTCAGTGATGAATTTTCGGTCTTTTTTTTCACCTTGAAAGATTAGTTGGGGTCATTGCCATGGAGTAGAAATCAGTACATGCCCTTGATTTATCCTCACCTCTATGATAATTTTTGACCTCACACTCGCTGAGGAGCTAGGAAATGGAAACAAAGAAATTCATTCAACAAAAAATTGAAGAAATAAAGAAAATTGTCGGAAAAGAAAAAGCGATTTCTGCTCTCTCCGGAGGAGTTGATAGCTCCACCTGCACAGTCCTTGCTTCCAGAGCTCTTGGCAAGCGTTTGAAAATCATTTTCATTGATGATGGCTTGATGAGAGAGAATGAGCCAGAAGAGGTGAGAAAGATATTCGAGGATATGGGAATTAAAGTTTCAATTGTCAAGGCCCAGAAAGAATTTTTTGCTGCTCTCAAAGGGAAAGTTGATCCAGAAGAAAAGAGGACTGCCTTCCGCGACGCTTTTTATAGAGTCTTTGGAAAAGAGGTTTTAAAGAGCAAGGCAAGATTTCTCATTCAGGGGACAATTGCCGCTGACATCATCGAGACTCGAGGCGGAGTCAAGACCCAGCACAACATCCTCGAGCAGATCGGGATAGATCCCAGGAAAAAATTTGGCTTTAAGACTGTTGAGCCAATAAAAGAGTTGTTCAAGCATCAGGTTCGAGAAGTGGCCCGGGAACTCAGGCTTCCGGAAAGAATCTACGGCCGGATGCCTTTTCCAGGGCCAGGATTGGCGACCCGGATTGTCGGCGAAGTTACTCCTCAAAGAGTTTCACTGGTGAGAATAGCGACAAAGATTGTCGAGGAAGAAGTTGAGCGATTAAAGCCTTTTCAGGCCTTTGCTGTTTTGCTCAATGATAAAGGAACAGGAATTGAAAGAGGCCGGAGAAAATTTGGCGAGATCATCATTGTTCGCTCTGTCGAAAGCAGGGATGCTATGACTGCGGCGCCAACCAGAATTCCTTGGGAAATTCTGGCAAAAATTTCGAAGAGATTGACAGAGGAAATTCCCTCAGTGACTCGAGTTGCCTACGAAATCACTCCCAAGCCGCCAGCAACCATCGAGTATGTTTAGAACTAAAAAATCTAAGACTTCTTAATTATTTTATATATCCCAAGAGTCAGAAGGGGAATGACATAGACCAAAAAAAATCCCCAGCTTATTGTCCCATAACCTTTGGCGATGAGCTCTATAAGTCCAAAGGTGGATATTCCAAAGCCACAGAGAAGGAGCGCCGTTGCCACAAGTGGCCTCAGCCACTGGGGAAGCTCTTTTCCTTT
>CAZPAX010000110.1:0-5562 GCA_964584535.1 uncultured Eubacteriales bacterium
CCGACAATGACTAAAGTGATGACCTGGTATTCCTCGGGGATTCCCAAAATCACCTTTGTCTTTTTGGGGCTATATCCGGCAATGGGATGAGCGATGAGCCCGAGTTCTGTTGCCCTCAGGATGAGAAATCCTGTGGCCAGGCCGCAATCGAATTGATGGTATTCTCTGTCCTTGATGATGCAATCATCTTCTTTTTTGCTGAAGACAGCTATGATCATCGAAGCTGCCTGGGCCCACTCATTTCCTGCCGATAAAGCTGCATGCATCGCTTCGAGCGTCTCAGTTTCATAGACAAAAACAAAGCGGCAGGGCTGATTGTTGAAACAGGAAGGGGCAAGCTGAGCATTCCGGGCTAAATCCTTGACCAGTTCTTCAGTGATTGGCACAGGTGCTAATGAACGATAGGCTCTTCTTTCATTTATGGCTTGTCTAACATCCATTGGGCCTCCTCATTGTTCCCCAGAGATAATTTTTATTCATTATACCTTAAATTAACTTTTCTCTTCAGTTTACATCAGACTACCCAAAATTGCCGATAGATATTTGTCTTTGCGAGCGAAGCGAAGCAATCTCAGCTTATTTTGATGAGATCGCCACGCACCCAATGGGTGCCCGCGATGACAGCGATAGGGTCTTTCTAATGGCAATTTTGGAAAACTAAAATGAGTGGAGGAAGGAGCAGTTGAAAATCTTTGGCCTTCCCTGGCCATCTCTCCTCACCTCTCCTCTCAGGCAGCAGACAGGCGGCGAGCCAAAAGTCAGGCACTTTGTCTCGCCCACTCCTTCCAGAAGCCCTGTCTCGTCCTCGAAAAGAAAGAAATATTTCCGGCCTTTGCCGCCATTGACTTCTTTGAGGCGGGCATCAACCACCCTAACCACAAGCTCCACGACCTGACCAGCATGATTCCTCAGATCTTTTATGCGCAGAGCTGGCCTCTTGCCTTCGAAGAGGGAGAGCGCATCTCCTTCAGGCAAGAAGCCGAGGGAATCAAAGAGCATCTTTGCCTTCTCCCCAGAATCAAGATCTTCAACTTCTTCCATGTCTTCCAGGCCCTGGAAATAGCGGAGAATCTGATGAGTCCTGCGCGGTTCGAGGGAATCAAAGACCCCTGCTTTGATCAGCGAAAGAAGCTCAGCCCTTCCAAGATGAACTCTAGCCAGAAAATCCTGGATGGAGAGAGAGTCCCCGTTTTTTCTCTCCTCGATAATTTTCTCTACAGTCTTTAAAGCCAGCCCTTTGATAGAAGTCAAACCGACCCGGATCGCCTTCCCTTCAACCTCAAACTCGTAGGAGCTCCTGTTCACGTCCGGCCCTAGAATCTTTATCCCCCATCTCTTTGCTTCCTCGATGTACTCGTCCAAAGCGTAGTAACCTCCACCAGCATTGAACACAGCCGCCAGGTAAGGAAGCGTATGATGAGCCTTTAAATAGACAGCTTGGTAGGCCATGTTGGCGTAGGAGGCGCTGTGAGCCTTGTTGAAGGAGTAAGAAGAGAATTCTTCCATTGTCTTCCACAATTTTTCTATCTCAGCAGTCGTGTATCCCCTCTCTCTTGCTTCCTTGAAAAAGAGGTCTTTGAGCTGGCTCTCGACTTTTTTTGCTTTAAGGCTGCGGCGGAGAAGATCTCCTTCTTCTGGCGCCATCCCAGCCACCCGCTCAGCAATCTGCATCACCTGTTCTTCATAGAGGAGAAGGCCGCCGCTTTCGGGAAGTATCTTTTCCAGAAAAGAATCCCGGAAAGCAGGCCTTCCTTCCCGGCTGCGGAGAAGGGCTTCTTTCATGCCGCTTTCTGTCGGCCCTGGCCGGATGAGGGCTAAAGCCTGAACGAGGTCGTAGATATTCTCTGGCTTCATGCGGCGAAGGAGGTTCATCATGGCTGGGCTTTCCACCTGAAAACAGCCGATGGTCTGAGCCCTGCAGAGGAGGCTATAAGTCTTTGCATCCTGAAGGGGAATGCTGCGGATATTCAGCCTCTTTTTTGTCTCGGAAATAGCTGCCAGTCCCCGCACAGAAAGCAAATCGAGCTTCACCAATTTCAGATCTTCCACAGCATCGCGGTCATAGTGAGACATGAGAAGACCTTTGGCTGATTTTTCGAGGGGAAGAAAACGCTCCACAGGCGAAGGCGTGAGGATGATCCCTCCGACATGGAGGGAGATCTCGCAAAAGACAGAAGTAAGCTCTGAAGCAGCTTTCCAGATCTCAAGATAGCCAGGAAGGGGCTTATCTCTCTTCAGGAAATCAGGCTCGGCGAAAAAAGGGATTCTTTTGCTCAGAGACCTCGCTTCCTCAGGAGGAAGGCCGAAGGCGCGAGCTGTCTCGTAGAGGGCAGAACGAGCCTGATAGTTCTTCAGGCTGCAGACAAAAGCTGCTCCTGTCTTTCCTTGGCTGTATTTGTTCAGGACATAGGAGAGAACCTCGTCCCTTTTCCGGGAGTCAAAATCCAGGTCTATATCCGGAGGGTCATTCCTGCCTTTGTTCAGGAATCTCTCAAAGTAGAGGTCAAACTCCACAGGATTGATGTGGGAAATTCCCAGAAGATAGGTCAGGAAAGAAGAGGCCCCTGAGCCTTTGAGGTTGTGAAGGATGCCCCGCCTGCGAGCGAACTCGATCACATCATGGACGATCAGGAAGTAGGGAGCAAAGCCTGAATTTTCGACCACCACAAGCTCCCGCTTGGCCCGCTGCCTCTCCCGCCAGCTGAGGTCCTTCAGACTCTGAAGCCTGGCCATGACTACCTCCCTCAAGGTTATGGGGAAAATTTCAGGAGGGAGAGGAGGAACGATGTCAGTGAAGGGAAACTGGCATTTCTCAGCCACCTCAAATGTCTTCTGGAAAGCTCTCTTCACCTCAGGGCCAAATTTTTTGAGAGCCAGTGCTTCCTGGTCTGGCCCGAAGAATTTCGTCTTCTTTCCAAGCTTATCTCTTTCTGGAGGGAAAGGGATTTTCTTGTGGATGGAATGGAGAAGAATCAATCGCTCAGGATTCTTGATAAATTTCAAGGGATTGGCCCAGACCAATGGTAGATCGCAGCTCTGAGCCAGAAGAAAAGCTTTCTTGAAGTTAGAAAAATCAGCTCCGAGGTAAAAATCTTCTCTTGATGGAAGTTCTCCGATCTCCTCGGGTGTCTCCTTCTCATCAACCCTGGGAATAAAGATAACAATCAGTCCCTCTGTCTTCTTTATCTCTTTGAAAGCATCTCTGAATATTTGATCTTTATGATGGGTGCAGGAGGCTGCCTGGCAGCTTCCTGCACCCGATTGAATCAGACAAAAAGAGATGCTTCCTATCTCTTTGCGATTGAAAATCTCCATCAGATTCCAGTAGCCCTCTCTTTTTTTGACCAGAAAGAGGAATCTTCTTTTGCCAAGCTCAATCTCGCAGCCAAAAAGCGGAGTAAAACTTTGCTCCCGCGAAGCCCTCCGCCATTTGGCCCAAGCATAGAGATTTTCGATATCGGTGAGAGCTGCAGCGGGAAGGCGCTTGCTGGAAATCCAGGAGCCTGCTTCCTCAATGGTCAAACTTCCTTTTCCTTTGCTATAAACAGAGTGAAGGCGCAAGGGAATAAACATTTTCTTACTTTGTCAGGGAGGCTGTCTTGAGGACAAAACCTCGCTTCCTTTCAAATTCATAGATAGCCTCGAGCATCTTCTCCCGGACCGTAAGCAGGGAGCCAAAGCCGTATTTCTCTCTCACCCTGTCCACAGCCAGACCCAGCTGCTCCTCTCGCTCCGAGTAAGGCTCAAAAAGAGAAAGGGACCTGGCTCTGGCCAGGTCAGAAGCTTTCACTCCAACCAGGCGCAGGGAAAGCCGGGAGGAGGAGAAAAGGTTAAGGAAAAGCTCCTCAGCGATCCTATAGATTGCGCCCATCTCCTGGAGAGGGGTGAGGAGAAGGCGTCGCCGGGCTTCAGTTTTAAAGTCAGAGTATCTGACCTTGACTTCGATGATGTGGGCGAAAAGATGGTCCTGCCGCAGAGGAAGAGTCAATCTGTCGCAGAGGTAGGCCAGGTGAGCAAGGAGCAGGCGCCTGTCCCAGATGTCTTCAAGAAAAGTTGTCTCCCGGGAGATGGATTTGGGAACAGAAGGCGTGACCACAGGCCGGCTGTCAATCCCCCTTGACTGGAGGTAAAACTCCTCGCCTTCCAGGCCGAAAAGGGAGCGGAGAGTGGAGCGGGGAAGTCCCCACAGGTCGCCAATTTTATGGATATTGAGCATGCGGAGGATGACCTGGGCTTTGGGCCCTATTCCAGGCAAACACTCTATGCCAAGGTCTCTCAGGAATTCTTCTTCTTTTCCCTCCTCGATCTCGAAAAATCCTCCTGGCTTGGCCCGCTTTGTGGCCAGCTTGGCCAGAATTTTATTGCTTGCCACTCCCACTGAAACTTTAAGTCCAAGTTCCTTCTCCACTCTTTGCTTAATCTGGCGAGCTGTGCGGGAAAAAGAGGAATAGAGAGGACGGCAGCGGGTCAGATCGAGGTAGGCCTCATCTAGGGATGCTTCTTCTATGTCTGGAGTATACTCGGAGAGAAGGCGGAAAAACTTCCCGGAGAAGATCTTGTAAATCTGGTAATTTCCCCTGATGAATATTCCTTGAGGGCAGAGCTGGTAGGCTTTCCGCAAGGGCATTCCAGAATGGACACCGTAGCGGCGGGCCTCATAGGAACAGGTGGAAGCCACTCCCCTTTCATGGGGAAGGCCGCCGACAATGACTGGCTTGCCCTTGAGAGAGGGGTCGAGAAGCCCCTCGACAGCCGCAAAAAAAGCATCGATGTCAATATGGACAACACATCTCCTCATTGCTAATTTCACCTTACCTTTCCACACTGTCATTGCGAGCGATAGCGAAGCAATCTCAAGCAGAATGAGATTGCCACGGAAGGAAGGCTTGCAATGACGGCGTCCAATGGCAATGCCTGACCCTAAGCTTCAGTACTTTCTTAAGACGCCGATGACCCTGCCTAGAATCCTCAGCTCCCTGACTTCGATCGGCTTAAACTCAGGACTCTCAGGAACAAGGAAGATTTTGCCATCTTCTCTCTTCAGCCTCTTCAAGGTCACTGAGCCATCATCGAGACGAGCCACCACCATCTCTCCTGAGGTGGCTGAATTTGTCCTTTCCATGAGCACCTGGTCTCCGTCATCGATATAGGCATCCACCATGCTTTTTCCTTCAACGCGGATGCAGAAGATGTTTCCCCGCCTGCGACCCACCATCCAGTCAGGAACATCCACAGCTTCTCCTGAGACATCAAAGACTTCTTTTGGCTCGCCAGCCGGGACAAAGCCTACTAGAGGCACTCTGATCCGGTTTTCAAGAAGAGCTGGAAATCCCTCAAGCCTCAATTCTCCCCTTTCCCTCTTCAGGCAGCCCTTTTTCTCCAGGCTCAAGATGTGCTTGAAAACAGCCGAGGGATGAGCAATGTTCAAGAGCTTCCCCAGTTGCCTGATCGTGGGAGAATAGCCATGCTCAAGGACAAAGCCCTCAATGGCTTTCAGGGCTTTTCTCTGCCTTGCGGTCAATTCTCTCCTCATTTTGTTTACCATTTTGTTCACCAATTATA
>CAZPAX010000110.1:5662-8078 GCA_964584535.1 uncultured Eubacteriales bacterium
ATTTCAAATGGAAAAAGAAATTTTTCTTTTATAAAATTGGTGGACAAGTGAATTTAAAGGAGGAAACGTGGCCCATCA
The DNA here is from genome assembly GCA_964584535.1 of uncultured Eubacteriales bacterium. Taxonomy (GTDB): domain Bacteria; phylum Acidobacteriota; class Aminicenantia; order Aminicenantales; family CAZPAX01; genus CAZPAX01. The sequence continues at coordinate 5,741 of CAZPAX010000110.1, forward strand.
TCTAAAACCATTCATTGGTATTTCTTTAATTCTCTTAGTTGGCTGGCAAAGTGCGGCCGGCTCGAGCGATAGCCTGCCCGCAATCTTGAGCATCAAAGACAGGGTAGGTGTCGTGAATAAGATAACGCAGATGCGCTTAGATAAGCTTTTGCCCAGGATAATGCGTGAAACAGGCTTTGACATGTGGGTCATCATCTGCAATGAAGACAACCTCGACCCTGTCTTTAAAACAATGGTTCCTTATAATTCCTGGTGCCCGATCACCCAGATCCTTGTTTTTTACGATCCCGGAGGAGGCAAAGATATTGAGAGATTGAATATTTCTCGGACAAACATGCTCGGACTGCATAAAAACGTCTGGGATTTTGGCGCTTGGGATAAGGAGAAAAAGGAAAGCCAATGGGATTGCCTAGCGAGGATTGTCAGAGAAAGAGACCCAAAAAGGATCGGAATTAATGAGTCAGAAGAAATCTGGGCTGCAGATGGATTGACAGCATCTCTTAAGAAAAAGCTCGTCAATGCCGTCGGCCCAAAATATGCAAGCCGCTTACAATCCGCAGAAAATCTCTCGATCCTCTGGCTCGAAACACTTCTTGATGAAGAATTAGAAATTTTCCAGCAAGCTGTGTCTATTTCCCATGCCATAATTGCTGAAATTCTTTCCAACAAATACATCACACCTGGAGTGACAACTACAGCTGACCTCAATTTCTATTACTGGCAAAGAGCTGCCTATCTCGGCCTGGATAAATCTTTTATGCCCAGCTTCACTATTCGTGGCCGCGATCCCAAAGACATAGAAAAGTTCGGCAAAGAGGACAGAACCATAAGGCAAGGCGACTTTGTCCATTGCGATGTGGGCATCGTCTATCTCCGCTATCACACTGACCATCAGGAGTGGGCCTATGTCCTCCGGCCTGGAGAAGAGGATGTTCCTGAGACTTTTAAGAAAATCATGGCTGAAGGAAACAGGCTCCAGGACATCTATTGTGCTGAATTCAAGGAAGGACTTAGCGGAAATGAGCTTCTGGCGAATATTCTCTGCAAAGCTAAAGAAAAGGGAATAAGCAAACCGAGTGTTTATTCACATTCCTTGGGGTATTATCTTCATGAGCCTGGACCTCTCGTCGGCCTGCCTTGGGAGCAATTCAATACGGGAAGAAGGGGCGAAGTAAGACTTGTCTACAATAGTTGTTTTACAGCCGAGCTAAGCGTTGAATGTCCTGTTCCAGAATGGGGAGGCAAAGAGCTACGTTTGGCGCTCGAGCAGGATATCGCCTTTACTAGGAATGGAGTTTATTTTCTAGATGGCCGGCAGACAAAGTTCCATTTTGTTAGGTAATTTCAAAACGAGAAGCAGATCATAATTTCCAGAAGCCGGAAACAATCACGTTTGTGCCGGTGATGGAAGCTGCCTCTTCAGAAACTAAAAATAGCACAGTCTCAGCCACGTCTTTGAATTTCCCAATAATTTCTTTGGGGATATTCTTGTCAGGAGGAAGGATTCCGCCCTCCATCAGCCCTGGGGAGACCATGTTCACTGTCACGCCAGAGGAAACCTCTGAAGCAGCTACTGTGCGAGTCAAAATGAGAAGTCCTGTTTTGGAAATAGCGTAGGGAGTAATGGTCGGGAAAGCCACAAGTTGTTCGGCCCGGCTATAGCCAAGGTTTATGATCCTTCCCCATTTCCTCTCCCTCATCCCTGGAAGAACAGCTTTTATACAAAAAAGGGCGCTTTCCAAGTTGCTACGGAAAATATATTCCCATTCTGATGCGCTTACTTTTTCCCAGGGCTTTAAAAGAAGGGGGCCAAAATTGTTAATAAGAATATCTATTTTCTGGAAACGCTTTTTGACTCTGCAAATGAGATCCGTGGCCTGCTTCTCTTTTGTCAGATCAGCCCGAAAAGCTGCGCTCAGCTTTCCTTTTTTCTTTATTTCTTTGACGACATGCTCGGCATTTTCTCTCTGCTTGAAGTAATGAATTGCCACAGCGGAAACAACATCAGCTAACCGTAAGGCGATCTCTTTTCCAATGCCGCGGCTACTTCCAGTGACAAGCGCAACTTTATGTGTTTCCAACTTGCTCCTAGCTTATTATTGATCTTCGCAAAAGAAATGGACTGGCATGCCCCCTCACCTTTATCCTCTCCCCTTGCGGGAGAGGAGGGGTGAGAGGTCTCCTAGTTTTTCCATTCAATTTGCAAAATTCAATAATTTCCTTTTATTACTTCAGAGTGCCGACAACTTTCTCTACGGCTTCCAAAATCTCACCGGATTGAACAACCTCTTTGAGCTTATTGATATCGTCATAAAGTGGTCGGTCTTCTTCAAGGTGG
>CAZPAX010000111.1:0-3006 GCA_964584535.1 uncultured Eubacteriales bacterium
AACCGACGGGACTGGTTCCCCGGGGTGCGGGGGCCAAGGGCAGCTTCCTGCACCCTATTGAATCGCATAAAAAGAGAGGCTTCCGATATCAAGCCTTTTGCCGGGCCATTTCGATGGCTAGGCCGATGAGAAAGCCTCCCAGGCTGAGGCCAAGGCCATAAGGAACAGAAAAGGGCCAGGAGGGCAAGCTCAAAGGAAGAAGATTCACCTCGCTGAGGAAGCTGGCCAGCGAAAAGCTTCCTCCAGAAGCAAGGCTCAGTAGACCTGCCAAGGGCAGTTTTTTCCTCAAGAAAATCATGGCCAGGCCGGGAATAAAGAGTCCCTCAGCCATGATTTCTGAAGCCAGACCAATAGTCTTCAAGATATCTTGAAACTGAGTGGCGACCAGAAAAGCTAGAGCAGCAACAAAAAAGGTTGAAAGCCGGCTCGCCCGAACAATCCACCGATTTTTGCCCAGAGGAAAAATCTGTTGGTAAATATCTCGAGTTAAACTCAGGGCGCCGGTATTGATGGCGGAATCCAGTGTGGACATAATGGCGGCCACAACAGATACAAATAATACTCCCCCTAAAAATAATCCTGTCCTGGACAAAATAATCTCTGAAAGAAGAAGGTTTTCGAGTTTCAGTGAAGGAAAAAGCGGAAGAGAGAAAAGGCCAATAGCAACGACCAACCCATAGAGGATGAAAAATGTTCCTGCTGCGGTAAAAAGGGCTCGCCTTGCTTTTTGCCCTGTCCGGGCTGCTTGGATTCTCTGCCAGGCGATAGGAGAGATTATCCAGGCCAAGGTGAAGGAAAGAGTGATGAGAACATTTTTTTTAAGGTCAAAGAAAAAATTAAAATGGTTATCCTTTCCCAGTTTTGAGGCAAGCTCAGAAATCTTGGAGAGAGAAGAGATTCGAAGCAGAAAAACCAAAATGCTGGCCATCCCGGCGACCAGAAGAAAGAATTTGAAGCAATCAGCGACAACAACAGAAAAAAATCCGCCACAGATGGAATAGAGAAGGACAACACCTGTTCCTATGGCTAAACTCAAGAGATAAGAAGTGCCGAGAAACGTCTTCAAGAAATTACCGATAGCTACCATCTGGGACGCTGCCAGAACTACCATGTACCAGATGATCAGAAGAGAAGCTAAATGGCGGACAGCCTGGCCGTAGCGGAGTTCGACGAGGTCAGGTAAGGTCACAATGGACAAGTGGCGAATGGGACGGGCTAAAAAAAGGCCGAGGACCAAAACGGTCAGAACGGCCGGCATCCCTACCAGCCAGAAGGCACTCACTCCTTTCTGGTATGCCTCGTCCGTGGAGACAAGAATTGAAGTCGCCCCAAACCAGGAGGCGCAAAGGGAGAGATAGACAAGCTGCGCGGAAAGATTGCGGGAGGCAAGGAAAAAATCCTCAAGGCTGCGCATCTTCTTTAAAAAAATTAAGCTCAAAGAGATAAGAAGAACGAAATAAATTAAGAGAAAAAGGAAAAACTCTGGTCTCACGACGTATCTATATAACAAAAAGCTCCTTTGCTTGGCAAATTCTTCCAGAGGGAGTTAGCATCTTTACCCCAAAAGGGAGCCTGACCGGAAACCCTCTTTGTGCTATAATTCGCAGGAAATGAAGCGCTTTAGCTGGCTATTCTTTCTTCCTCTCCTTTGCTTTTCCCAAACAGCAGAAAATATCGCCTCGAATGTGGAGAAAAAGCTGCAAAGTTTGAGTTCTCTTCAAGCCAATTTTGAGCAAATATTTTACTCCACCTCTATCAGCACTCCTTTGCGGGAGAAAGGAAAATTCTATTTTAGAAAACCTGACTTGATGAGATGGGAATACAAAGAGCCTGAGGAAAGAATCTTCCTTTATAAAGAGGGAAGTTTCCTCTATTATCTCCCCGAGGAGAACCAACTCATCCGGAGTTCCCGGTTCAAAGAAAAATATGAGTCAGAAATCCTTGGCCTTCTCTCTGGCCAGAAAGGACTCAAAGCCAATTACGCTCTCGAATTGAGTGATCTCCCCCAGGAGAAAAAATCATCCTGCGAGCTCAAATTGACGCCCAAAGAAGAAGGGGAATATTCTTTCATCCTTCTTGAAATCGAGGAGGGGACCTGGCTCATCCAGAAAGCTGTTTTTTTTGATTGGGCAGGGAACAAAATGGAATTTCTTTTTGATCAAGTGAAGACCAACGTGCGATTTTCTCCAGGCTTGTTTGAACTCAAGATCCCTCCGGATTGCGAGATTATCGAAGACAAGGGAGAATCAAAAACCATTTCTCCCCTTTTTCGTATTAACCTTTGAGGACAGGATGTCCTCCATGGATGAAGACATAAAGCTTGTTAAAAAAACCCTTAAAGGACAGAAAAAGGCTTTTGAAATGATTATTCGCAAGTACCAACGACCTCTTATCAATTACATCGGCCGCATGGTGGGCGAGAGAGAGCTTGCCCTTGACTTCAGCCAAGAAGTATTTATCAAAGCCTATTCTTCCCTTCACACTTTCCAGCCTCAATATAAATTTTCAACCTGGCTCTATAAAATTGCTTCCAACTATATTATCGATTACTGGCGAAAGAAAAAAGTCCAGCACCTCTCTTTAGATCACTATCAGGAGGCGGAAAACGAGTGCCTTCCCCTCCAGATTCCTGATGACGAACCTTCGATTGTCAAGAAGTTCGAGCTCTCCCAGATTAGAGAAAAAATTGAAAAGACTCTGAGTATGATCCCAACTCAGCTGCGAGAATTGTTTGTCTGGAGGCATGTCAACGGGCTGAGCTATGAGGAAATAGCCGAGATAAAAGGGTTGCCTGTGGGCACAGTCAAAAACAGGGTCTTTCAGGCAAAAGAAATGATTCGCCAGTCTCTGGAGGAAAAACCATGAATTGCCTCCAAATCGAACTAATCTATCTCTATCTGGAGAAAGAGCTCTCGCCTTCTGAACTTAAAGAAATTGAGGAGCATCTTTTTGCCTGTCCGAAGTGCAGGGAGCAAGTTGAAGAAAGAAGACTCTTGCTTCAGGCAG
>CAZPAX010000111.1:3106-7941 GCA_964584535.1 uncultured Eubacteriales bacterium
CATCTCTCTTCTTCAAAATTCTCTTCCACTTCCTAGGCGAACTCTCTCGGATGTTTTCTCTCTTGACAACACTCATCAGTCCTGAAATCGTGATACTGGTCTTCGTCGCAGCTTTCATTTTAGTTCTCTCTTCAATCTATGGAATAAGAAGCAAATTTTTGGCTGGAGAAAAACTATGAAAAACAAAATCCTCTTGGCTTTTATCGTTCTTTTCCTTCTTGGGGGATTTTTGCCTGATTTCAGCCTGGAGAACTTGCCTCTCAAAAAAGATATTGTTGTCCCTAAAAATGAAACTCAAGACAACATTATCTCCTTTGGAGGAGATGTGCTCGTCGAAGGCAGAGTCAAGGAAGATGTTGTTGTCCTTGGTGGCTCCATCACCATAAGTGGAGAAGTGAGCGGCTCTGTTGTGGGCATAGGGACAACAGTGACCCTGAAATCGACGGCTGTTGTCAAGAAGGATGTTGTCACTATAGGAGGAACTCTCGAAAAAGAGCCAGGCTGTATTATCGAAGGGGATACTGTCTATTTCAAATCCTCAGAAATCTTTACGAAGTTCTTGAGGGAAGGCTTCAAAGGCATCTTTTCCCTTTCACTTATCCCCTTAATCCTGATCTTTAAACTGATTTCTGTTTTTATCTGGTTCATCGTTGCCCTTGTCATAGCAGCGCTTTTTCCTAATCAGCTCTCTCTTGCCTCAAACCAAATCAGAAAGTCCTTGTGGCCTGTTTTCTGGACTGGCGTTTTGGCTCTCATCATCTTTACCGGGCTGGTCATTATCTCCATCATCCTCTGTTTCGTTTTGATCGGAATCCCTCTCCTCCTCGGCCTTATTGTGGCCGCGATAGTCATCAAGATTTTTGGCCGGGTTGTGCTCTTCTATTTCTTCGGAGAAAGCCTTTCCCGGGCCTTCAATATGCAAAAGACATCCCCTCTTCTGATTGTCATTCTTGGCTTGATCCTGGTCAGCTTTATTAGTTTTTTCCCTCTTCTTGGCTTCCTCTTCTCTTTCTGCTTGACTATCCTTGGCTGGGGAGTGGTGATAAGAACAAAGTTTGGGACTTCAGAAACCTGGTCAAGAAAGCGAGGCTAGGTGTTTCGGGGTCAGACATCTGACCCCAAATCTTATACTTACTTTACAGCTCCATGATTTCTTTTTCTTTAGAAGCGGCAAACTCTTCTATTTTTTTCGTGTATTCGTCAATAACTTCCTGGAGTCTATCTAAACCTTTGAATTTGTCGTCTTCGGTGATTTCTTTTTTCTCCTCGAACTCCTCAATTTTCTCTTTACTCTCTCTTCGCATGTTCCGTAGAGCAGTTTTTTCTTCTTCTAGCATTTTCTTTATACGCTTGGCTATTTCCCTCCTTCTCTCCTCATCCAGAGGAGGGATGGGGATTTTGAGGATTTTGCCGTCATTGATTGGATTAAGTCCCAGGTCTGCACTGCGGATGGCTCTATCGATTGCCTCAAGAAGCGATGGATCCCAGGGCTGAACTGTAATCAAGGTGGGATCTGGAATCCCCAAAGTCGCTACCTGATTGATGGGAGTCGGGGTCCCATAATACTCAACCTTTATGTCCTCAAAAATGCTCAGATTGGCTCGGCCGGTTCTCAATTTGCTCAGATCCTTGCGAAAATGCTCCAGGGAAACTTTCATCTTTTTTTCGAGGTCCCTCAATATCTCCTTGACCATTTTTATCCCTCTTTTTGAAAAGATGATTTATTCAAATAAAAATTCTCAATAAACCTTTGTTCCGACTTTATGACCCATGACAGCTTTTTTGATATTTCCTCTCTGTTTCAGACTGAAGACGATGATGGGAAGCTTGTTGTCTTTGCAGAGAGAAATGGCTGTTGTATCCATGACTTTGAGTCCCTTTTTGATGACATTAAGGTAACGGATCGAACGAAACTTCTTGGCCTTTTTGTCCACTAAAGGATCAGCGCTATAAACTCCATCCACTTTGGTCGCTTTCAATATCACCTGGGCCTTGATTTCCAGAGCCCTCAAGGCGGCGGCCGTGTCAGTCGTGAAATAAGGGCTACCAATTCCTGCGCTGAAGATAACGATTCTGGACTTCTCCAGATGCCTGACCACCCGGCGCCGAATGAAAGGCTCAGCTAGCGCTTTAATCTCCACAGCAGAAATATGGCGTGTAACGACCCCCTCTTTCTCCAGAGCATCCTGAAGAGCAATGCCATTCATGACAGTAGCCAGCAGGCCCATCTGGTCGGCTGAGACCTGGTCCATCCCGGCTTCAATGCCATCGATTCCGCGAAAGATGTTTCCCCCGCCGATCATAATGGCAACTCGGACCCCGAGGTCGTGGATCTCTTTTATTTCCCGGGCAATCGCTCTTGTGGTTTCAAAATCGATCCCATAGGAGAGATTCCCCAGAAGGGACTCGCCCGAGAGTTTTAAAAGAATTCTCTGATAAGCTGGCTTACCTTGCGGCATTATGGGTTCTTTATGGTTTACCTAGCTCAAACCGAGCAAACCGGCTGACCTTGATGTTTTCCCCAAATTTGGCAATAGAGGAAGCAATGAACTGTTTGACGGAAACTTTATCATCCTTGATGTAGGGTTGATCCAGCAGACAAACTTCCTCATAGAACTTACTCAATTTCCCCTGGATAATTTTTTCCACAATCTCAGGCGGCTTTTTGGAATCCTTGAACTGCTCGCGGATGATCGATTTCTCTTCTTCAAGCTCCTCAGCGGGGACTTGCTCTCGAGAAATATATTTGGGATTCGAGGCAGCAATGTGCATGGCGATATTCTTGACCAGTTCTTTGAATTCCTCATTTCGAGAGACAAAGTCTGATTCGCAATTGACCTCAACGATAACGCCTATTTTGCCGTTGAGATGTATATAGGACCCAACAAGTCCTTCACCAGTTTCTCGGGCCATTTTATCCTTGGCCCGGGCATATCCTCTTTTCCTCAAGAGAAGAATGGCCGCTTCCGCATCTCCAGCACTTTCCTCAAGAGCCCGCTTGCATTCCATCATCCCGATCCCGGTCCTCTCGCGGAGCTCTTTAACCATTTCTGCTGTTATCTCCATTATTCACTCCTACTTCAGGTAGAACTCCTGGCTTGATGGGGCTCTGCCTCCTCGCTTTCTTCTTCACTATCAAGAGAAGAAAGGGCCTTCTTCTCTCCGGAAGGGGTTCCTTCCTCTTTCTTCTCTTCACCGAGGCCTTTCTCTATCTTGCTCTTCTTTCCTTCGACGATGGCTTCAGATATTTTTGATGTGAAGAGCTCGATGGCTCTGACCGCATCATCATTTCCGGGAATGGGATAAGTAATATTTTCTGGATCTCCATTTGTATCGACCACAGCGACAATGGGTATATTCATCTTCTGGGCTTCAGAAATGGCAATTTCTTCTTTGGAAGAGTCAATCACAAAGAGGGCTCCAGGCATACCCACCATATTCTTAATTCCGCCCAGATTCTTTGAAAGCTTTCTATAGACCTTATCCATCTTGGACTGCTCTTTTTTGGAAAGAAGTTCCCAACGTCCGTCCTCTTTCATCTCGTCGAGTTCTATGAGTCTGTCGATGCTGCCTCTGACCACAGAGAAGTTTGTCAGCAATCCACCCAGCCAGCGTTGATTGACATGGCAGGACTCGCATTTCTGAGCGAATTCTTTGATGATATCCTGGGCTTGCTTCTTTGTTCCGACAAAAAGAACCTCTCCTCCATTCTCGGCAACACCCTTGATGAACTGAAGTGCTTCTTTAAAGATTCTTATCGTCTTCTGAAGATCAATAATATAGATCCCATCTCTCTGCCCGAAAATGTACTCTTTCATCTTCGGGTTCCACCTCTTTGTCTGGTGGCCAAAATGAACTCCTGCCTCTAAAAGCTCTTTCATCGTGACTGAAACCAACTCGCTTCCTCCCTATCTCTTGTGATATTGAGGCGCTTTTCGCGCACCCAGCAATCCATATTTCTTTCTTTCTTTAATTCGAGCATCTCTTGTCAATAAGCCAGCACCCTTGAGGATTGGCTTCAACTCTTTATTGAATTCGATTAAAGCCCTAGCAATCCCCAGTCGAATCGCTTCCGTCTGGCCTCTTACTCCTCCCCCGTTGACCCGCATAAAGATATCAAACTTATTTTCTGTTTCGGTCAACAAAAGAGGCTGTTTGATCGTATACTTGTGAGAATCCAGGTGGAAATACTCAGTAAAAGGACGGGACTTCTTGTTAACAAAAAGAGCAATATCTCCTTTTCCTGGCCGCAGAAAGATGCGGGCAATGGATGTTTTTCTTTTTCCTGTTCCATAGTACTGAATAAGACTCAACTTGCCTCCTTAAAACTGGTATTCCTGGGGCTTCTGGGCGGCATGAGGATGATTAGGCCCTCGGTAGACTTTAAGCTTTTTGTAAACAGACTGGCCAAGTTTGTTTTTCGGAATCATTCCCCAAACCGCTCTCCGAATAACTTCTTCTGGCTTTTTTTCCAAAAGCTCTTTGAAAACCTGTTTCCTCAACCCTCCAGGATAGAGAGAATGGGAATAATAGAGTTTTTCCTCTTCTTTTCTCCCAGTGACTCTCACCTTTTCGGCATTGATGACAATAACAAAATCTCCGCTATCAAGAAAATCGACGAACTGAGGTTTCCGCTTTCCGCGGAGCAAGGTAGCAACTTCAGTGGCCAATCGGCCCAGAATTTTCCCCTCGGCATCGATCAGCCACCATCTCTTCTCGATCTCATCCTTCTTAGGGATGAACGTCTTCATTTCTTTTTCCTCAGAACTAAACTCCTCAGTTTTAATGATGAACTAAAATACTAAATCTCAAGGGAGTTGTCAATGTTAGTGGGG
>CAZPAX010000112.1:0-2875 GCA_964584535.1 uncultured Eubacteriales bacterium
GAAGCTTTTTAAGCAATTATTTTTCCTCGTTAGGGATAGGAGTTTGGTTTTCAAGGGTGGCAGGGCGCCGAGACATATTGGCATCATTTTCCCATCATCTCATCAGGAAAAATAATAATTCGTAGCCAAAGAGAATGTCAAGACTCCATGAAGGGGTCGGAAGCCCGGAAGTGACATAAAGAAGCCAGAATCCACCAGACTTCTCGGGTGTTGTTCCAAAGGTGCTGGCAATTTGATAAAGAGAGTCTCCTGGTTTGAAGATATTAAGCTCCCCAGCAGCTTTTTGGTCCGCCTTGAGCATTCCCCAACTAAATTTGACATCTCAGGAGTCGCGATTTATACTCTCCGAGGACGATTGGAAGGCAAAATTGTTAGACAGAGGTTCGCTCGCCCAGCACAGCAAAAAAGAAAACTCTTATCCTTTATCCTTCACGACAATTTTTTTGTTCTGACCTCGGCCCGAAGTCGGGACTATGATTTTTTCGTGAAGGGCGGCAGCGATTCCAAGCAGAATGTGGCGAAGGTCGGGCCATGCGGAAAAGCAAATTCCTCAAAATATCGTCAGGGTTGAAATCCTGAGCTTAAGATATCAGAATGTGAGCCTCAAGCCGCCCGGCGACGAACAAGCCGTGACAAATCGAATCAATTTTTTTTCTTGAAATTGAACGCAACAGGAAATTTCGAAGGAAGAGGAAGAAAGATGCTTTTCTCTAAATCGAACCCCAGGAGATTTTCTGCTATCTCATTTTTCCCCATCCTGTTCTTGATCGTTCTTGCCATGACGCTTCATGTGGGCAGTCTCGAAAAAACTGAAGATTCAATAAGTTTTGCGGCGTTCACGGATACGCACGTTGGTCAGGGCACCCGCAACGACAAGTGGGGTTATGCAGAATATCTCGATCGACTCGCGCTCGATATCATGGACAACGCGCTTCCCTGCGAGTTTGTCGTCCATCTCGGAGACGCATCGAACGACAACACGGCCTTCGTCAATGGAGTGGGTCTTCCTGAGCCCATTAACCAAATGAAGAACAATTTCAATGCTTTCCTTTTGTCCCACCTCAACTTGCCCTTTCACTATGTAGGGGGCAACATTGACCTCGTTGACTACAGCGATGGGGCCGGCTTGCCGGAGCACGATGATGATCCGTTTGCGCTGTTGAAGACTTACGTCAATGAAACGGAACTCAATCACTATCCATATGCGTTTATGCGAAACGGCATACTATTTCTCGCCTTGCCGGAGACAGACTACGAAATGTGGACACGTCCGGCCATCTATGAATGGGTCCAATTTATGACAACCTATTATCACCACGCGACAACGATCATCTTTTCGCATCAGGCCATTGAGGATACAACGCCTCATGATGGAAACCCCGCGTCGACATACCGGGGCAAACAGGATCAAGCCTGGTGGGCAAATCTCTTCCAGAAAAATCCTCAAATTAAAATGTGGATTCATGGACACAATCACATGGCTGGATGGTATCAGGGCAGCCGAAGCAGCGGATGGAGTCGCCCTGTTCAAGACTTCGGACACGAGATGGTTTTCTCGGCTCCCTACGCACAGATGGATTGGGGCAACTACTTTGAGGAAGACACAATCGTCATTTATACGATCTCTTCCACGGGCGTGACAGCAAGGGCATGGGAGAACAATGGTGCCGGCGGACATTGGGTTTCTGGCTATGATGTCACTTGGAAAGTTCCGACGACTTATGACCCGGGCGCTGAGGACTGGTATAGTTTTCCAGCTCTTATTCAAGACGGCGAAACCCAGATTACGGACATGAAGGTGGTTTCTCCAAAAATAACTCTTCAGCTCGTTGGAACAGAGCCCGTGGAACTGTTCTGCGACCCCCATCTCGAGACCAAGGGATCTCATGTCCATGAAAACATCATTGGCTTTGATGATGATCTCGACTCTATCGTGACCCCTAACACCCCGGGGATGACCGTCCAAGGCCCCGCGAAGTTGACCTTTCCTCCGAAGCATGAGTGGGATAAATATTGTCATGACGGAAGGGGCGGCCAGCCTTACCAATATTTCTCCGTTGGCACCTCTCCCGCGGCCGCACCGGGCGGTTCATACACGTTTACGATGACCGCTAAGTCCGATTCTGGAAGAGGCAAGGTTAGCTTGACGGCGAGCTGCAGCGATTGGGGCACAAAATCTCAATACAGCACGCTCTCCGGGAGTTCGCGCCAGGTGTTTTCACATAATTTTGGAAGCAGCTACGAAACGGTGACCGGCACATTCACGGTTCCCAAGGATGCAAATGCTTGGTTTATACAGGGGATCCTGGATTTTGTTGACGCCACCGACTATGACGTATCCTATTTCAGCATCAAAAGGACAAGGACAACCGATACCACAGACGATTTTCAAATGTCCTTAAGTGGACGCCCGTACAAGGTTGACGGACCACTCGGTCGATTTGAAACCAAAAACTTCTCTGTCAATCCCGTCGACTTGGCGGATCGCGACGGGGCGATAAAATTCACAGCCTCGATCGGAGGAAACCATTATGGAATGGCCCGCTTGATCTATCATGCCCCTCTCCTCATGGCCAGAAACGCTCGATACAAGGTCCATCGTGTCGATGGAAACACGTACGATATCACTCTGACAACAAAACTATCGGGTTATTCAAATACTTTCAAAATGTTTCCGTTCAGCACCAAGTATGGCAGCGTTGAAATCCGGGCTGACGACGGCTCTGGCAAAAATCACTCCAGCAAGAATCGAAACACATGGGTCACTTGTGACTGCTCAAGCAGCGGGAAAAAAGTCGTGATCACCTATCCCACGCAGACGCCACCCGGCAATATCCGATGAGATTCCGCAGGATGTCGTCCCCGGAATATAAGA
>CAZPAX010000112.1:2975-7915 GCA_964584535.1 uncultured Eubacteriales bacterium
GAATATAAGAATTTCCTTTTCGGCTACGTGGCTGGGTGAGCATCATTGTTCCCATTTATCCATCCAATCATCAAGTAGGATTGTAAATCAAAAGCACTTAATAAACAACCCGAGGCTAGGGAGGTCTCTGTGCCTCCATCATGAATGAAGCTCACTTCGATTCAGATTTTTTCTCTTTCTCCTCATCCAGAGTCTTGAGAAGCTCGTTCCAGTCAATCCAACCTTCTTTGCCCTTTATCCATTTTTCAAACCAGGCAAATTCAGACTCCATTTTTACCAGCTGATAGCGGGCATTAGTCAGTCCATGAGGCATGTTGGGATAGACGATGAATTCTGTGGGAACTCCTAACTTCTTTAGAGCCATGTGCAGCTCTTCACTCTGAGGCCTGGGAACACGCTGGTCCTTTTCTCCGCAGTGAATCAGGGTCGGGGTTTTCGCTTTCTTGATGTATTTGAGGGGCGAGACGTCAAGGTAGTGATCCCAGTTATCATAGGGCGTTCCTTTAAAATAAAATTCCCTTGGATCCTGCATGTCTGTCTGGGCGTAGAGAGAAATCCAGTTCACGGCTCCTGCACCGCTGGAGATGGCTTTGAAGCGATCCGTTGAGACAAGAGTCCAGTTTGACCAATGGCCTCCTGCACTCCAGCCCATCATCCCCAGCTTATCAGGATCAGCAATTCCCCTCTCGATGAGATAGTCCACTCCGGTCATGATGTCATCAAAGGCCTGGCGAAAGTAATTGCCCGAGATTTCCATGCGGAACTTTTCTCCGTAGCCAGAGGAGCCGCGGTAATTGGGTTGAAAAAGAGCATAGCCATGGGCAGCAAAAATGTTGGCGTAATCTCCATAGGATCCTGAAAAAGAATGGACATAGGCAGAAGCTGGGCCGCCGTGAATCTGAACAATAAGAGGGTAGCGCTTTCCCTTTTCGTAATCGATGGGGTAGATGAGGATTCCCTCGATTGTCTGCCCGTCCGAACTTCTCCAGGTGATATTTTCGTATTCGGCCAGGGCAAAATTTTTGACCTGGGGATTGGCCTCAGTCAACCTTATCCACTTCTCTTTTTGGGTTAGAGTTTTCATACCGGCCAGGTAGACATCTGTAGGATGATGAGGGTCGGAGTAATTGATGAGAATAAGACCTGTATCCTTATCTTTGCGGGCGAAAACTGTGGCTCTCTCATCTGTCACTTTCATTGGCTCCGAACCTTCAGCACAAGAGACAGCAAAGAGATTGTAACTTGTTCCGTCAAGGGTATTAAAAAAGATGGTATCTCCTTTATCGCTCCAGAAAGATATCGAGGCATCCTGATCGAATTTTTGGGGGATGACCACTGTTTTCCCTCCTGCGAGCGGATGGAGGTGAATTCTCTGTTTGCGCATGTAGGTAAATTCAGCTGGAGCGGAGAAAGCTAGCCACCTTCCATCAGGCGAGAAGGAAAGAGATCCCTCTCCAACCTTATTTTGAGTTAGGCGTTCAGTTTTTTCTGATTGCAAATCGAGGAGATACACTTCAGTTGCATTCTCAGATGCATAGCGATTAGGTGACTCTCCCCTGAAAGCAATGAAGCGGCCATTATCTGAAATAATTGCTCCTTGAACAGAGAATTCTTCTCCACTGGTCAGCCTTTTTTCTTCCTTGGCCTTGACATCAATCACCCAGAGATGTTTGGGTATACGAAGGGGGTTAGTGATTCTGGCGTCAAAGCCTTCTTTTGTTCTTTTTTGCTCAATTTCATCGTATTTGTCAGGGGCAATGAAATAGATTCTTGTCCCATCAGGGCTCCAGAACCAGGAATCAATCGGTGTCTCATGTTTAGTCAGCTGAACTGTGTCGCCTCCTCCCCCTGGCACAAGCCAGAGCTGGATGTCCTTGTCTTTTCCTGATAAATAGGCTAGAAAGGCTCCATCCTTATTCCAGTCAAAAGAAATAACCCCTTCCTTGGCCTCTGTGACAGGCCAGGCCTCTCCTCCATCCGGATTCATAAAATAGACCTGATTTTTTTCTGTGCGGTCGGAGAGAAAGGCAAAGAAAGTGCTATCAGGGTGCCATTTGGGACTAGTTTCATTGTTTTTTTTAGTGTAGGTCATCTGCTTGGAAGGTCCGCCTTGAGTAGGGGAGAGGTAGATGTCACTCGTCTGCTTGTTTTCTTTCCAGTCAAGGGAAGAAATTTCATAAATGAAGTACTGCTTGTTGTTGGAAAGATCTCCTCCCCGAATGCTTTTGCCGCTGAGAATGTCCATAAAAGTCATCGGCTTTTTTTGAATCTCCGGATTTTTCTCAGCGAAAGAAAAAAGAAAAGATAAGAATAAAAAAAGAAAGAAAAAAGAAAATGATTTTTTCATGGCCTTCTCCTCTCCAGATTTTTTGAATTATCATTCTATTTGAAAAAAATCGGGATTTCAATATTGGGAAAAAGAAGGAAGCCTCTCTGTTTCCGTGATATGAGCGATGATCAAGGAAGGGTGGCACGGCGCCAGTCCCCGCCCGCCCGCAGCGAATGGTGGTGGGTGGGAGGGTCTTCAGTGAGGACGGACGGGGACGCGCCGTGACAGGACCCTATTCCCAGTTAATGCGATCACGGAAATGGAGATGCTATCAAAGAGCGAGAAAAGAGTTTAATCTAAAAAGGGTTGTGCTATAATTCGCAACTCAGAGACAGAAAGGAAGGAGTTAGAAGGTGCAAAAAAAGAGAATTTTTCTTCTCGCTATTCTTTTTGCTCTATTCTTTTGTTTAGGCTCTTGCAGGGCAAAGCTCAATGAGAAGACTTTGGAGACTAAAGCCAGAGAAATTCATAAACGCATCTTAACAGTTGATTCTCACTGCGACACTCCTTCTCTTATTTTCGGACAGAACTATGATCTTGGAGTCCGTCATCAGCCTGGCCAAGGATTTACGGGAAAAATTGACCTGCCTCGAATGGTTGAAGGGGGCCTGGATGCAGAGTTCTTTGCAGTTTTTTATGGCCAGGAGCAAAGGACTCCAGAAGGTTATGCCAGAGCCAGGGAGAGAGCGATGTCGTTGCTGGATAAAATTCATAAAATGTGTGAGAAATATCCTCATCTTGTCGGTCTGGCTATTTCTCCGGACGATGCCTATAGGCTCAAAAAGCAAGGCAAGCGAATTGCTTTTATCGGCATGGAAAACGGCTATCAAATAGGCAAAGACCTTTCCCTGCTTGAAGAGTACTATAAGAAAGGAGTTCGCTACATAACGCTCTGCCATTCCCAAGACAATGATATCTGCGATTCTTCTACAGACAGGAGGAATCCTGAGGATAATGGCCTAAGTGAATTTGGAAGAAGCGTTGTCTTAGAGTGCAACCGTCTGGGTATCATGGTCGATGTCTCTCACGCTTCTGATAAATCTTTTTTTGATGTCCTTAAAGTCACAAAAGCGCCTGTCATAGCTTCCCATTCGAGTTGCCGCGCCATATGTCCGAATCTGCGAAACCTCTCTGATGAGATGCTTAAAGCCTTGGCTGCCAACAGGGGAGTCATCCAGATTTGCTTTCTCTCCAGTTATGTCAAAACTCCGAAGCCCAATCCAGAGAGAGACAAGGCCATCAAAGAACTTGAGGAAAAGTATGGCACTTTGAGAAAGGCAAGGGATAAGGAGCTTGGAAAGGAAATGTGGGAAGAGTTCAGAGCTATCTACAGGAAATATCCTGAGGAGAAGCCTTTGCTTCAAGATGTTATTGATCATATCGATCATGTCGTTCGGCTGGTTGGGGTGGATTATGTCGGTATAGGTACAGATTTTGATGGAGGAGGAGGGGTTAGAGGTTGTGATGATGTGAGCCAGATGTACCACATCACTGAAGAGCTCCTTCGCCGCGGCTATCCTGAAGAGGATATTGAGAAAATCTGGGGAGGAAACCTGATGCGCGTCCTCAGAGAAGTCATGGAAATAGCCAAGAAATAACTTACTGCTTTTCGTAAAAAAATTTTACAAAGTCGACTACTCACTATCTTATTCTGAACTTAACTAACTCAAAATAAAGGAGTTATTTTTTTGTCCTTATTGGCACAAAGTTTGCTTTTGATTTGCATTAAGCTTGATTCTTTTTTATCATGAGGAAAAGAGAAATGACCAGGAGAAGCCAGTTTTGCCCAGCTTTGATTATCGCCTTTAGCCTGTTTTTGGGCGGATTTTTTCTTCATTCAAGCCAAAAAAGCTTTGAGAAAAACTATGAAGCAAAACCCCGGCCAGGAGGAACGCTTCGGATCAGGCCTTTTACAGATATTTTTAGGCCCCAGTTTGACCCCATAAAAAACCCCCATTTCTTCATCATTGAGCAAATTTATGATGGCTTAGTCCATCTGGATAAAAATATGAACATTATCCCTTCCTTAGCCGAATATTGGGAAATCTCTGGGGATGGGAAAAGATATACCTTTTATCTGAGAAAGGGAGTCAAATTCCACAACGGCAAAGAACTCACTGCGGATGATGTGAAATTCTCTTTAGAGAGACTTCTCCGCAAGGATACAGGCTCCGCTTATTATCAATTTTTTACTCACAGGGTTGTTGGGGCTCAAGAATATTGGGAAGGCAAGGCAGGGGAGGTTGCCGGTTTTAAAATTCCGGAAAAATACATTTTCGAGATCCAATGGAAAAGCCCTTTTGTCTCCGGCCTTTATCTGCTGAGCATGTATTTTTGCAAGATTCTCCCCAGGGATCTTGTCCTTTCCCAGGGAAATAGCTTTTTCTCAAAGCCTTCCGGCACTGGGCCTTTCAAATTTGCTTATTGGGTAAGAAGCCCCAAACTGGATATATTGGGAGTTCGGCTGGAACGGAATGAGCAGTATTTCGGAAAGAAACCTTATCTGGATGCTATTGAGTTCAGTCCCCATTATACTCTTGACCATTTTTTTGATAAGGAGATCGATATTATCCCTTTTCTTTCCGAGAGACTGAAAACTTCTGAATGTCAG
>CAZPAX010000113.1:0-7872 GCA_964584535.1 uncultured Eubacteriales bacterium
TTGTCAGCCAGCTCCAGAGGTCTCCTGGAGTCTTTTTCAGGCAGGGAGAGACTAAAGGTTTTTATGTGGCCAAGATCATCCCTTACCGGGGAGCATGGGTTGAATTTGAATATGATAACAAGAATACGCTTTTTGTTCGTCTCGACCGGAAAAAGAAATTTCTGGTCACAGTCTTTTTAAGAGCCTTGGGCTTCGGGTCTGATGAAGAAATCATCCGCCTCTTCCACAAGAGCCATAAGATTTCTCCCGAAAATGGGAAGCTCTATTGGGAGCTCTCAGAAAGCCTTGTCGGCAAGACTATTAGCGAAGATATCATCAATCCCAAATCGAGAGCCAAGAATGTGCTTCTTCAGGCCAAGAAAAAGCTAAGTAGAGAAATATACCAGAAGCTCAAAGATTTGGGAGTCACAAAAGTCGCCCTAGATCGCAGAGAGCTTCAAGGGGCTTTCGCCCTTTCCGCGATCAAAGGGAAAGTGAGAGCTAATGACGAATTGAATGAGGCTCAGCTTGATCTTCTCATTGGACGCGGAGAGCCCTTTGAGGTCTTCTTCCCTGCCCAGGAGAGAGTCGGCAATATTGTCTGTACTACCCTGAAGAAGGATATCCGCAAGGATACCAATCAAGCTTTGGCTGAAATCTACAGAAAACTCAGGCCGGGCGAGCCTCATACTATGGAAAGTGCCCACAATTTGTTCCACAATCTCTTTTTCAACTCCCAGAAATACAATTTTTCCCGAATCGGCCGCCTGAAAATGAATATCAAATTGGGCTTGACGAGTTCTCTGGAGGAAAAGACACTCTCTCCCTTAGATTATGTCGAGGTCATCAAATATTTGCTACGTCTCCGCTACGGCGAAGGCGCGGTTGATGATATTGATCATCTTGGAAACCGGCGTGTTCGATCCGTTGGAGAGCTTGTGGAGAATGCCTTCCGGATTGGACTCACCCGAATGGAAAGAACGATCAAGGAGAAGATGACGATCACTTCAGATTTGGCCTCTGCTATGCCTCAGGATCTGATCAATTCTAAGCCGGTGATTGCCGCCTTAAAAGAGTTTTTTGGAAGTTCCCAGCTCTCCCAATTCATGGACCAAATCAACAGCCTGGCCGAAGTCACTCATAAAAGGCGATTGAGCGCCCTCGGACCTGGAGGATTGAGTCGAGAGAGGGCGGGTTTTGAAGTCAGAGATATTCAGGCCTCCCATTATGGAAGAATTTGTCCAGTGGAAACGCCAGAGGGGCCCAATATCGGCCTGATTTCCTCTTTGAGCTGTTATGCCCGGGTGAACAATTTTGGTTTTGTTGAGACCCCTTATAGAAAAGTCAAGGACGCAAGAATTGCAGATTATGTCAAGATCCTTCATCCAGGAGGAAGCTCTTATAAGATTGGAGATATTGTTGAGAAAGACGAGGTCCTGAAGGAAATTGAAAAGCTCAAAAGAAAACAGGCAAAACATTTTCCGGTCATTGAGTCCTATTGCTTTTATCTCACAGCTTGGGAGGAAGAGAAATACATCATCGCTCAGGCGAACGCCAAAGTTGACGAAAAAGGATACTTTCTCGACAAGTTTGTCAGTGCCAGACAGGGAGGCGACTTTAAGCTTATCCCCCGCGAGCAAATCGACTATATTGATGTTTCCCCCAAACAGCTTGTTTCACTCACCGCGGCTTTGATCCCCTTCTTGGAGCATGATGATGCCAACCGGGCTCTTATGGGGTCGAATATGATGAGGCAAGCTGTGCCTTTGCTTCAGCCAGAAGCTCCTTTAGTTGGCACAGGCATAGAACATCTTGTTGCCAAGGGATCTGGAGAGGTGGTCGTCTGTGGCCGGCCTGGATATGTGGAGTTCGTAGATTCAGAAAGAATCTTGATTCGTGTCGATGAACAGGAAAATGCCAAGGAATATGATGTGGGAACAGACCTTTATCTTCTGACAAAGTTTTTGAGGACAAACCAGAACACCTGCTTGAATCACAGACCAATTGTTAGAAAGGGAGATAGAGTCGAGAGGGGCCAGATTCTCGCTGATAGTTCCTGCACAGATAAAGGCGAGTTGTCTTTAGGCCGGAATGTCCTTTGTGCTTTTATGCCCTGGCGAGGATACAATTTTGAAGACGCCATCATCGTCAGCGAGAAATTGATTAAAGAGGATATCTTCACCTCCATCCATATTGTCGAAGAAACCATAGAGGCCCGGGATACAAAGCTGGGGCCAGAGGAGATAACCAGGGATATTCCCAATGTCCCGGAAAATCTGCTTCGCAATCTGGATGAGAATGGAATTGTGAGGATTGGAGCTCAGGTCAAGTCCGGGGATATTTTAGTCGGCAAAGTCGCTCCCAAGGGAGAGACACAGCTTTCTCCAGAGGAGAAGCTTCTCAAGGCCATATTTGGTGAAAAAGCGCTGGATGTCAAGGATGCCTCTCTGTATTGCTCTCCAGGCATAGAAGGAACAGTAATCGATGTCAAGATTTTCTCCCGGAGAGGAATTGAAAAAGGGAATCGCGCCAAGCTTATCGAAAAGGATGAAATAGCTAAGATGAAGAGGAACTTGGATGATGAGATTAGCATCCTTGAGGGAGAAAAATGGCGGAAAATAAAAATCCTTCTCAAGGGAGAAAAGACCGAGAAGGATCAGAAAATCTCTGGTTTTGTCTTGGAGAAAGGGAAAAAATTAACAGAAAAAATTCTTGACGAGTTAGATGCAGACGACTATACGAAGCTGCGCCTCGAAGACAATCCCGAGCGGGATAGAAAAATTAAAGATATTGAGAAAAAAGTCAAACGCCAGATTGAAGCCCTTCGGGCCATATTCAAAGAAAAAGTCGAAAGTCTCAAGAAAGGCGATGAGTTAGCTCCTGGGGTTATTCAGGCTATCAAAGTCTACGTTGCCATGAAAAGGAAGCTCTCCGTCGGTGATAAAATTTCAGGTCGTCACGGGAATAAAGGAATCGTCGCCAAAATTGTTCCTGAAGAAGACATGCCTTCCTTGCCCAATGGAACTCCCGTGGAAATTGTCCTCAATCCCCTCGGTGTTCCTTCCAGAATGAATGTTGGCCAGATACTGGAAACTCATGCCGGGTGGGCGGCAAAGACTCTTAATCTCTGGCTCTCAACGCCTGTCTTCGATGGAATTTCTGAAACGGAAATCAAGGATCTCTTGGCCAAGGCGGGCTTGCCCACCTCAGGCAAGGTTCCCCTTTATGACGGCATCTCAGGGGAGCTGCTTAATCAGGAAGTGACTGTCGGGTTTATTTACATGATGAAGCTTTACCATCTTGTCGACGATAAAATTCATGCCCGCTCGACAGGCCCTTATTCCCTTATCACTCAGCAGCCTTTAGGCGGAAAAGCCCAGTTCGGCGGGCAACGCTTTGGAGAAATGGAAGTTTGGGCTCTAGAAGCTTATGGAGCTGCTTATACGCTTCAAGAGCTCATGACAGTGAAATCCGATGATGTGGAAGGCAGGGCTAAGATCTATGAAGCTATTGTTAAGGGCGATCTTGAGTTTGCCCCTGGGCTTCCTGAGTCTGTCAATGTTCTCATCCGTGAGCTCCAGAGCTTGTGTTTAAATGTGGAATTAGAAAAGGCAGAAAGGGAAGAGATTCTGCCTTGGGGAATTGATGTTCCCCAAATCCTTAAAGGAGAAAAATGATGGATGCCAGGCAATCTGTAGGCGGAAAACCAAGGGTCGATTTTGACCGGGTAAGAATCAGCATCGCTTCCCCTGAAAAGATTAAAAGCTGGTCCTGGGGAGAAGTGACCAAGCCTGAAACCATCAACTACAGGACATTCAAGCCAGAAAAGGACGGGCTTTTCTGTGCCAAAATTTTTGGCCCCATTAATGATTATGAGTGTCTCTGCGGCAAGTACAAGAGGATGAAATACAGGGGGATCATCTGTGAGAGATGCGGAGTCGAGGTGACAAAGTCTAAAGTTCGCCGGGAAAGGATGGGCCATATTCAGCTTGCTTCTCCTGTTGCCCATATCTGGTTCTTTAAGAGCCCACCTAGTCGAATAGGCCTTGTGGTGGACCTTTCCATTAAAGATTTGGAAAAAGTGCTCTACTTTGAGTCATACATCGTGATCGACCCTGGGGAGACTCCTCTCAAAGAGAAACAGCTACTCAATGAAGAAGAGTACAAGGAAGCTCAGGAGAAATATGGGGATAAATTTGAAGTCTCCATCGGAGCTGAAGCTATAAAAACCCTGCTTGCCCAAATCACCATCACCAAAGAGGCTGATCGATTAAGAAAATTGATGAAAAAGGAGGCTTCCCAGCAGAGAAAGCTTCGCTATGCCAAAAGATTAAGAGTTTTCAAAGGCCTCAAGAAATCCGGAAACCGGGCGGATTGGATGATTCTCGATACCATCCCTGTCATTCCTCCTGATTTGAGGCCTTTGGTCCGCTTGGATGGCGGCCGCTTCGCCACCTCCGATTTGAACGACCTCTACAGGAGAGTCATCAACCGCAATAATCGATTGAAAAAGCTCATTGAGCTCCATGCCCCTGAGCTTATCATTCGTAATGAAAAGAGGATGCTCCAAGAGGCTGTCGATGCCCTCTTTGATAATGGGAAACGAGGAAGGGTCCATCTCGGAGCCAATCGAAGGCCTCTCAAGTCTTTGAGCGAAGCCCTAAGAGGAAAGCAGGGACGTTTCCGTCAGAATCTTCTGGGAAAGAGAGTCGACTATTCAGGCCGCTCTGTTATTGTTGTCGGTCCTGAGCTCAAATTGCACCAGTGCGGGTTGCCCAAGAAGATGGCTCTGGAACTCTTTAAGCCATTCATTTTCCATAAACTGGAAAAAGATGGGCTTGTTCCCAGTGTCAAAATTGCCCGCGAATGGCATGAGCAGGAGAGACCAGAAGTCTGGGATTATCTGGAAGAGGTCGTCCGGGAACATCCCATCCTCCTCAATCGAGCCCCCACGCTTCATCGCTTGGGGATTCAGGCTTTTGAACCTATTTTGATTGAAGGGAAAGCTATCCAGATTCATCCCCTGGTCTGTGTTGCTTTTAATGCCGATTTTGATGGAGACCAGATGGCTGTTCACATTCCTCTTTCCATTGAGGCCCAGGTTGAGGCTCAAACCTTAATGCTCTCCACTAACAATATTCTTTCTCCTGCTCATGGCCGCCCTCTGACAATCCCCAGCCAGGATATGGTCTTGGGCTGCTATTACATCACCCTGGAGAAGAAGAAGGAGAAGGGAGAGGGCCGGATTTTTGGTTCTCCTGAAGAGGTTTTGCTTGCCTATGAAAACAAAGAAATCAGCCTTCAGGCCAGGGTTAAGCTCAGGTACAAAGGTCCTTTTATGAATTTGTCAACATTTTATGACGACCAGGCCGTCATGACCTGCCCGGTCAGCCAAGTTAACAATGACCTAATCGAGACCACTCCTGGACGGATCGTCTTCAATGGTATTCTGCCTTCAGCAATTCCTTTCATCAACGGAGTGATGAGGAAAAAGGGCCTTGAGAATCTGGTCTTTTTTACCTATCTCAAGGTTGGCCTCGGCCCCACAGTGGAAATGCTGGATAAGATGAAGGAACTGGGTTTCAATCAGGCCACACAAGCAGGATTCTCTCTTGGAATCGATGATTTTATCATTCCCCAGGAAAAATCAGAGCTCGTGGAAAGGGCAAACAAGGAAGTCCAGGAGATTGAAAGCCTTTATCGAGAGGGTACAATTTCTGCTGGGGAGAGGTTCAATCGCATTGTGGAAATCTGGGGCGCTGTCACTGATCAAGTTTCCAATGTCATGATGGATGAAATGAAAAAAGTTAGCTTTGAGGGAAAACAGCTCAATCCTCTCTTCGTTATGTCTGATTCAGGCTCGCGAGGAAACAAGCAGCAGATTCGCCAGCTGGCCGGAATGCGAGGATTGATGAGCAAGCCATCAGGTGAAATTATTGAGACTCCTATTGTCTCCAACTTGCGAGAAGGGCTGAATGTTCTCCAGTACTTTATCTCTACTCACGGAGCTAGAAAGGGATTGGCGGATACAGCCTTGAAAACTGCCAATTCTGGCTATCTCACCCGAAAGCTGGTTGATGTGGCCCAAGAAGTCATCATCGATGAGCATGACTGCGGCACTCTCAAAGGAATAAATGTCTCAGCTATTGTCGAGAATGGAGAGATCATCGAGCCTTTTGTCGACAGGATTGTCGGCCGTACATCTCTGGAGAGAGTTTTGCATCCTGATACAAACAAAGTCATTATCGACATGAATGAAGAGATCACAGAGGAAGTTGCCCAGACATTTCAGAATGTGGGAATTGAAAGAGTCAAAATCCGCTCGGGTTTGACCTGTGAGTCGAAAAGAGGCATTTGCCAGCTTTGCTATGGCCGCAACATGTCAAGTGGCAAGCTGGTGGAACTTGGAGAGGCAGTTGGCATTACTGCTGCCCAGTCCATCGGTGAGCCAGGCACGCAGTTGACCATGAGAACTTTCCATATCGGTGGAATCGCTTTGAGAGGAGCCGAGAAGAGCAAGCTTGAAGCAAAGAATGATGGAGTGGTGAGATTCAGCAACCTCAAAGCTGTCCGCAACAAGGAGGGGACTCTAATTGTTGTCAACCGCAATGCCAATATCGCTATTCTTGACCATCGGGGCAGAGAAATCGAACATTATCAGGTTCCCTATGGAGCAAAAGTTATGGTCAAGGATAAAGAACCAGTAAAGGCCAGGCAGGAATTTGCTGAATGGGATCCCTTTAATACTTTTATCCTGACTGAAGAAAGTGGCCTTGTCCGGTTTCGGGATGTTGTCCGAGGAGTAACCATGGAAGAGGTCCAGGACGAATTTACTGGATTGATCACCCAGGTGATCACTGAGCCAAAAGATGAAAAAATGCAGCCTCAAATGGAGATTATCGATTCCCATAAAAAAGATGAAAAAACTAAGAAACCTGTTGTGCTTAGAAAATACTTCCTGCCTTCTGGAGCTAATTTAGAGGTCAAGGACGAAGAGAAGGTCTATGCTGGGGATATCTTGGCTAAGATCCCTCGAGAACAAGCCCGAACCAAGGATATCACCGGAGGTTTACCTCGGGCTGAGGAGCTCTTTGAGGCCCGAAGGCCAAAATCGCCGGCTGCCATTTCCGAGATTGATGGCGCCGTTCAGTATGGCGGACTTGTCAGAGGCTACCGGAAGCTCGTTGTCCGTAGCGAGCGGGGTGGAGAAAAGGAATATCTGATTCCCAAGGGAGCTCATCTGAGCGTTGGCGATGGAGAAAAAGTCAGGGCAGGAACACCTCTCATGGATGGACCTGTGAACCCTCATGACATCCTGAAAGTCCTTGGGGAAAAGGAGCTTGCGGAATATCTTTTGAGGGAAATTCAAGAGGTTTACAGGCTACAGGGTGTCTCCATTAATGATAAGCATATTGAAATCATTATTCGCCAAATGCTGCGCTGGGTAAAAGTGGAGGAAGTCGGAGATACAGAGCTTCTGGTTGATGAACAGGTGGACAAGTTTATCTTCCAAGAGGAAAATGAAAAAGTCACTAAAAAGGGAGGCAAGCCCGCCAAGGCCAGACCCTTGCTTCTTGGGATCACCAAGAGCGCTCTGAGCACAGACAGTTTCATCTCCGCGGCCAGCTTCCAGGAGACAACACGAGTCTTGACCGAAGCAAGTCTTTACGGAAAAGTGGACCACTTGAGAAGTCTGAAAGAAAATATTATAATGGGAAGGCTGATTCCTGCCGGCACGGGCTACAAATACTACCGGGATGTTGAGATAAAGGAAGAGGAAGAAGAGGAAAAAAAGGCAGAACTTGAAAAGGAAGTGGATGTTTCCTCGCAGAACTAGTTGATTTGCTAACTTCCTCAAAATTCTTGACATAGCAAGCTATATTTGCTATTATC
>CAZPAX010000114.1:0-7828 GCA_964584535.1 uncultured Eubacteriales bacterium
TACCAAGAAGGGGAGAAAGCTGGGGAAATGCTTGTCTCTGAGAAAGAGGTACGGGAGCTTGCCTCTTTGCTTCAACGGGAAAAATTTACCCGCGGAGAAGTCCTTTTCAGGCAGGGTGAGAAAGGAGAGAGTTGCTACATCGTCGCTCGGGGAATAATAAGAGGCGAAATTATCTATGAGGAGAACGGGAAAAAATATACTTCAGAGTTTAGGGTCGGCCCGGGTGGGATTTTTGGAGAGATGTCCCTTTTCACTGGCATGCCCCGAGTAGCCACAGGCTTTATTGAGGAGGAGTCAGAGCTTCTCGAAATCAAAGCCAGAGATTTCGCGCTTCTCCTTAGCCGCAATCCAAAACTCTCAGAAGTCATTGCTGAGATTGTCTGCGAGAGAAACAAGAAAAATGAGGAATTCCTGAAGAAAATAAAGGAGCTTTCCGAAAAAGATATAAAAGATAGCTGCAACAAGAAATCCATTCTTGAGCGCCTGAAAAATTTTGTTTTGCTTTGGAAAAAAGGCTAAGAGCTTAAGCTTTATCCGTTTGAAAAGCGCGGCAATCCAAATTTTTTAAAAGAATTTTTTGAAAAAAAACGCGCTTTACGTTATATTAAAAGAAAAAAATTCTGTGGTTACGCCTGTAGCTCAGTATGGATAGAGCAAGGGATTCCTAATCCCTGTGTCGCCGGTTCGAGTCCGGCCAGGCGTACCACCTCTTTATAATCTTTAATTGATACAGCAAGAATTCGCTCTGCTCTCTTTTGCAACCTTTAGGAATCCATGTCTACATGTGACCTCTCGCTTCCACTCGCCTCAATCATCTTTCATAACAAATTCAGATAATTTAATTTTTTTTAAGAATAAAATTTTTTTCAAAATGTTTCTTAAAGGAAATCGCGTCTGTACTCTTCCGGATAACTGTCCATAAAACCTGATCTTTTGTGGGACCTATATCAGAGCGCTTCAAACGTACTTCAACAGGTTCTTCAGTAGAATGATACCTTGCCATTATTGCCGCACCTGTAGGAAGGCGGCGCCCGTTTATCCCATCGCCAAAAATTACTTCGCCTGTCTCTTTATCTAAGATATAAACTGGGTCATCAGGGCCCGATCCTTGCAGATTTTTCACTCGATGCCAGAGTTCGCCATTTATATACAATTTGAACTGTTTCTTCCGAAAAGAACTAGTATCTTTCTTCTTCATGAAACCCTCCTCCTACATTCTATAATAACAAACTTTTTGTCAAAAAATAGAAAAATTTAATAATGAGAATTTCCCTTCCCCCAAACGTCCCCCCTTGTAAGGGAAACTCATGTTAAACTTTTATTCAACATCATACAAACATCGGGAGGCCAGAGTTGCTTGGCTTTCACTCGCCTCATCCTCCATTCCATAATGTGTAATTTCCAGATTGTTGATGTAAATTCTTCTTTTACTTATATCATCTATCGGTGTCAGAGAAAGCAATATCTCTGGCTGTGCAATGGGGTTTCATAGGGTCTCGTAAAGTTGCTCGTTTTAAGAGAAAAAAGTGTTAGGGCTGAAACTAGAAAACAAGGGGATTAGAACAAAGTTGAACATGAAATTTGCATTGGGACAAATTCAGAGTTATTAAAATGAACAAAGTAGGCAAAAAGGATTGAAGATAAAATAAGGTGTTTCAGGAAGAATATTATGGAGAACATATTGATTCTGAAGTATATCCTTCTGATCCAAAGACGCAGGAAGTCAAGGACCTTTTATTAAAAGAATTCAGTCAAAATCCTAAAGGAGTTTATTATCAAAGACAACTAGAAGTATGGTACGAGAAAAAATTTTTTCACTGGGTAACAGATAGGGCGCTACGAGAGCAAGAAGATGAGGGGAAAATCATCGTAGATTACTTTCCAATTAAGGTTGGAGAACATAAAAATAGGCTAAAGATAATAACGCTATCTAGCAACAGGTATTATAGGAGACCAGCAAAACAAGTCATGAAACTTGTTGAAGAGTATTGCAGCCCGGAGATAACACAAGATGTCGGTTTGATTGGTCAAGAAATGTTTAAAGTTGCATATGCAAGATATGGGTATAGGCTAATAAAAGAAGACGCCGGAGAATTTAATGGGAAAGTATGGAGAAGATCAAAAAAGGACCTTGATTTTATAGTTGAAAAAAATGGTGCTTATTTTGGCTGTGAGGTAAAAAACACACTTGGATATATTGATAAAAATGAGATAGATGAAAAAATAGATATGTGCAAGTTTTTTGGGATTATACCAGTTTTTATAATGCGATATTCTCCGACCGTATGGAATAATGAAATATATGAAAAAGGGGGATTTGTGCAGATATTTGATAAGCAAATATTCCCACCTGGAAGAAAAAAATTAGTGGATAGATTAAGAGAAGAATTGAAATTACCAGTTCTAACAAGCACGAGAATTCCTAATTCGATAATGGATAGAATAGATAAAACAATAAACGAAAGGGTATTTTTAAAGAGAGATTGTGAAAAGAAAAAATAATTCACAGGTGATTGAGGGCAAGTATAATAAAAACAATAAGATACAAAATACCTCTATTAAATACAGGAATGCCTAGATTCTCACGTAACTTGTTGACAATCTCTCAATAGGCTCTTATAAATAGGACTTTCCTTCTGAATATTAATAGTTTGCGTATTCAACAAAGATATGGGGTCTGATTTTTGCGCAATAATCTTAACACCCCCGAATCTGCATTTAAGCTTGTGCGTCTTCCAAAAAGCTCTTCAATCCACCTTACATCTTGAGGTTCAGAATGCAAACGACATTCCACAATAGTCAGAAGGTTGTCTCTCCTAATAGAAACATCAATTTGGCGTTCTTGCCCTGGATTATCAGGATCTGGTATCCTATCATTCCATTTTACTTCAGTCCCGGTATCCTTCAGCAGAAATTCTATCCACTCAACCTTTTTCTCAAATTCATCAGGTGTCATTCTTGGTTATAAAGAATTAGAAAAATATAAAATATTTTAACATGATTGTTGTGGCATATAAATAGCTAAATAGAGGAATCTCGTTAATTTCTCAATCGATAGGCCTCTCCATGTCGCAACTGTGTAACAAAATTTGCCTAAACTCGCCTAATTATGACTGGTGGTGCTTAAAAGGGAGAATAAGGCTAACTTAAAGAAAATCAGGGAAATGGTTTAGGATAAATGGGGGAGGTTAGGTCTTATTCGACGCTTACTTCGTGCACGAGAACGTATATGATTTACATTGAGCAAGATTGGGATAAGCTTCCGAGCAGGTTTGGGGAACGTTTCCATCCGCAGATTTGACAAAGCTCTCTAGGAAACCTATTATTTCAATCATAAGAATCAATAATGAAGAGGGGGAAGTTAATATGGCCTTTTTGAAGATCCAAGAAGCGCTTGACAAGGCCTATAGAGAAAACGAGAAAGAGTTTGAATTGAATGAAGAGACAAAGATTGTCATTTTTAGCGATCTACATAGAGGGGTAGGTGACTCGGCCGATGATTTCGTGCATAACGCATTTGTCTTTGCCAATGCTCTTGATTATTACTTCAAAAATGGATTTACATACATTGAGCTTGGAGATGGAGATGAGCTTTATGAAAACCGCAAATTTGTTGAGATTGTCCGTGCTTATGGGAATATCTTCCGATTGATAAACAAATTTCACAAGGAAAATCGCTTTTGTTATATTCTTGGCAATCACAACTTCCAGATGGGTGATGAGAAATGGTTAAAAAAGTCTGTGGAGGAGGCGCGGACTCATATTCATGATCTTTTTTTTGATATCGAGATCTTCAAGAGTGCTATACTTGGGGATGAGATATTTCTTTTTCACGGTCACCAGGGAGATCCCATTAATGACCGCTATGCTTCAGTGGGCAGGTTCTGGGTGAGAAATGTCTGGAAGCCGCTTCAATCTGTATTCGGATTCAAGGACCCGACAAGGCCATCTGAGAATATCAGAAAGCGCAATAAAGTTGAGAATGCCATTTTGGATTGGGCAAGCAAAAATCATATGGTTTCTATTGCCGGTCACACTCATCGGCCGATGTTCTGCTCTCTGAGCAAACAACAGCGGGAACTCGGAGAGCCTGAAAAGCCTTATTATTTCAACTGCGGCAGTGGAGTTCATCCTCGCTGTGTCACCTTTCTGGAAATCAAAGAGATGACCATTGAGCTCGTTAAATGGCACATTGTCTCTGACTTAGAGAATGATGGTCGCTTGAAGGTCGTCAGGGAACCTAAAGAGAAGTGCAAAAAGCACCTCAGCGAAATCTTCTCTGCCCTTTAAATCCATTTTTCTCTTTCCTCTTCCTCCAAGAAAAGCTATAGTATTAGCAAAGGAGGTAGGAATATGGCCAAAGTCTTGATCTGCTATTATTCAAGAACTGGAAATACGGAAAAAATGGCAGAGAAAATTAGTGAAGTGATGAGGAAAGATGGCTTGGAAGTTGATTTAAAAAAAGTTGAAAATACAACTATCAATGACCTTCTCCTTTATGATGGCATCCTCATCGGATCTCCTACATATTATGGCTCCATGGCTTGGCCGCTGAAAAAGCTTCTGGATGAAAGCGTCAAATTCCATGGCAAGCTCAAAGGAAAAGTTGGGGGGGCATTCTCTTCCTCAGCCAATGTTGGCGGCGGGAATGAGACGACAATCCTCGATATCCTGACCGCGCTCCTCATCCATGGCATGGTTGTCCAGGGCGACTATAAGGGAGATCATTATGGACCTGTCTCCATCGGCTCTCCTGACCAGAGAGCACTGAAGTCCTGCACAACATATGCCCAGACCATATCCTCCCTTGTCAAGAAACTATTTCCTTGATTCTTATTTTTGAGTTTTTTTAGCAGATGATTTCAAGGAGAAACCCCTGCATTTAATCGACTGGATGATTATTCTTCTCTATTTTGTGGCCAGTGCGGGCATAGGCATTTATTTCACCAAGCGCGCCGGCAGAAACATTCAGGAGTTTTTCCTTTCTGGAAGGAATTTGCCCTGGTGGATCGCTGGGACATCGATGGTGGCCACAACCTTTGCTGCTGATACTCCTCTTGCTGTGACTGAGCTTGTGGCCAAGAATGGCATAGCTGGAAACTGGCTTTGGTGGAACTTTGTCTTTGGCGGGATGCTGACAGTCTTCTTTTTTGCCAGGCTCTGGCGCCGGGCAGGAATCATCACAGATTTGGAATTTGCTGAGCTCCGCTATTCGGGAAAGCCTGCTGCCTTTTTGCGCGGCTTTCGCTCTCTTTACCTTGGGATTTTTATCAACTGTGTGATCATGGCTTGGGTGAATCTGGCCATGGCCTCCATTCTCCAGGGTATGTTCGGAATTCCCCAGAACCAGGTCATGCTCTATGTTGCTCTTTCTTTGCTGATCACAGCCATTTATTCTGCACTGTCCGGGCTCTGGGGTGTTGCTGTCACTGATGCTTTTCAGTTTGTGCTGGCCATGCTGGGGACGATCATCCTTGCCTTTGTTGTACTTGCTTTGCCCCAGGTCGGAGGAATAGCAGGCCTAAAGGCTCATCTTCCAGACTGGACATTTCGCTTTCTTCCTGTGATTGGAAAATCTCAGTCAGAGACAAGCATTGGCGGGGTGCTAGCTATGACAGTTTCCGCTTTCCTGGCCTATGTTGGTGTGCAGTGGTGGGCTTCCTGGTATCCAGGAGCAGAGCCAGGTGGAGGCGGCTACATCGCCCAGCGGATGATGTCAGCCAAAGATGAGAAACACTCTCTTTTTTCAACCCTCTGGTTCACTATTGCTCATTACTGTATCCGGCCCTGGCCCTGGATTATCGTCGGACTGGCAACACTCGTCCTCTATCCTGAACTCGCTCCTGAAGCCAAGCGGCTTGGCTATGTCTATGCCATGCGAGATTTTCTTCCTGCAGGACTGAAAGGAATGCTGGTTGCTGCCTTTTTTGCTGCTTATATGTCGACAATCGCCACCCAACTCAATTGGGGAACTTCTTATGTCATCAATGATTTCTACAAGCGTTTCATCAAGCCGGATGCCAGGGAGAAACGGCTTGTCCTTGTTTCTCGGATAACAACGATTCTAATGATGGTCCTTTCCCTTTTAGTGACCTCCATCCTTCAGACAATTTCTGGAGCCTGGGTTTTCATCATCGAAGCAGGAGCTGGGCTTGGCCTTGTCCTTATCCTGAGATGGTACTGGTGGCGAATCAATGCCTGGAGCGAAATCACAGCCATGGTCACACCACTTGCTGCTTATGCCTTCATCAAGTACGGGACAGAGATTCAGTTTCCCCAATCTCTTTTTTATATTGTCGGGATAACCACAGTGACCTGGCTGGCTGTTACTTTTCTGACCAGGCCGACAGACGAGGAGAAGCTCAAAAGTTTCTATAAGCGGGTCCATCCTGGAGGCATAGGCTGGAAAAAGGTAACGCAAATGATGCCAGAAGTAAGAGTTGATAGCTCTTATGCCGGGCTCTTCCTGAATTGGGTGGCTGGAATCGTCCTTATCTATTTTATGCTCTTTGGGATTGGAAATATGATTCTCGGAGAACATGGCCAGGGCATTCTCTTCTTGATTATTGGCTTGCTGGCAGCCGGGGTCATCTATTGGGAGCTCTCCAGGCGGGGTTTTGAGAAGATCGTGGAGTAGGAGTGGGAAGGAAGCTCAAGAAAATTTTCTTTATCAGCGGATTGATATTTTCCTTTATCATCCTCCTCATAATCATTTCTTCCTTGATTATTTATTACAGAAAGTCTCTGGTCAGAGGACTTGTTGAGCGATATCTCTCCCGCCAATCTGGAATTAAAATTGAAATAGCCAAGCTTGACTATGGATTTTTCCCTCTCAAAATTCTGGCAGAGAATGTCAGCCTGAAAAGAAAAGCTGAAAGCGAAGAGATTCGTCTCTTTGCCGATCAATTGGAGATAAGAGGGAAATTGAGGAGGCTCTTAAAAAAGGAAAAGCCATTCTTTGATTCTGTGGATGTTAAAGGCGCTATCCTCGAAGTCAAACAAAAAGAGAAAATAAGAAAAGAGAAGGCTGGTCGAGTTGATTATCAGAAAAACATTCTTAGCCTTTCCCAGGCTCTAAGTTACATTAGAAAAGTCGGCCTCCAGGAATCCTCTTTGCATTTTTTTTCTCCCTTTTTTGATGCGCATCTCGAGGGAGTTAATTTCACTTTGTCAGGTCGAGGAGGCAAAAGTGAGTACACTTATTCATTGAGCTCCAAGAAGGCTCAAGTCAAGAACAGCGGGCAAAAAGCATCTTTTGAGGCTATTTTTCATTCCTCAGGAAAATTTTCTCTTCAAGAATTGCCTTTTATCGAAGGAGATTTCTCCTTTGAAGGCCTGAATCTTGAGGCGCAAGAAAAAAACATTTTCTTAGAGAAGATATTCTTCAAAATGAGGAGTGAATTGGATCCGATTGCCGAAACTCTTTTCTCTCCTCGTTGGGAGATAGATATCCAGCCTTTTGCTTCAGCTTTGGGATCAATGAGAATTGACTTTCGTGAGGGTTTATCAATTTTTTTATCTCCCAGATTTCAGTTCAGGGATTTCGAGAAGACTCTCGATTTCCTGAGACCTTATCTTCCACCACAGGCAAAATTTTTAAGGGCCAAAGGAATTGCCGCTTTAGAAGGAGAATATCGCCTCCTTCAGAGTCCTTTAAAAAAAGAGGCAGTCGTCGATTTCGAGTTCAAATTGGCGCCCTCCAAAGTCTCTTATTCTTCCCCGCTTTTTTCCCTGAAGAATTCTCTTTCCGCAGAGTTTAAAATCAAAGGCATAGTCCCTGATATCGAGTTCCGAGGACTGGCTCGAATCAGAGACGGAAATTTTTCCA
>CAZPAX010000115.1:0-7704 GCA_964584535.1 uncultured Eubacteriales bacterium
CTTCAATGATCTCCACAATCACTTGACAGAATCTTCACAGTTGCTTAACGTTTAGCTTAAGGGTTTGAGATAATATAAGAAGCTGGATTTGTGCTCGGGCCAGGGAATGGAATGCTCGAAAATCTGAAGATTGCTCTCAAAAAACAGCAAAAGCTGATCCTCATTTTCTTCCTAACTATTTTCATCCCGGCCCTGTCGCTTGGCATATTCGGCATCAGAGCCATTAAGAACGAGAGATTCCGGCAAGCCAAACAGCTCGAGAATGAGCAGAGGAGGGCGGCAGAGCGGCTCAGGTCCCGGATAGCGACGGAATTCCGGGGACTGGGATTGGTGCTACAGAATCTGGCGGAATCCCCAGCATTCAAAGACAGGCATGAAAAAATGATTTCCGAAATTGTCCGCGTTCAGCTCGTGAACAATCCCCTTGCCGGAACAGTCTTCTATTATTATGAGAACGAGGAGCCTCGCTTCCCGGCCTTTTATCCTTTCCCGCGCAAGCCCTCCTTGAGCGTGCGTTCATTCCCTGCAGGACCGCTACAAGAGATTTTAAATAAGGCCCAGGAGCAGGAATTCGAAAAAGAGGACTTCAAGCAAGCCATCACCCTTTACCAGGAAATCGGGCGTCAAATAAAGGACCTAAACATTAGGGCCCAGATGCTCTACAACGAATCCCGCTGTCTGGTGAAACTCGAAAGATACGCGGAGGCCATAGAGACTCTTAAGAAAGTCGAAGAAAATTATCCCGAATCCATCACTATCTCCGGCCTGCCTCTTGCTCTCGCGGCACGATTGCAGACGGTCCACTGCTACCAGGCATTGGACAACTTCGAAAGCGCACTTAGGACGGGTCTCGCTCTCTACGGGGATATCATCCAGATGCGCTGGGACTTGGGAGAAGCCCAATTTAAAACCTACACAGGTCTAGTAGAAGAGGCCATCGAGGAAATTTTGTCAAAGAATCCAGAAGTTCCGAATATGGATAGCCTCTCCAATCAGTATGCCCGACTAAAAGCGCAACTTCAGGATAAGAATGCGGAATGGACTGTCATAAGTGCCATCCGCCAAGAGGTTATGCCCGACCTTCGCCGCAGGCAATCCTCTAACGCTTTGGTCCCTCCTATCCGATACTCAAGAACGATAGGAGGCAGGACGTTTCTCATCCTGGCGTCCCCCATCTTCGAAAGGCCAGAGAAAGATTCCATTGGGCTTGTCGGTCTCAAGATCAGAGAGGACTTTCTGTTGGACAATGTTTTGGCTGAGGTCATGGCTTCCGACCAGCCCAATGATCAAACTGAAGTCGTCATCTCTGACCTCGAGGGAAGAATTCTATTGGGAAAGGAAAGTATTTCCAGAGAGCTGGCGACCATCACGGAATTTTTCGATGAAAACTTTCCTCCCTGGAAGATGGAATTTTTCCGGGGCAAGGCAGAGGAGTTTGGAATCGCTGATATCAGGCGCAGTTTTTATTTCTGGACGATTCTTACCCTGGTCATTGTCCTCACCTTTGGCGCGGTCCTTATCGCCAGGACCATCGCCCACGAGATGGAAATTCTCAAGCTGAAATCGGATTTTGTTTCTTCGGTCTCCCATGAGTTCAAAACCCCCCTGACCTCGATTAAAGCTCTGGCCGAGAGACTGCAGGGCGACAAAGTTATCGACCCGGCGAGGATGAAACAATACTTCTCTCTCATTTCCCAGAATGCCGATCAGCTAACCCGCCTTGTCAAAAATCTTCTGAATTTCTCCAAGATAGAAGAGGGAAAATTTGAGTATGACTTTGTGCTGACCGATATCGCCCAACTGGTGACCGAGCAGATTCAAGATTTTGGAAAAAATGAAGTCCAGAAAGCTACCAGGATCAGAGCCTTGATTCCCGACGACATCCCTCCAATATATGTCGATCGAGAAGCCTTGTCCCAGGCCCTCAATAACCTTCTCGACAACGCCTTCAAGTTTTCTCCCATGGACAGGGAGATCGAAGTCCGCGTCAAGAAAGAGGGAGAGAACGTTATCATCGAGGTCACTGATAGGGGGATCGGTATTCCTCAGGACGAGCTGGAAAAAGTTTTCGAGAAGTTCTATCAGGGAAGAAATGCCGTCAAACAATCCGCCAAAGGAACAGGGTTGGGGCTGACCCTGGTCAAGCATACGGCGGAAGCTCATGGCGGTAAGATTTCAGTCAGGAGCAAGGTCGGGGAAGGAAGCACTTTTTCTCTGACTTTGCCGATCAAAAAGGAGTGAGGTGGGTATGTCCAAGAAAATACTTGTCGTGGAAGACGAGCCGGGAATTCTGCTGAGTTTGAGGGACGAGTTCGAATCTGAGGGATACACTGTTTGCACATCCGAGAGCGGCGATAAAGCTCTGGAGATGGCCAAAAAGCAAAGCCCGGACCTGATCATCCTGGACATCATGCTTCCCGTCCTGGATGGATACGAGGTCTGCAAGAAACTCCGGATGGAAGGAGATACGACTCCGATCATCATGTTAACGGTCAAGGATAAGGAAGTGGATAAGGTGTTGGGTCTCGAACTCGGAGCCGATGACTATGTGACCAAGCCTTTCAGCCTCAGGGAGCTCACAGCTCGGGTCAAGGCCCTATTTCGAAGGATAGAAGAGCGCGGAAAGGATTTGGCCAGTTACAGCTTCGGCGAGATAAGACTCGACTTCCAAAAATACGAAGCGACAAAGAGAGGCAAGAAACTGGATTTGACGCCCCTGGAATTTCGGATGCTGAAGTTACTTATTGAAAAAAAAGGCCAGGTTCTCTCCCGGGATGAATTCCTGGATCACATCTGGGGAGAGGAGAACATTTCCGTTTCTTTCCGAACTGTCGACAGCCACATTGCTAATATCCGCAAAAAGATCGAGGATGATCCTTCAAACCCGAAGTACATCCTCAGCCTGAGGAGTGTTGGATATAAGTTTGTCGACTGAGCAATAGGTGCGATGATTTTTCATCATCTCTTCATACTTCCTGAACACATCCCGTTTCAAAAAACTTTATATTGAGGTTGATGAAACGAGATGGAGGAAAAGCATGAAAAAACAACTAAAAACTCTATTCCCTTTTTATCTCTGCGTCTTGGGACTTCTGTTTCTTTCGAGCAGCCTGTCGTCCGAGCAGACAGCGGCAGAGCTGTTCGAGAAGGCTTTGTATGTGGAGGAAGCGCAGGGAGATCTACAAAAGGCGATCGGAATGTACGAAAAAATCCTGGCGCAATATTCTGGCGACCGTGAAATCGCCGCCAAGGCCCAGCTCCACATCGGCCTCTGCTACGAGAAGCTGGGCCAGGTTGAGGCTCAAAAGGCCTTTCAAAAAGTCGTCGATAACTATCCTGATCAGTCAGGAGCCGTTAAAGTCGCCAGAGAAAAATTGTCAGCCTTGGTGAGGGCTCGGGCTGCTGTCGAAAAAGGCAAGCAGGAATTGACGATTCGCCAGGTCTGGACCGGCCCCGGAGCGGATGTCATGGGCACCGTCTCGCCTGACGGCCGGTTTCTCTCTTTTACTGATTGGGATACCGGCGACTTGGCCATAAGAGAACTTGGCACAGGAAAGAACCGCCGCCTTACAAACAAGGGGACGTCCTGGATGCAATCCAATGAATTTGCCCTATTTTCTAAATGGTCCCCTGACAGCCGGCAGCTTGTTTATAATTGGTACAACAAGGAGCGATTCTTTGAACTTCGCGTCATAGATATTGACCAGCTAAAAACCCGGGTTCTCTACAGCCACAAAGAAGAATATATTCATCCTTTTGATTTGTCGCCCAACGGCAAGCAAATTTTGGCCTTTATTGGTAAGATGGACGTGAATACCGAGTCCCTTGGCGACAAACCAAATGACACCTTTCAATTGGCTTTAATTTCTGCTGAAGACGGGGCTGTTCATTATCTAAAAAGCTTTGATATCAGCATCAATAGATTTCCTTTTTCATTTACCTTTTCCCCTGATGGGAAGTACATTGCCTATGATAAACCTCAGGAAGATAGTTCTCACATTCGGGATATTTACCTGCTCTCGGCTGACGGGAGCAGCGAAGTTCGGCTCGTTGATCACCCCGCTCTTGATTATGTCCTTGGCTGGACTCCGGACGGGAACGGACTTCTTTTTGCCAGCGAGCGCACTGGATCGAGGAGCGTCTGGCTCATTCAAGTGGTCGACGGAAAACCTCAGGGCTCGCCTGAGCTGATCAAACAGGATATCGGGCCGATTATGCCGATGGGATTCACCAGGCAAGGAGCCTTTTTCTACGGAATATCGAGCAATATCTCTGATGTTTATGTCACCAAGCTTGATCCAGCTTCGGGGAAAATCTTGGATCCGGCAAAAAAGGTCGCCTTGCCTTACGAGGGGCAGAATGGATTCCCCGCCTACTCTCCCGATGGGATGTCTCTTGGTTATATTTCCATGCGAAGCTCTCGCACTTTCAGAGGACAGAGTAGCGATGTTCTTTGCATCCTTTCTCTCAAGACCGGCGAGATCCGCGAGATGATCCCTGATCTGCCAAATTTTGGCTATCCCCGTTGGTCTCCGGACGGCCGTTTTATCTCCCTCGAGGGGCGCGGCAAAGAGGGGCGCCCGGGTCTTTTCCGCTTCGATACACAAACAGGCGATGTCGTCCCTCTTGTCCAATTTGAACGGGGAACAAATATCTTCTCCCACAGGTGGTCAAAAGATGGAAAATCCATCATCTATACAAGAGGAAGAGGCGGCCGTCCAGCAAAACCCTCATATGTTTATGCTCTCGACATCGAAACCGGGAAAGAAAATCAACTCCTTGGCTCTCCATCGGATGCCAAAGACATCGACATCTCTCCAGACGGGAAATGGCTGGTCTTAATCAATAGAGATAAGAAAAGAACGATAAAAATTATGCCGGCATCTGGCGGAGATCCCCGGGAAATCTACAGTTTTGAACACGAAGATAGTCCCATTATTACGCCGGCCTGGAGCGCCGATGGTCGTTATATCCTCTTTTACAAACTGCGATCACTTGTTACCGAAATTAACGAAATGTGGGACCTCTATTGTATCTCCGCTGAGGGAGGAGAAGCCCAAAAAATTGATTTGTCTATGACTCGATTCCGGCATTTGAGCATTCATCCTGACGGACAGCATTTGGCCTTTTCATCCGCAGGTTTTACTCCCAGGTATGCTGAAGTCTGGGCGATGGAGAATTTTCTGCCTGAAGCGAAGGCCGAGGGAAAAGAAAAGAAGAAATAAGATTGAGAAATTCTTTGAGATCCCGCGTCTTCCTAGATGACGATATAACGGGATTAAGAAAGAGATAAAATCAGCAAATCTTGACATACAACCATACTTTATGTATGGTTGTATGTATGAAAATAAAGACAACCTTGAAAATTGACGATTCTGTGATGGCGCTGCTGAAAAGGGAAGCAGCCCGCCGAGGCTGCACGATGTCTGAGCTAGTTGAGTCTGCCCTGCGGCAGCTGTTTCGGTCTGAGAAGATCCCTCGAAAATTTCCTCTTTTGCCCAAATTCAAGAGCGGCGGCCCCCTGGTGGATATTGCCGATCGTGATGCCCTCTATCAAGCCATGGAGGGCCGCTAATGTTTGTTGCCGATACAAATATCCTCGTCTATGCAGCGGATGAGGATTCAAAATTTCACAAACGCTGTTCTAAGATGATCGAAGGCTGGCGCAGGCAAGCCTCAGTATGGTATGTAACATGGGGAATTCTGTATGAATTTCTAAGAGTGATCACCCATCCGAGGGTTTTTCGCAAGCCCTGGTCTGTTGCCGAGGCCTGGAACTTTGTTGAAGCCATTCTCGCTTCACCCTCGCTGGGTATACTCGTTGCTGGTGAGAGGCATGCCGATGTGGCCGCAGAGGTCATCAAGAGCTTACCGTCTTTAAGCGGGAACCTGCTATATGATGCGCAAACAGCGATCTTAATGCGAGAGCATGGAATTAAGAGAATCTACACTAGAGACACTGACTTCCATCGTTTTCCTTTTCTCGAGCCAATCGATCCAACTGCCTGAAAACATCAGGCAATAAGGGGACGCTTCACACAAACTTCACAAAATCGTTTCACAAGATTCTCTGGCCTTTCTTCACTTCCCCGGAGAGGTTCATGACTCTTTCACATTATCGTAGGAGATAATTCCAATAATAAGAGAACCCGATGAGATGCCAGTGGTCGAGCAGCAGGATATAGCCAAGTATCAAGGACAGAAGAGCGTAGATCCTGCTGATCCATGACCCCAAGCCGTATTCGGACCTCCTGGGATTGAAAGATTTATCTATCGGGTAAGGGACGGCTGTTCGACTCCAGATATCGTCAAAGCGATACGAAATTGCTTTTTGTGGTTTTACGAGATCTCTCGCCTCTGAGCTTTGAAATCATGCTCCTGACCAGCCAGAAAGTCTATCATCCGAAGATGACGGATGTCAACGAGGAAAGAAATAATTCCGCATCAGTTGACTTCAAAGTTTTCCCTGTGTTATAAGCTACAGAGCAAAGGAATTGATCGATACCAAGGGACTGATCCCATACAGATGAAATCAACGGGAAATGTTCTAATTTATCTCATCTTCATTGCTGCCTCAGCCCTTTTTCTGATCCTCGAGCGCCTGACCCACATCGAGTTCATGTTCCACCTGGCTGCTATTCCACTCGAAGTTTTAGTAGCCGTCTTTATCGTTGAAAAATTCTTAGAGAGAAGAGAAAAGAGGGAAAAACGAAGACAGCTGATGTTCATCAAGAGCTACATGTTCCGCTCAGAAATGAGAAATCTCTTCATCGCCAACTTTGAAGCACTGAAATTTCCCTCTCTGACCATGACAAAAATCAAAGAGGCAAGTCTGGAAGAATTGCATAAGGTGCGAGAAGAGGCTAATCGTTTAGAATATGAGTCTCCAGAAGCCATGGAGCCTGTGATCATGGAGTATGTCAAAGCCGAGCAAGTCTGGCACAGCTTTAAGGAGAGGGCTCTGACCTACAATTTTGAAGATATCTTCCAGGATATGATCTACATCCTTCATTTCATCTACGATGTTAAATCATTCAAAGAGAGAAATCCGGATAAGCTATTCATCCATGAAGCTCTGAAAAGGGAATGGTTGATGAAAAAAGTGAGAAAAGTCCTCGGCGATGGCATCCAGAAATTTCTGGATTACGCCATCGAGCTCAAAGAAAAACAGCCTCTCATGTTTAATGACCTCATTTCTGACTATGAGTTATCATCCGAGATAAGAGGCATTTAGAAAAAAGGAGGTTCCATGAATAGAAATTTAAGGAAGCAGGTATTAGTCTTTCTCTTTATTCTGTGGACAAGCCTTAACATTCAATTATTAAGAGCTTCAGAGCAAACTCTATCTCCTTATTCTGAGGCAATCAAAGCTTTTGAAGAATTTGTTGTCAACCAGATGGCTCTGGAAAGGGTTCCTGGCCTTTCGGTCGGATTCATGAAAGGTGACTTTGTCTGGGCCAGGGGATTCGGATATTCTGACCTGGAAAATATGGTCCCGGCCAAGGCTGAAAGTTCCTACCGGTTGGCCTCAGTGACCAAAACCATAACCGCCATCGCTGTCCTCCAATTGGTTGAAGCAGGAAAAATAAATCTTGATGCCACAATTCAGACTTATGTTCCCTATTTTCCAAGAAAGAGATGGCCTGTGACCATCCGCCAGCTTTTGGGGCATCTGGGAGGAATCAGCCACTATAAGAACGATAC
>CAZPAX010000116.1:0-7687 GCA_964584535.1 uncultured Eubacteriales bacterium
CTCATTCTCGCCGTTTATTAGAGTATAGATGCAGTCTACATCTTGTCCAAGGTCATCGAGTAAGACGCAGGAGAGTTTCTTGGCGACCCCTCCCTTCCTGTATTCAGGATGGACGCGGAGGTCATAAACGTAGAGAGCACGGATGTCTTGACCATGAAGATGGACGTTTTTTACGGTTCCGGCGATAACACCGATGAGCTTCTGCCCACTTTTAGCGCAGTAAATTTTATAATTATCATAAATTTCAGAACGGCCAACAAATGAGGGGCGGCAAAACTTAACCTGGAGCGAAGTTCCTTGAACACACTTCTCTTCGAGAAGAAGGGCGTCACGGTCGTCCTCTGGAGTGTAGGGAATGATTTCTAAGTCCATGTTGATTCCTCCTTATTTTTTCATCTCGCCAACAATAAAACTGAAAAACATCGAATCGTCTATCCTTTCCAACTCCTGTTCAAGAGCTGTATCCCGCCTAACATAAGGCTTGAATGAAGAAGGCAGCTCTCTTTTGACCAGAAATTGCCGCTCGCAGATGCGCGCTCCCGGAGAAGCTGTTCGCAGGATTTCCCTCCAGATTCTTTCATATTCCTTTTTATCTGTGTAGGAAGAGAAATCGGAAAGGGAATATTTGTCGAATTGCATCTCGTGACACTGTTCCAGATAGTCAGCCAAGGATTGAGTCACTATCTGAATCGAGGAAAGATTTTCCCTGATCGTTTTGAAATGTTCCTTTTGTAGGTGGGGAGGCAGGGCCTCGTTTCTCCCGTAACTTCCCAAAAAGAGAATGTTAGCGAAAGCACTCTTTTTAACTAAGATATTTTCGAAAGCTTGATTGAACTTAAGGTTAAGGTAGGCATAAATAGAAAAAAGCCGCGGGACATAGCGGTAAAATCCAGGGTCCTGGAAGGCATACTTCCAGACAACTCGCTGGGAAACAAGACGAAGGAATACCCGCCACTCGCGGTTGTTCCACAAGCGATGCCATAGATTAGCCTGTTCGCTAATCGTTCTGCTGGCAAAAAGCTTGCGAAGAATTTGAGGACGCACCAGGCCCATAAAAAGCGCCATTCTCTTGAAATACTTCTCCCAGCTGCCCTGATAAATGAGGCCTTTTTCAATCATGCCTATTTGTTCATCCCAAAAGTTTTTTGCCTCCTCGGAGAGAGCCTTTCGCAAGGCTTTGTAGATTTCCCTTCGGCCTGAAAAGGAATGAATTCCCAAAAATTGAAGGTATTTTTCATACTCTAAGCCCTCCATGGCTTTCATTTTCAGCTCCAAAAGAAAATTCTGACTGGAGTTGAAATCAATCGAGACAATGGCCTTTGGCTTCTCGATGAGGAGATCAAGCGGCCGCGCGCCGCTTCCCGTGATGCAGAGGACAAAATCGTTCTTGCTGATCCTGAGCGCTTTTATCTCTGAGCGGCTATCCTCATTAGAGGAGGAGTAATTTATTTTTTCAAGAAAAGATTTCATTTTACTTCTCCTCTCTTATTCTTCCGTCTTCCATGCAGATGAGGCGGCGAGCATGCGGCCTGATGCGGGGGTCATGGCTGACAATAATTACTGTCTTGTCTCTTTTCTGTGCCGCTTCGCAAAGGAGGCGGATAGCTTCTTGGCCGGCCCCAGAATCAAGGCTACCTGTCGGCTCATCGGCCAGGATGAGGCCTGGGTCGTTGGCTAAAGCCCGGGCGATAGCCACCCTCTGCTTCTCTCCGCCGCTTAGCGCTTTGGGGAAAAAATTGGCCCGATGTAAAATCTTGACTTCGTCAAGCAACATCTCAGCCCTCTTTCTTGAATCCAGCCTCCCATTCCCAGCCAGGTTCAGGACAAGCTCAATATTCTCTCTGGCTGTCAGGGAATCGATGAGGCGAAAGCTCTGGAAAATAAACCCGATATTTCTCAACCTGAAAAAAGCCAGCTCTTTCTGACTGAAGCCTGTGACATCATTGCCACAAATTTTGATTGACCCAGAATAGGGCTTGAGGAGGCATCCAATCATCGACAAAAGCGTTGTTTTGCCGCTTCCGTTGGGTCCGCTGATAAGCAGAACCTCTCCCCTTCTAACTTTAAGGCAAACGTCCACAACAGCCTGGACTGTAACGGAGGAATTATTGAAATAGACCTTGGACAAATGGTCAGTTTCC
The DNA here is from genome assembly GCA_964584535.1 of uncultured Eubacteriales bacterium. Taxonomy (GTDB): domain Bacteria; phylum Acidobacteriota; class Aminicenantia; order Aminicenantales; family CAZPAX01; genus CAZPAX01. The sequence continues at coordinate 2,142 of CAZPAX010000116.1, forward strand.
ACAGTCAACAAGTCTTGAGTATTCATCAGCGAAAGACCTCCATGGGAAAAATGCGAGCCAATTTCCTCACTGGCGCCCAGGAGCCTAAGGTCCCGATGAAAAGCGAGGCGATAAATACCTGGCCGGCAGAGCTCCAGGTGAGGACTAGCGAAAGCTCGGGCACGAGCTTCAACAGGAAAGGCACAAAAGCCCAGTTGAGCCCCAAACCAAAGAGGAAACCCAGCGAACAACAAAAAATGGACTGCTTGGCAATGAGGAAGAGCAAATATTTTTGGCTTGCCCCCAGCGCTTTGAGCAGTGCATAATCTTCTCTTCTCTCCAGAATCGAACCGTAAAGCATGAGGGTGATTACAGCCACACCCACAGCTCCGCCGAAGAGGGCAACTGTCCAGAAAATAGGAAGCACGCCAGTCTTTATTTCCTCTATATTGTTCTGGATGAATTCCGCTTTGCTAAAAACCGAGATCCCTGGAATTGCTTTTGTCAGAGAATGAATGAAGGACTCTAGGTTGACATTATCCTTCAGAGTCAAAAGATAGAAACTCCTGACTCCTTGAATTCCAAGCAGCCTCTGCGCTTCCTTGAGATGGACAAAAACATACTGAGTGACAATTGCGTTCATTCCTGAGCATATTCCTGCGATTTGGAAGCGATTTCCTCGAATCTCAACGGCGTCTCCGAGGGAGAGCCTGTATTTGGAGGCAAAAGCTTTATCGACAATGATTTGACCGACATCAATGTCCGATGTGCCCGAAATAATTGGCGAGGGCTTTCCCAGTTGAGATTCTGGGTCAAAACCGAAAAGAAGAAGAGTCACCATATGTCCCTTGATTTTGACAGTTGTTAAGAGGCGGAGAATTTCGGTCTGGCTTTCGAGGCCTTCTATCTTTTTTATATCTTTTCCTAGCGTCGCAGGCAAAAATGACGAGCTGCGGAGAAGGTTTGTGGAATTGTCCTCACAGACCCAGATTTCTGCAGGGCTTTGAATGACATAGTTGGCCACACCCTTTCTTACTCCCTCATAGACTTCAAATAAAAACAGCATGAGCATGACCGTAAAAGCGATTCCTCCAGTCGTCATGAGAAAGCGGGCTTTCTCCTTTCCGATCATTCTTCGGGCAAGCGGCGGAGAAACTACAATTCCCATTTTTCTCCCCAAGCGTTATATTCTTGAATTAGATTGCCCAGGTCGCCCTTAAAATCGGCCCAGAGATTCCTGAGCGGCGCCATGTCAATTTCAGATCGCTTTCCTGAAGGAAGAACGAGCTCAAGGCCTGGTTTTGACTGGACAATGCCGAGTTCGATAGGATGGAAGCCGATATTTGCCGCTGATTGATAAAACATATCGATTGATTCTCGTGGGACTGTGAAAACAAGCTCAAATTCACCATGAATGCCGGAGGCCATAAACCAATAAGGAATTTGATTCGACTGGCAGAATTTATAGGCTTCGGGTGCCAGTATTCTTTCCCATATGGCAGGGACAACGAAGCCCAGTTGATTGAGACGAAGAAGCTGGTCTAAAGTGATGAATAATCCGTCGCTCGAATCCATGCAGCAGGAAGCATAGTGGCGGATTAAGAGGCCTTCCCGAATCCGGGCTAGGGGACGGTAGAGACTCTCAGGGAAGCTCTCTTCGGGCATTCGCATTAACCGTCTCAAGCCCAGAGCATTTCCGTTGCCAGCGCCTCCGCTCAGAAACAGAACATCGCCAGCACGACAGCCCTTGCGGAGCAATCTCTGGTCGCGAGGTACGAGGCCAAAGGCGCAGCCTGTCAGAGAGATGTTTCGAGCTGTATTGATATCCCCCCCTAAGATATACACGCCAAGACTTTGACAGGCTGCAGAAAATCCTCTGGCCATTTCCCCCCGGAAATCATCATCTCTCCAGGGGTCAAGAGAAACAGAAATAACAAATCCCAATGGCTGAGCTCCAACAGCCGCCAGGTCACTGAAGCTCCCCATGACTGTGACCCAAGCCATGGTCCATGGCTCCTGGTAAAGACCTTGTTCTACTTCTTCTGAGAGAGTGTCGATATTAATAGCTAATAAATGAGAATCATCTCCTGCCAAAGGAATGAGCTCTGCGTCGGATTCATGAGTTTTGTTGACCTGCAAAGGAGAGCGCACAAAATGACGGACCCAGCTATTAATCTGCTGATTTTCCAAGATTTCTTCTAGACTTTTCATCGACAACACCTCAGGTAGCGAGGCAAAATTTTAAACCTAGCCTGGCTTGCTCGGATGACTTCTCCATCCATCTCCAGGGCAAAAGGTCTTTCGCTCTCCAAGAAAAGCTCCTTAGCCAGCCAGGAATAAGTTTTTGGATAGCCTTTGAACTTTCTCTTATAGAGTCTTGCCAGCGCTTGGATAGCCTCAAGCTTGGTCATATCTTGACAGAGGTTGACCCCGAAGTAGCCGTCATCAGCTGCAAGAATCGTGTCATAGCAAAGGCTGCCTGCAAAATGAGGATTCTTAAAGACTCCTAAATTGGATACATTGACTTTTCGGGAGCTTTCTTTATCCAGTGTCAGAGTGGAGGGAATATTTTTATAGTGGAAAATTGTTTTCAAGGCAGAGACAATGACAGCAGCTTCATGAGAAACTCTTTTAACCTTGACAATCGAAGGCACTCTGGAATTGTAGAGGGCATTGGCTTCAGCCGTGATACCGACGCTGGAGTTAACGATACAAAAGCGAGTGCCCAGAGATTCATTGCTATTTTTGTATTGAACAGAAATTACATCAGAGGATATTGCGTCTTGCGGATCAAGGCGAACTGGTATACCTTCGATAAGAGATTCAGATCGGAAAGGCTTATGGAAATCATTGCTCGAGCCAAGCCCGATGGCTCCAAATAGAATTTCCTTATTATGATAGCTTTGGCCGAGAAGAGCGTTCAGCAGGAGATTAACTGTTCCATCGCCGCCAGCAGCAACAAAAAAATTTTCTCCTTCTTTGACGGCTCTTTCCACTTGGGCCGCTAAATTCTCGGGAGACTGAATCTGTTCCGCCACGAATTTACGATACTGGCAGCGAAGAGCAGGTTCAACCTTCATCCATTTCTTCCAGCCATGGCTGAAGTCACAATGAGGGTTAATGTAAATACGCATGTTAGACCTGCTCTCTGGCCGGCCTTCTCTGAAATATCCATTCAAAACCGAGATAAAAAAGAACCCCTGCCGGCATCCATTCCGGTCTCAGACAAAAAATCTCGGCAAGATGAAGAAGGATAAAACCGCGAACGACATTGGCAATCGGCCTGTAGGCAAGCTTTTCATTTCTGAGCTTGTGGATTTGCACCTGGGCTAGAACGAACCAAAAGCAAGCGCTGGCATAAAAGACCAGGGATAGCCAGCGCAGGGAAATAATTTTTTCAGCCAAAAGCACACTCAAAATTCCCCATCCGGAAGCCAGGAGCGAAAGCCCGGCAAAAATATCGCAGACAATCGCACCTTTCTCCCAACCAAAAACAACCAGAAAAGTGTTGTAGCCGCTCAGCCTATCTGCCGTGATATCCTTGTAGTAACCCATGAGAACGAAATTCGCATAACTGAAAAAGACGCTGACCACAATCGCCAGAAGCATACCTCTTTGAAAAATTGAGAAAATGGAGCTTTCCCGGCCAATAGCGACTATCTTTCCAATGACGGGAAGAAGAGTAATGATCCAGGCATTATAAAATGGCCCGGCCCACCAGCGTCTTTTAAAATAAGTATATGTGAGTAGGCCCAGAACAGCAGCAAGGGCGAGGAAGAGTGTCTTAGGGTTGAGGATAAACATAGCCGCGCAGCCAGCAAGAAGTCCGGCAAGGCTGACAAACAAGACCTGGCCGCGACTGATGATTCCCCGGATGAGGGGACGATAAGGAGAAGAGATGGCGTCAGTATCCATCTGGAAAGAATCCGTGAGTCCCTGGGAAAATCCATAGGAAAGGAAAAAAATTAGAAAAACTAGAGCCGTCGTACCCATTCCTCTCTGAGGACCATCAGCGAGCCCGGCCATACCTGCCACACCAGAAACGAATAAAAGATACGGCCTCATGGTTATCCAGTACGCCTTCCAGAAGGATAGGCTGCACATCGCTGCGTATGATTTTTTTGAGGCCATTTTTTCCCCTTATTTTTTTTAAATCAGGCCCACCCGCTTGCCGACGATCCTGAATTTATCGACGGCAAACTCTAGTTCTTCTAGAGTATGAGTGGCCATGGTCGTAACGCGAATAAGCGAAGACTCAGCAGATACAGCCGGGGGTACGATGGGGTTAATGAAAATTCCTTCTTCCTCCAACCCCCAGGCCATGCGGAAGACCTTTTCATCATTTCCAACCAATATAGGAATGATCGGTGTCTGCGTTTCTTCAACCCTGAAATTTAAATTAATGAGATTCTCTCTTAAGAAATCTGCGTTCCTCCTCAGCTGCTGGAGCAAGTGGGGCGATTGTCTGATGACCCTCAGCGAAGCCAGCACGGTCATGATCACAGATGGAGGGAGACTGGCGGTGAAGACAAATGGCCGGGAGTTTAAGCGAAGGAAATCGATGACCTCCTTCTTGGCTCCAACGGCCCCGCCCACAGTGCCAAGGACTTTGCTGAATGTGCAACAGATAAGGTCAACCTCGCCCTCCAGATGAAAATGCTCAGCCACACCCCGGCCAGTTTCGCCCATGACTCCTGTCCCATGAGCATCATCCACCATAATCCAGGCATTGTATAGCTTAGCCAGCCTCTTAATTTCAGGAAGGTTGGCCAGGTCGCCTTTCATGCTAAAAACGCCGTCAGTGACAATCAGCTTATTCACTTCCGGGTTGCAGGCAGCCAGCTTTTCTTCAAGGCTTTCCATATCGTTGTGACGGTAAACCTGGACCTGAGCTTTGGAAAGTCTCGCCCCATCAATGATACTGGCATGGTTGAGCTGGTCGCTGAAAATAACATCCCCTTCTCCAGCTAAAGCATAAATTGTGCCCATCATGGTCATATAACCTGTGCTGAAGAGAAGGGAAGCTTCGGTTCCTTTGAAGCGGGCCAGTTCCTCTTCGAGCTCGACATGCAGACTTGTTGTCCCGGCCAGAGGACGCGAACTGCAGCATCCTGTTCCATAGATATCAATCGCTCTTTTCGCTGCTTTCTTAACTTCAGGATGAGTGGCTAAACCCAGATAGTTGTTCGAGCCAAGCATGATCATTGTCTTGCCATTTCTGAGGATTGTCGTTTCAGCTGTAGGGTCCAAGACTCTAAGATAAGGATTTTGAACCTTGAGGGTCGATAAATACTCGTTCACAAAAGCTTGGTATTTGATGCACTTTTCAAGAAACGTATCATTTCTTGGGCGTTTAACTGGAGTGATGCGCCTTGATTCCGCTAAAATACAATTTCCCGCTATCATTTGTTTCCTCCTTTTTTGGAATTTTTATTTAAGTTATCCATCGACTTTCTCATCTTTCACCTATAACTTAGCCTTTTTAAAATCGTAAGTTGTTATAGTTTTGTAAAAGGTTTGTTAAAATTTTGTTAAAAATTAGAAGAATTCCCTTCCTAAACACCCCC
>CAZPAX010000117.1:0-2894 GCA_964584535.1 uncultured Eubacteriales bacterium
GGAGCCACAGCATCGATCATTCTTTCGTTGTCACTTCCTGGAGCACCTCTTTTTGATTCCCCGCCGACATGGACTCCGATGATGAAGATTTTCTTTTCCTTACAATAATCAATGATTTTCTTCAGCCGGCTAACCTCGGTTTCAACTGTCAGGCCTGATGCTCCCATTCCTTTCAGGCTGGCACCGATGGCCATAATGATTGTCTTATAAGGTGTTCCCTTGGGGAACTTGGCGAGATCAGTGTGAACTTCGACATGAAATCCCTCACTGGATTCCTTTCCTGCCAGGCCAACTCCAGCTTGGAGAAGCTCAACCGTCGGCACATCGCAATAGTCGTAGGAGATAGCTGCTTCTTCCATGATGATATTGACAGTGGTGACATCAGGACTCTGGCCAGCAGAGGTGGTGAGCACAGGCAATTTGGCTTTGGGGATAGCTGTCTCCTCTGGGCTGAGTGCAGAGAGACCGAAGTTAATGCCAAAAATGATTGCCCCAATTAGCCCAAATCTTATTAAGTTTTTCATTTTATTTAGGATCTCCTTTTTATTAAGGTTATGGTGGCAAAACAATGAGATTGCTTCCTCATTCGTTCGTCGCAATGACAATAAGAAAGATTTTCCTCATTCTCTTCACTTCTCTGGAGGTTCGAGTAGAACATCATACATTCTTACCGCTTTCCTCCACCAGTCAGGATAGGCAGGCTTGGAGCGCTCCCTTGTCCTTTTTTCTGTTTCGTAGTAGCCAAGATGATTATATTTGATAAGCAGCCGGTCGCCAAGATCCCACCAGGCACTCATAGCCTTTGAGGCATTGTCAAGGCAATAATCTGTTAAGAATTTAATCGCCTGGGTCGGCTTCTTTTTATAAAGCTCCGAAGCTTTGTTATCGATCTCCGCCACCCTAGCTACTGCGCCTCCTTCCCATTCGGCCTGTGCGATTTTGACATCTTCGATGGCATAAGAATAGATGACCTGGGTATGAAAATCGACATAATCAAATGCCCATCTGGCCGATCCTCGGTTCATTTCCCAGTGGTCTCCAATCTTGAAGGATTTTGGCATATCTGTGATTCCGGCATAGAAAGGCATATAACAAGATGTATCCTGGGCGCCGAAAGCTATCCAGACAATACCACCAATCGGAGCAGGCAACCAGCCCCTGCACTGGACAAGGCTTGTGTACTCAGCACGGGGGCTGGAGATTGTCCTTGTGCTTGGATAATAGTTCGGATTATTGAAGGGTCCACCCCTTATTCCGCTTGTCGGATCAAACTTTATTGCCTGACACTTGTCTCTTGTCAGGTTCATGACATCCTGCAGGGATATTTTTTTGTCAGGCTTGACCGAGAATGGATAATCCATATTGGGAGTATCCGGGCTAAATTTCTGGGAGGGACTGACGAGGTCAAAAAAGCGCCACAGCCGCGCTCTTCGACCGCCACTGCTTGTGGCGCTTCCTTCTGCGGGTGAGTAAGCCCTCTTCCAGCTAAAAGGTTTTCCGCTTTTTGGGTCATAATAGCCATTCTCTTCAGCATAGGATATGACATTTGGGGAAGCCAGGAAATAATCAGGATTGTTGAGATCAATCTCGCCAATCCTGGATTCATTCGGGCAGACACTGACATGATCATCTGGGACTCTCTGAGCACACCAGATGGCACCAGGCTTTCCGCTTTTGGGTGTCCAGAGTGGACCGACAGGCATAATCTCAAAGACCCAGACTTCATTGGGGTCAGAGACAGCCAGCATCTCTCCATCGTCGTTAAACCCGTATCCATACTGTTCGGCAAGCTGACCCATGACTTTGATTGCCTCTCTCGCTGTTTTGCTCCTTTCCATGGCCAGAAGCGTCAGCATGGTCAGGTCTAAGACAGCAGAAGGAGTGGAATTGACCATCTTACGGTGAGTTCCGATGGTTGACTCGGAGATGGCCACCTGATTTTCATTCATATAGCCAAACATACCATGGTGATAGGCGTAAGAATGGGGAACATGGGGAATATCTGTTCCTGTATAGTCTTTCTTGTAGAGTTCCCATTTGAGGCCTTCTTTTGGCGGCCATGTCTTGTACTGGGAGATATGATAAGTCTTTCTTTTCTCCCCTGGCTTGTGATCTGCAGCAGGCACATGACCCCATGTCCAGTCGCAGATGCCACAATCACACGTGTGAGTAGTCATGGTCGAGCCATCGACTGAGGCATCTTTTCCAACCATGATCACTGTGCAGTTTTCTTCTGGATATTCGGAAAAAGTTACTTCCCCTTGCTCTTGCTGGGGAGAAAGAAAGCCAATAAGGCAAAGTAAAATAATGGCGCTAATGACAATGCCCGTATCATAGAGTAATCGTCTTCGATTCACTTTTTGCCTCCTTTAGATAGTTTTCTCTAAAAATTATCTATTTTTCAGCTGGCTCTAGCCAGATATCATACATTTTCACTATTTTCTTCCACCAGTCCGGATAAGTCGGTTTGGAGCGGTCTCTTGTCCTTTTTTCGCTATCATAAAAGCCAAAATGGTTGTATTTAACAAGTAGTAAGTCGCCGAGTTCCCACCAGGCATTAACAACCCTGTTGGCATTATCAAGGCAATAATCGGTCAAGAACTTGATGGCTCTGGCTGGATTCTTTTGATAGAGGTCCCCAGCTTGCTTGTCAATCTCAATCAATCTAGTCAGAGCTCCTCCTTCCCACTCGGCCTGAGCTATTTTGACATCTTCGATAGCAGAGGAATAGACAACCTGAGTGTGAAAATCTACATAATCAAAAGCCCAGCGGGCTGAGGCTCGATTGAATTCCCAGTGATCTCCCACAGAAAATGACTTGGGGATGGCTGTAACTCCAGCATAAAAGGGAAGATAGCAGGATGTTTCCTGAGCACCCCAGGCCATCCAGACAA
>CAZPAX010000117.1:2994-7686 GCA_964584535.1 uncultured Eubacteriales bacterium
GAAGGAGCGACAAGGTCAAAGAAACGCCAGAGCCTGGCCCTTCTGCCCTCAGTACTTGTGGCACTGCCTTGCGCTGGCGAGTAAGCCCTCTTCCAGCTAAAAGGTTTTCCGCTTTTTGGATCATAGTAGCCATTCTCTATGGCATAGGAAATGACATTGGAGGAGGCCAGTAAATAATCAGGATTGTTGAGATCAATCTCGCCGATCCTCGATTCATTAGGACAGACACTGACTTGGTCATCAGGAACTCTCTGGCCGCACCAGATAGCGCCTGGCTTTCCGCTTTTTGGAGTCCATAAAGGACCGACAGGCATGATCTCAAAGACCCAGACTTCATTGGGATCAGCCACACCAAGCATCTCTCCACCATCATGAAAGCCATATCCATATTGCTCAGCAAGTTGTCCCATGAGCTTGATCGCTTCTCTGGCTGTCTTCGACCTCTCCATGGCCAGGAGAGTAAGTGTTGTGATGTCAAAAATGCCTGAGGGAGTTGGATTGTCCATCTTGCGCTGGTTTCCAATAGTGGCCTCACCAATTGCCAGTTGATGCTCATTCATATAACCGAAGACGCCATGATGATAAGCATAGGTATGAGATACTTGAGGAATCTCGACTCCTGTATAGTCTTTAAGATAGAGGTCCCATTTGAGGCCCTCTTTTGGCGGCCAAGTCCTGATCTGAGAAATATGGTAGATCTTGCGCATCTCCCCTGGCTTGTGAGAGGCGGAAGGAACATGCCGCCATGTCCAATCACAGACTCCGCAATCAGCAGTATGGGTGGTCATGGTCGAGCCATCCGCAGAAGCTCCTTTGCCAACCATGATTACAGTGCAGCCAGGTTCTAGAAATTCTGAGACGTCTGCCTCACCCTCTTTTTCTTGAGGCAAGAGAAAAACGATAGCCCCCCAAACGATCAGCCCTGCCAGCAGAGCTGTGATTACTAAAAACAGTTTTTTCAGACTCACTTTTGCACTCCCAGAAAAAATATCAAGAACATTCTTTTATGGATCACTCGTAATAAATATCAGATTTTTTCGCTTCAGCCGGATCATGATAGAAGTGCCCGACACCGAGCTTGACGACTTCCCCATAATAGGGGATATTTCGTATTTCTATCGCTTTCTCAGGCAATTTTTTTGAATACTGGCGGATAATCTCCAGGATGACCGAACAGTGCTGGCCGACTCGTTTTTCCATCGTCCAGCCTTTCTCATCATAAGGCACGAAGAGCTTGCCTTTCCGGGAAAGACTGAGCAGAAAAGGATCTTTTCCGTCCATGAGTAAAGCTACTGTCTTTGGTCCTGTTGGCTGGTCCAAAAAGGGGATTGGCGCTTCAAGCAGAAATGGCAAAGTGTCTGAATAATCTCCGATTTCCCGGTGGGAAAGCCCACGGAATCCTGTTGGCGAGGGCTCAACATGATTATCAAATCCCTCTCTGGCCTTGACCGTAAGAGAAGTCATAGTGGCAATTTTAATCGATTTTTCAGGAGCAACGATACAGTTGGTCACTGGAAACATTGTCTCAGCTCCATGGAGGTCAAGGGCAATATCGACTTTTTCGGTCCTCATCATCTCCATTGCTCCGTAAGTGACTCGCTCCATGAGCGGGCCGTTTGCTCTTCCAGGCCATGTTCTGTTCGTGTTCCGGGCATCGATAAAAGAGAGAAGCTGTTTGTCAGGATAGTGAATATAAACATCTGGATCAGGCCATTGATCTAGGGGAGAAGCATCGCGGTTTCCCATCCTGAATTTTTTTTTGCCCCAATCTGTAATAATTTCAAAAAAGAGGGGATAGCCATCTCCAGGTCGGGTGTTACGGCTGGCGCTGTTGTTAAATTGAGGGATAATAATCAGTGTTCCTTTCTCGACAACTGCATTCTCCAGAAATATTAAAGCTGCCAGTAAACCAGCTGGTTCGTTGGCATGGGTATTGGCCATAAGGAGAACTTTCCCGCCCTCTTCTCTTCCTTGAAGGAAAAAGACATCAGTATCTGCTGCAGTCCTTTTTAGGGCTCTGGAATAAGCACTCAACTTTGTAACTTTTGTCACTCCTTTTCCGGCCACAATGGGCATTTTGTAATGCCGATGGAGGTAGAGAGGGAAACCGCCGAGGACCATAAGGGCAATAACAAGGATGATAAGTAGCAGTTTAATTTTCAATTCCGAAGACATGTTAGCTCTTCCTCAATTTATTTTATCCGCAAGACTCTCAGAAGAAGGGGAATCAAAATAAGCAAATAGAGAATCATGTTGTCAATACTCTTTTTTTCCCTGATAAAATTCCAGATGATCATGGCTATGAGATAAAGGCAAATGAGATAGTAGAAAATCATGATCAGTGGCATGAAGTCACCTCCTTTACATACTCCAGCGGACAAGGAATGCCAGCTTGGCACTAAAGACAACCATGAGAATTCCGACAATGGTGATCAAGATCCAAGGAACCCAGGTATTCTTAATGAATGACCAGTAAGATCCTTTGTACTCAGAGACCATGACGCTCAGCCTGCCAATGAGAGCAGTTGGCGGAAGCCCATCGCCCAGAGGCCAGAGCAGGCTCAAGCCTGAAATTGCCACAGTGGCATGATAGCCTATGGAATCCAGAAACCAGATAAGAGGGATGCCGATGATTGCTGCAGCACCATAGGTGAGAACTCCTTCTGAGACCGGAATAATGATGGTTAAAAGGATGAAGAGCAAAATGAGGGGAGTGCTGATCACAGCATAGGAGAGAAGTCCTCGAACTCCGGTGGCAGTCATTATCTGTTGAAGCATTCCGACAACGACAATAGTTGCTAGAAGAGGTAGCAAGCGTTTCACAGTATCGCGCGATAAAACCAGAATTTTAATTCTTTTTGGGCTGAGCAGCCAGGCGACAAGGGCAGAGATAGTAAATTCCAGGGATAAGCCTAAGATAGATGTGGAAAAAGGGAAAATGCGATAGGCCAATACTAACCCAAAAAAGACTAGGAAAGGAAGAAGCACCCGCCACCATTTCATTTTGGCGGGGACTTCGGGCATCTCCCGCAGTGCGCGTTCCAGGGTCATCTGGCCTTCTTTTTTCCATCCAAGAAAAAGCATAGTGAAAGTTCCCAGTATCAATACTGGAATGCCAAGAGGAAGCTCAAAGCCGACGTAAGGAATGGCTGTTCCAGCGCAGAGGACCATAGCCCAGATATTCACTGGAGGTGCGGCTGCACTCAAACCAGCAACGATAAAAAGAATAGCCGCCACTTTCTTCTGGGGAATACCCAGATAGCTCAGGGCCAGAGCTGTCGGCGCTCCGACCACAAGCAAGGAGACACTCCCTGCTCCTGTCAGGGCTCCTGGGATAAGGATAATGATCATTAACAGGATCAAAGCAATAACGCGCAAATTGTAGAAGTATTTTATGGTCAGCCTGACAACATAGTTCACACCTCCTGATTCGCTAACAATGGCCATGAAGATGGTTGCGGTGGAAAAGACAAGCATGATATCGAGGTAGGTGAACGATCCCTCTATTAGGTGTCGTGGGATTTGGGTCAAGGGCGGGGTGTTTTTGATTGCGCCAGCAATGCCTCCGGCTATCGCCGCAGAAAGCATGCTCAGCTCAATAGATAATTTCCTCCACTTGGCGACAGCATAAGCAATAACCATAACAGCGAGAAGAATTCCAACTTGGAGATACATGCTCATGCTGTAGCAGCCATTTTATATTTGGCTTTGGGCTTAGTCAAGTCATCTTTTTAATCCCAAAATTGCCATTAGAAAGACGCTATCGCTGTCATCGCGGGCACCTATTGGGTGCGTGGCGATCTCATCATAATAAACTGAGATTGCTTCGCTTCGCTCGCAAAGACAAATATCTATGGGCAATTTTGGGTTTAATGGTAAGTGCAAAGCGTTGGGGGGGTGAAGGCAATAATTCGTGTGACATCCCATATTGGGCGGCTTCATCCCGCACAGAGAATATAACTTTATTGCGAAATTATTCTATTTATTTTGAACAATTTTATAGGTAATTTTGACAGCTCTTTTCTTCAATTCCTGGACAAAAGGTAGAAATAGTTCATTGTCAAAGATATTTTCAGGGAAAAGGGAACCTCTCTTTTGAATCTGGCCAGAGGCAATCATCTGGCTGGCAATAGAAGCTGAAAAACTTGTTGTTTTGGCCATTGAGGTATATTTTTTTTCTGAATCATAATAGTCAATCATCTCAAAGAGATGAGTCTCGGGCTTTCCCTTTTTTTCCCCTGAAACAATAATCCTCATCAGAGTCACATCTTTTTCTTCCCCCAATTTCATCCTGGAATCCAGAAGTTTCTCTAATACCTTTCGGGGGACAACTTCTTGATTTCCAACTTTTATGGGCTTTGCTGAAAAAAAGCCGCATTCCTTTAAAGTTTTTATTCCCAGGCTATGTCCTTTGTGACGGATGGTTTTTTGGGCAAGCTCTCTCTTTATTTTTCCTCGCATGGTGTAAAGAAGGGAATTGAGTCCATCTGTATAAAAGCATTCCATCTCTGGAAAATCAGGAGGAAAGGCGATAGGCTCAATCCCTGATAAGGGCTCGACTTCCACTTCCTTTCCCTCCTTAAGGATAGGGACTTTTCTCTCATAAAAATTGAGAAGGCTGTCCGTGGCATAGACAATCCTGTAGCTCAGAGGAGGCTTTGGCCGAACAGGATTTCCTCCAACATAAATCAA
>CAZPAX010000118.1:0-4269 GCA_964584535.1 uncultured Eubacteriales bacterium
CAGCTATGCCTAAAAACAGACTCATCTTATTTATCTTCTTGTTAATCTTTTCTTTCAGCCTCTCTTTCGCTCAGGAACAGGTGAACGTCAGCGGCGATTGGACACTCACTCTCACCACTCCCCGTGGCGAAATGACCCAGGACATGACCATTGTCCAGGAAGGCGAAACCATTAAGGTCACTATGAAATCCCCCAGGGGCGAGGCCACTGGTGAAGGCACAATCAAAGGAAATGAAATTGAGTGGAAAGTGACGCGAACCACCCCGCGCGGAGAAATGACCTCAACCTACAAGGGAACAGTGGAAGGCGACACCATGAGCGGCCAAGTCCAGATGGGAGATTTCAGCGCCGAATGGAAGGCTGCAAGGAAAAAATAGACCTCGAAAAAATCTGCGGGGAAAAACTGATATGAAGAGCATTGAAAAGGAGATTTGTCTCTCCGATCTTTTATAACTTATGGAAATTCCAGCCCAGCTGCTGCGCAATATTGTCGTCTCTAAGTTGGGCAGGCTCTCCACATAGGTAAAAAATTCCCCACCCCAGCCGCGGCGGCTCCCTGAGACATTGTGGGCTGCAAAGCACCCTCCCACCTCAAGTTTGGGCAATATAGCTATCAGATAATTTTTATACCAATCTTTATCGGCATCACAAAAAACAAAATCAAAAGAGCCTGCAAGCTCTGGAACAAGGAGATGGGCATCCCCCAGCCTTGCCTCGATATAATCTGAAAGTCCGGCCTCCCTAAAATTTTTTAAAGCCTGGCTATAACGGCCTTCATCGATTTCGATAGTGATGAGTTTGCCACCTGTCTTGCTGAGCGCCCAGGCAATCCAGATGGCGGAATGTCCTGTGGATGTGCCTATTTCAAGAGCACTCTTATAGTTGTTCTTGAGGATAAGACCGTAGAGCAATTTCCCGTCCTCTTCAGAAACATTCATATCCCTCCATTCCCATCTATGCCTCTCAAGAAAATTTCTGACTTTTTCATCCAAGCTTTGATTTTCCTCTTTAACTATAGAGAAGCCCGAAGCTACAAATAATATCAGCAAGGACAAATAGAATAATAAGGCTAAAAAGACACATTTGCTCCTTGCTATCATACCTTTCTCCTTTTTCCTGATAAGTTTAAGAGCCAACAGCAATGAAAGAGCTGGCAGAAGGAAATTTGCTACCAAGGCCTGAATAAGGATATCATCCGACGATAGACTGGTCAAGGAAAGAAAAAACTTTGCCATTACAATTGTTCTCCTAATTTCCCTTAGATCCTTATACTCAACAGCTTTTGCCCAAAATGAAAATTCTATTTCTCAAGAGATAAGAATCCAGGAGTTTGTCCATGAAAACACTTACAGAGATTCTCCTGAGGTTCAACAAAAATATCGATATCTTTCGTAAAGCCAAACTATGCGTAACAAGAATAGGTAAATCCGCATTAATTAAATATTTAGCCTTTTTTTTGTTGACTAATCTTAAGAAATCTCTGAAATCGCTTTCGACCCTACTTTGTGGCTCCCTTCATATCCGCGTCTCTTTTCGCTTTGTACTCGGAACCTTCTCTCCAATTGGGAAAAGACGATTCCCTGCTCAGCCGGTAGCCGATTTTGAAAATCATTTGCAGGTCCTCAACTGCACCAGAAAGGTCCCAGCTTGGATCATATTCATCAGAAGGTTTGTGGTAATTCTCAGCAATGTATTTATCCCTTTTGGCTTTTGTCCATTTTTCTCCATGCTCGATATGGTCAATTCCGCCACTTGGATAAACCGTAGGGATGCCCTGCCTGGCAAAGGGGAAATGGTCGGAGCGGAAAAAAGAGCCCCTTTCTGGGTTCGGGTCTGGCCGCACCACCCTCCCCTGCTCTTTGGCCGCAGCCTCAAAATAATCATCGAGTTCTGAGTTCCCGTAGCCGATGACCGTGATGTCCTTCATCTTTCCATAGATATTCAGGGCGTCCATGTTGATAACAGCCACCGTCTTTGCCACAGAATAAATAGGATTTTTTGCGTAGTACTCAGCTCCGATAAGCCCTTGTTCCTCTCCAGTGACAGAGAGAAAAATAATCGAGCGTCTTGGCGGAGATTTGAGCCTCTTGAAAGCTTCGGCAAGCTCGATGAGAGCGGCAGTTCCGGTGGCATTGTCCAGCGCTCCATTATAAATCTGGTCGCCTTCAAGCTTGGGGTCAAGGCCAAAATGGTCCCAATGGGCCATGTAGATGACATATTCGTCAGCACGTTTTGTCCCCGGCAAAATAGCTATGACGCTTCGGGATTTTACCTCGGCAATGATGTTATTCAGAGTGAGTGACGCCCGCAGCCCGAGGAATACAGGCTTAAAACCGCGCTTTTCAGCAGCACCCTTTAGCTTCTCATAGTCCAGGCCAGCGCTTTTGAAAAGCTTTTGCGCTGCGTCTACATGCAACCACCCTTCGACCGCGCAACGAGACATATTTTTGTCCTCACTCACCAGATTGAACTGTGGACCAGTCCAGCCATTTTTTACTACGCCCCAAGGATAAGCTGCTGGCTCGGTCTCATGGATGATGAAAGCGGCTTCAGCTCCCTGTCTGGCTGCTTCCTCGAATTTGTATGTCCAACGGCCATAGTAGGTCATTTCTCTCCCCTTAAAAAACGCTTGGTCTTCTTTGGCATAGCCAGGATCATTGATCAGAATGACCACAGTCTTTCCGCGCACATCCAGGCCTTCATAATCATTCCAGTTGTATTCGGGAGCGACAACGCCATATCCAACAAAAACCATCTCTGAAGCGTCAAGCAAGATTTTTCCCACAACTCTCAATGTCGTAGCCACAAATTCATTGCCATAAGAAAATTTTGTGGATTCTTCCTTGCTTTTTATCTCAAGCTCTGTATTGGGGTCAGCAGTGATAACCACCATCGGCACTTCTTGGAAATAGCTCTGGCTATTCCCTGGCTGAAGGCCAATCTTCTGAAATTCTTCCTTCAAGAAGTTGACGGTCTTTTCCTCTCCCCTTGAAGCCGGTGCCCGTCCCTCAAAATCATCCGAGGCGAGAATCTCCACGTCTTTGGATAAGTCCTCGGCTGTGATGCTTGCCAGAGCAGACTCCAATCCTTTCTCCTCATTTGCACATCCAGAAAGGAGCAAGGCAAGCACAGTTATTAGATTTAAAGGCAAAAAATATTTCTTGGTCATTTCACACTCTCCTTACACTCTCATTTTGAATGGATTTTGAACGACCATTCTCCAAAAGTCAAGGGGGAAAACAGCCTAAATCTCTATTCAGGGATGGAAATCAGATTCTGGAGCCTATTTCTCATATGATAAAAATCCCAGGCACAAATACTCCTTACCCTGAATAAGCAAAAGGTGGTTCTCCCAGGAAATGGTTAGCTTTCAGGGGGGAGTGGGGATGAAAAAAGGATGTTCCTGAAATTCATCCCTTAAGATAATTGACAGTAAAAGGCCCAACCTTCATATTATCCCTGAAGATAAAAACTTCAAAATCCAAGCTGATAAGGAGGCTTAGAAGGAGGAAAAGAAGGATGAAAAAAAGAGGATTTACACTTATCGAAACAATGGTAACCATCGCTCTTATCGCCTTGATATTGGTTGGAATTTCTCCGGCTATCTTTAATACCCAGGAGACAAGGAGATTAGAAAATGAGGCAATGAATATTCTAACCACATTGGAGTGGGCAAAACTTCAAGCAGCTAAGACAAGATTGAACCATAAAGTGGAGTTCGTCAATGACACAAATGGTTGGTTTTTTTTCATCGCCAAAGAAGGTAGTCCGAATGAATGGAGTGATGTCCCTGGACAGTTGAAGAAAAGGATTTCATCTAGATTTAATGTGAACGTGGATTTAATCGACCAAGCTGTGGTTTTCTCGCCGCTTGGTATGATTTCAAACTTCGGCACCAATCAGAACAACATCACCATTCAGAGTCTGAAACTAAAAGAATTGAACCAGGATGATCAAAGGACTATTAGCGTTTTTGCCGGCGGTTCAATCGAGTATAGCAAATCTCGGAGTTAAAGGAGTTAAGAATGAGAGACAAGAATAAGACCAGGGAATTGGGAGCCATGGGGCGCAGATTGGGGAGAAAAGGGTTCACTCTCATCGAGGCTTTGATGGGAATAGCATTTGTAGGCTTAGTGTTGTTAGGCTTGGCTCAGCTTTTTTGTTTAAGTGTGATGACCAATCAGCGCTCTGGGAATGTTACCAATGCGTCATTTTTGGCGCAGCAGCAGATTGACTTAATAAGGAATTATACGGCGAATGAATTGCGTG
>CAZPAX010000118.1:4369-7661 GCA_964584535.1 uncultured Eubacteriales bacterium
TTGGCGCAGCAGCAGATTGACTTAATAAGGAATTATACGGCGAATGAATTGCGTGAGGCAACCTTGTACCCAGTTGATGAGCAGATTGATATCAATAATGATGGCACAATTGATTTCAGGAGAATAACTCAGGTTAAGTCAAAGGGTTTCAACTGGAGTGTAGATATTTTGGTTTTCTCTGCAGCCCAGTTAGGAACGAATATGAATGAGCTTATCGAGAATCCCAATCTTAACGAAGTCAAAGCTCAAATAGGCACGGTTATTAGCAGGTGAGACCCATGTATTCCAATAATAATAGAAGACAGCTTTCGTCAATTGGCAGACTAAGAGCAGGGTTTACTTTGTTAGAGTTCTTGTTGGCAAGTTCGATCATGCTGATAGTTATTGTAGGATCTTTATCCTTGTACATCAAGAGTAACCAGGTTACTGTTGACCAGCAGCAATTTGCTGAACTTCAGCATGATGTGAGATCATCCATGTTTCTTATTTCAAGGGATGTTCGCTCTACTGGTGTGGGAATATCAGCAGAAATTGCAGGATACTTCTTAGAGGGGAAAGATGGTCTCGGCCCTTCTCCAGATTCATCTGATTCTATAAAGATCATGGGAAATTTTGAGGACCCGCTCAATTTGAGAATCCAAAATTATGATGGAGTCTCAGCTACAGCTTTTCTCTATGACTCGGAACTGGAGAAGAATTCCTATGGTTGTCCTGATTACTATGAAAATAGGACCTATTTAATTGTATCCACGACAAATCCAGGATGTTTCACTTTCCGCTTTGTTTCAGCAGATTCGGTGCATGGATGCGGAAGCGGTACGGCCCATGTGAATTTTCAGCCAGGAAAGTCCGAGCTAAATCCTCCAGGAGGTTTAATCGATACAGGATGTGCAGGGAATTGTTGGGATGATGGGATTATCACCATTGCTCAGGTAAAACAGTACTGGCTTGATACGACAGGCAATGCTGGAGACTACCCGGCTTTGAACCTGACTAAAGGGGAGGATGGATATTTGGGTATTCCATATACCCTGTATTTAACAACAACCAATACGATTGGGGATATTATTCATATGCCCCTGGCAAGGAATATTGAGAATTTACAATTCCAGTACAATGGAGATTTTAATCAAGATGGCTTATTGGACGGATTTTCTGATTGGGATAATTTAAACTGGACCATAAACCCGACTGATGATCAGGCAACGAAGCAAACAAAGTCGGAGAGAATTAGCCAGATTCGCCAGGTGAGATTCTGGATTTTAGGAAAGACAAGAGATCTTTTTGTGAGTGTCTCTAAAACGCCATCCACAAATGTTCATCTTTATAGAAGACCAGCGATTGCCAATGTACCTGCAGGGAGTAAAGATGACAGACACAGGAGATTTTTGCTTGAATCAACGGCAAACGTAAGAAACTTGTCTTTAAACATATACAACACAGGAGAGAGATAGGGAGGTTCGGATGGAGAAAAAAATAGCAATCGAGAAGACCTTGGGTCACAGGCCAGATCGGTCTCCAGAAAAAGGGACATCTTTAATCATTGTTATTATGATCATGTCTTTTATGCTCATATTGGGACTTGCTCTCATTACTGTGACGAGCACAGGTTCAAAGGTTGCTGGGAATATTCGGTCACAGCAGCAGGCCTTTAATGCTGCTGAAGCAGGATTTGATACTGCTTGGATGGCAATTGAGGAAGATTTTGCAAGCGGCACATGGAGCAGCTTTGAAGGACATTATCTCAAGGATCCCCTTGGAATTGATGACCCTTCCTCTGAGAACAACTATTTTCGTGGGTTGAATGACGATGAGATATTGAATTTAATCGACCCAGGCGGTGATGGGGTTGCAGATTTAGACAATGTTCTCTATTACCAAGAGCCTTATATGGCTGAGAAGGGGGGCAGCTTAGACTCCCGCTACACATACACAGTATTTTTGATTGATGATGAGTCAGGCACTGGAACGACAGACTCAACTGATGCCCTGATGGTTTGTATCGGCTGTGTCAAAGTCGGCAACAGGATACTATCGACTTCAAGGTTAGAAGTATTACTGGTTTCTTTAGTGCCTGGATCAAAAACATAAAAAATGGAGGGGAAAATGAGCATAAATAGAAAAAAGAAAAATTTAAAAAGAATTGTGCTCACTTCTCTTTTTTTCCTGATTGCTTCTATCCTTTTCCTAAAATTTTGGGCTCAAGGAGATATCATCGAATACAATGGGACTTTCACTGAAAGCTTCAATGATACTAATTATAAGGATGAGGCCAAATGCTCTGTTGCTCGTTGGGGAGAAGGATATATCTCTCTCCGCAAAATAGGAGGAAACTTTGAAGTTGATAATCCAGCCTATATTCCTATCTGGATCAACACCCTGACAACCAATGATTTTGATCTGGACGGCTGGCCTGATTTTGTGGGCTCAAGTTCTGACTATAGCAATGTCTTGGCCTTTGTCAGAAACATGGGAGTTGACGGGAAAATCGGGACATTTGAAATTACCCATTGGATTGATGGGTCTCAAGGCTCAGGAGGTATGCCAACACTGGGAGTTAAAGGACAAGCCATTGATCGCAGTGGACACCTCGGGATGACTTCAGGCGATTACGACAAAGATGGAGACTATGATTTTCTCTTCATGGTTTCCCAACTTAACAATCCTTATACTTTTAAAAGGATCTGGCTCTACAAGAATAATCTGATCGAAAATGGCTATCTCTCTTTTACTCAGACAGATATGACCTCCAGCTGGTCAAGTAAATTAAAGGGAATTGCCTGGACCGCGACCATGATGACCTCCCTTGATTTTGACAAAGATGGAGATATTGATATCTTAGTGGGATGTACGGACGGAAAAGTCAGGTTGCTCAGGAATACCAATAACAAGCAAATAAACTCGAGTACATTTTATGTCGAGAATTCCTTTTTGGTTGATTCTGGATGGAGCAAGAAAGGGAGTAGCACAGTCTCTTGCGCAGATTTTGATTCTGATGGCGATTTGGACATCATGGTCGGTAGCGTGTACTATCCAGAACTAAGATATTACAAGAACGATGGAACTGGAAATTTCAGTCTTTATAAGGAATATAAGGACACAAACGGCGGCCTCACTGATAATGAATATGATGGAGCAGCCTCTGTTTCTATCTGTGACGACTTTGACATGGATGGAGATTCGGACCTAATGATTGGGGCGGACAATTGGAACTATCCAAAAAATGATGGCAGTGGAACTGGATACGGAGGAACATGTTTTCATTTTAAGAATAACGGAGGAGAATTTAGTC
>CAZPAX010000119.1:0-7645 GCA_964584535.1 uncultured Eubacteriales bacterium
TTATAGAGCCGAGATAGCGAGTTCACGAGGTGAAAAAATTTTTTTCTTGTTTTTTTCTTTGAATTTTTTTATTATCATATAAAAACCATGTCGAGGGAGGAGGTTTCAAGCATGAAAATTTTAAGCTACATTGCCTTAATCATCGCTGGCATCTGTTTGCTTTTAGCTCTCATAGGGCACTTCTTTTTCAGCGGCAGAGTTCTCTTCAACTGGGACAAATATATTGTCGGCGTTATAATTTCTCTCCTGACTTCGATTGTTTTTGCCCTTTATCATATGATTGAGCTGAAAAGCAAATAGAAAGCTGATTCATTTCTAAAAGGTTTTAACAGTCCGCAGGGAATATCTCTTTACCTCTTGTGACCTACAAACTTTGAGATCTTTTTGCCAAGCGAAAAAGAAAGAAAGAGCATAGCTTCAATCTCTTCAAATTGAGCAGGACATTGTGCTAAAATGAGCGCCTAAGAAATCGATGAAAATGGGAGACTCTTTTTGGGCAACAGAAGCGGGGAAAAGGATGATTCTGAAGGAGAATAAGACAATCTGGGCTGTGGGAGGAGGAAAGGGCGGAACCGGCAAAAGTTTTATCTCCTCGAGCCTGGCCATTCAGCTTGCTTCTCAAAATAACGATGTTCTGACGATCGATGCTGACCTGGGAGGCCCAAATCTCCATACCTTCCTGGGGATCAAGGAGGCCAAATCCGACCTTGGAGATTTTGTAACCAATAAAGTAACGAAATTGGCGGAGACGGCCATCCCCACCTCTTTTGCTAATTTGAAGCTCATCAAAGGAAGCGAGAACGTTCTCTTTATGGCCAACCTCAATCATTATAAGAAGCTACGATTGATCAGACAGATCAAAACTTTGGAGGAAAAAAGAGTCATCATTGATATCGGAACCGGCAGCTCCTATAACTCCCTCGATTTTTTTCTTCTCTCCAATCCTGGAATTCTGGTCATCACTCCTGAGCCGACATCCATCGAAAACACCTACTATTTCTTGAAATCCTGCATCGTCCGAATCCTGAACCTGTACATGGATTATTACAAAATCGAGAATATGACAAGAAAAATCATCAAGGAAATCGAAAATGACTCCAAATCCATTTACAGCTTCTTTAACACAATCATCTCTTATAACAAATCCTTGGCTCAGCTCCTTTACAGGGCATTAAAAAATTTCAAATCCTGTCTGGTCATGAATAAAGTGAGGAGTGAAAAAGACTTGCTTCTGGGCTATTCCATCACTGATGTGGCCCGCAAGTTCTTGGCTGTGGAACTGAGCTTCGTCGGCAGCATTCCCTATGATGAAAGAGTTCATCGCAGCCTGAACAAATTTGTTCCCTTCACTCTGGAATATCCTGATTCTCAAGTCACGCAATCTATAAAATTGATTTCTGAAAAGCTGGTGGAATATGGGGGATAAGATCACTCCGATAAAACGATTTGATGAAATGGACTATTACGAGATTCTCAATGTGGAAAAAACTGCCTCCCAGGAAGAGATAGAGAGTGCCTATCTGGCCGGAATAGCCACCTATCACCCCGATTCTCTGGCCTCCTACAGCCTCATCTCTGAAGTAGAAAGGCGATTGATCATAAAAAAGATAGAAGAAGCTTTCCAGATCCTTGGCAATTCCGAGAAGAGGAGGATGTATGACCTCGAAATCAATAATACTGTCAAATTCTATCCTAAAGCCTATTTCCGAAAATCGACCAAGAAATTGGAGATCGAGGACGGAGAAGTAAAAAAAAATATCTGGCAGAAACTCAAAAGCCTCTTTTCCCGAAAAAGAAAAATGGACGTTCAGAAAAAGCCCGCCGAGTCTTACTCAATCAACACAGGCGTGCCCAACTTGCTCAGAGGAGAGTATTTAAAGAAAGTCAGAGAAATCCGGGGCCTTCGCTTGGATGATGTAGCCAGTGAAATTAAAATGAACATTTCTCAGCTCAAAGCCTTGGAAGAGGAAGATTACGAGAGCCTGCCCAAGGGAATAAATATTTCCAGCCTGATAAAGACCTATGCCCATTATCTTGGATTCATCCATCAAGACAAACAGTCAATAGAATCCAAAAAGGATCCCCTCCATTAAAAAAATTTAAGCTGAAAATAGCCATTCAAATTCATCGCCATCTTATGACTTGGGAGTCAGTCTATAATCTCGTAGAAATAGTGCCTGCTTTGCAAATAAAACTGGCTGTAGGGAGAAAGCAATCCAGATGGTATCTTCTCTGGTCCGGCGACTTCACAGAAAATATATCTGATGCCATTGAGAGTGATGGTTTCCTCTCCTAAGGAAGGAAGGGCAATCCCGACAAACAAATGCTTTGGAATTTTTATCAGGAGAAGAGGGTATTTTCTAAAGTTTGTCCAGAGACTGGCAAAGGTCACTCCCTTGGAATCGCAATCGCCAAAATTATTGACCAAGACCTTTGGTGGAACCCAGAACTCAAGAATGGCCTTTTTGTTTTCTTCCAAGGGCGGGATCCCGTATCTTATTTCCTGGATATATGCCAGGAGCAAATCCAGGAATTCGCGGAGAGATGAATTGGCCTTGATTTTTCTTAGACTCTCCAGGACATGACTCATCCGGGGCTGGTTCCTCCTGACACAGAATTCATAATTGACGCTAATTTTGTCTGCGATCAACCTCACTCCTCTCTCCTCGAGATACGCTTTCCACCTCTTTTTCACCTCTTTCTCGATATTTTTCAGATACTTTTCTTTCTCTTGAGCAAGCTTCTCTTTGATTTTATCGAATTCAGGCTTGACTTTTTTGTGAAGGGGCGCCGGAACAGAGAGCTTGAGTGTAAAAGTTTTGGCATCTATTTCCTCAATCAGAATATACTGGGAATATCTTGTCTTTCCTATCTGCTGGCGGACGAACTCTTTCAGATAAGAGATCATCTCTATGGTCATTTCCTCCGAGATCGAATTCACATATTTCTGCAATTCTTCTGGATAGTAGCCAAACTCATCCTCGGACTCGGAAAGCTGTTTCTTGGAGATAGCAAAGGAGACATAAAGTTTTTCTCCTTGATAATCCTTCCAGCCATATTTCAATTGATAGTCTGACTCTTTCTCCATTTTTTCAAAGAAGTTCAAACTCTGAGCAGGCGGAGTATTTTCCTGCCCGGGAATTCTTGATTGTTTTTCGATCGAGGCAGATTCCTCAAGGTAAGCTACGATCAGGATTAAGCCAATAATCAAGGAGAGAAGAATGATGATGGAAAGTAAAAAAGTCCTCATTGAAGAACGCTATTTGAAAGGAATCGTGCCAACAGGGGGAAAAGGAATCAGAGCCCTAGTCAGGCCGGAAACTCCTGAACTGATAAGAATGCAGATTCCGATGATGACAAGGGACATAAATACGGCAATTGCTATGTTATTGTTCTTGATTTCCTCATACTGTTTTATTCCTGGTGTGGCTTTGTCGAAAAGCCAGAAGCTGAAAAGAATGGAGAGAATAGCCAGAATCCCTGCCAGGAGCACATAGCCAATACTTAAACCCAGCATCTCCAAAAAGTCAGAAACACCCTTTTTTTCGCCGACAACAAAAATCTGGATGACAGCCATTACTGGATAGATGGCCTGTCTGACGACTATCGCTTCTCCCAAAAGGATTCCTCCCAGAACAATCCCGACTGAGGTGTTTTTTCGCTTGAGCTGGTTTTCTTCATCAAAATGCCGGGTGATGAGGAGAAGAAGACGGTAGGTGGCAAAAATGAGAATAAAACTGATCAGGACTGAAACCAAAAATTCCAATAAGCCAAAAATAATCTGTTGCCAGCTCATTCAATAATCCTTAAATGATCTTAAAAAAATTCAATAGCTGATGGCGACATCATCTTTTGTATGGAAAACTCCATCCTTACCTGCGGAGATGAGGCGGAAGCCAGAAACTGAGAGCTTCTCATATTTTATCGACCTTCCCCAGGCATCGACAGGACTGGTGATGATGAGGCCTTTTGAGCGAAGCTCATTGAGATCGGCTGGAGTTCTTCCTTCAGTAGCTATAAAAGATTCGATGGCCTTTTCCAGGGCAGCCATGTTTGTTTTTGTCATCTCGACCGGAATTTGGGCAAGAGTCTGGGCTTCTTTGACCACCGAGCTTTTTTTCCCTACCCTGGCTATAAAGAGCAAACAGATTATAACTCCAGCCAGGATAAGGATGATGAAAAGTCCTCTCATTCTTATGTCAGCGCCTCGTTTTTAAGTTTACGCCACAGTCACTCAAATAGCAATTCAGGGTCATTCGCCAATAATATTCTTAAATTTCTGGATGAATTGCGCTTCGCTTGATCCTGAAACAAAGAATAATTTTGGCTTTTCAAATTTTTTGTTAAATTTTTCCATAAGATCTCGAGCTTTTTGTTTTAATCCCAAGGAATTTGTGGCTATTATGTGAGGAGACCCGGAGGATTGAATCCGCTCGAAATATTTTTTTACCTCCTCGACGGGCATATAAATTCTTACATCATGAGGCCAATAGTGGCCGACAATAATATATTTTTCTACTTTTAGCCCTCTCACTTCAAAAACTATATCTTCCTTTGTATTTTTAAATAACTCCTTTTGATAGACAAACCCAGCTTTACGAACTGCGTTTATAATAATCTCTTTGAAAGTGTCCTCGCCCTCCATTTTTAAAATCTCGGGCCTTTTTTCAAAAATTCTTGGCTTGAATTCCTTTCTGGGTCGGGGCCTAACCCTATATCTGCGGGCAATGAGAAACAACAAAAAGATGATAATGAGAAAGAGCAGCAAAAAGACAGAGTCAGGAATATTCAAATCGACCAGCTTTTGAAATATTTCTCTCACTCCGCTCCCTTCTTTGGTCTTTTTTTACACCAATTGCTCTCCCATTTCAAGATTGGCCTGACTTTCCCTATCTTAAGCAAAAATGACCCGTGTAGGACTCGAACCTACAACCCGCGGATTAAGAGTCCGCTGCTCTACCTGTTGAGCTAACGGGCCAGAAATGCCTTCTTTAGTTTAGATGACTGGGTCTTTCTTGTCAAACTTCCCGCTTCATCCCCCAAATCCCGTATTGACTCAATAAAAAGTTTAAAATATAGTTATCAAGGAAGCTCTTGATGCTAATAACGATGAAGAAAATAAATAAAAACAGGGCTGTCCCTAGACCTAAATCACACCTGACAAAGGGATAAATTCCTCATGAGCCTCAGCATGTTTCTTATCCTCCTTCTGGCCGTCCTCGCCTTTCTTTTTATTGTCCTGATCTGGATCCTTCGCAGCACTTCCTCAAAGATCGAAGAGATCAAGCGCAGCCAGGCAGAGAATCAGGCTCTTTCTCTCATGCAACAGCAGATCGGCCAGCTCACCCAGAATATCAACCAGCAGCTTCAGAGTATCAGTCTTCAATTCCAAAAAACAACAGGAACGATCGGCGAAAGCCTTGGCAATGTCCAGACCCATCTGGGCAAGGTGGAAGTTGTGACCCAGGAAGTCCTGGAAAAAGCAAAGAATATTTCGACTCTGGAAGACCTGCTGCGGGCGCCAAAATTCCGGGGCGGCCTGGGCGAACTCTTCCTGGGTGACCTGCTAGCTCAAGTCCTCCCTCCTGCCCTTTATAATCTTCAGCACAGATTCAAAAGCGGAGAGAAAGTGGATGCTGTCATAAAAATTGGCAACAATCTTGTCCCTGTGGATTCCAAATTTCCCCTTGAAAATTTCAAAAAATATCTGGAAGAAGAGGATGGCCGGGAAAAAGAAGCAACTCGAAAGAGGTTTGTCACTGATGTCAGAAAGCACATTGACGGTATTGCCTCCAAATATATCCTCCCTGATGAAGGGACCTTTGACTTTGCCCTGATGTACGTTCCTGCCGAAAATATCTACTATGAGACAATACTTAAGGACGAGAGCTTTGGCGAGGAGCGGAGCATTCTATCCTACGCTCTCCAGAAACGAGTCATTCCTGTCTCACCCAACTCCTTTTATGCCTATTTGCAAGTCATTATCCTTGGCCTGAAAGGCCTGCAAATCGAGAAATCAGCCCTGGAAATTTTCCAGTCATTGGCCCAGCTTCGAGGGGACCTCGGCCGCTTCAAGAACGATTTTCAAATTTTGGGGACTCATTTAGGGAATGCTAAGAGTAAGTTCGATGACACAGAGAAGCGTTTGGAAAAATTCACTGATCGGCTTGATTTGATGTGTGGAGAGAAGGCCGCAGAGCTTACAGAAGAAGGGACTCAAAAAAAAGATACTGCCTAAGTCTCGGCTGCTATTTTTTCGACTTTTTTAAGCATCTCAGGGCTGGCAATCAAAATGAGGACGTCATTTTCCTCGATTTTCGTACTTAAAGGCGGGTTAAATTCATAATCATCTGTCTTGGCTCTCTTTATTGCCACCAGTAGCGCCTCTGTTTTCTCGCAAATCTTTGCCTCGCCGATTGTTTTCCCGACGAGCGGGAGGCCCTTCTTGACAGGCATTTCCTCAACACGAAGGCCTTTTTCTCTATCGCGGAGCATCATGTCAAGGAAGGTGACGACTTCAGGCCGAACCATTTCCGAGACCATGCGCATGCCACCGATATAGGTTGGAGAGATAACATAATCGGCGCCAGCTTTTTTCATTTTTTGATGAGATTTCACATCTATTCCCTTGGCCCCGATTCTTATCTTTGGATTGAGGCTGCGGGCAGTGATGGTCACAAAAAGATTTGCTTCATCAGTGGGCAAAGAAAGGAGGATTCCCTTGGCCTTCTCAATTCCAGCTGAAGTCAAAACTCTGTCTTCTGAGGGATCTCCCTGGAGAAAGGGAAAATTGCCAAGAAAAGAGAGCCTATCAATTTTATCTTTCTGTGGTTCGATAACCAAAAATTTCCTTTTTGTCAGGATAAGCTCCTGGATTATAGTCTGAGCTGTTTCGTCACTTCCGCAGACAATATAATGATCCTTAAGCTTGGATATTTCTTTCTCCATTCTTCTTCTCCCCAAAAGATTTTTCAGCTCTCCCTCAACAATAAAGGCAGTTATGGAAGAGACGGCAAAGGCAATTGTTCCCAGGGACAGGATGATGAAGACAGTAGTAAAAATCCGGGCAGCAGGATTGGCGCTTGTGTCAATAATTTCTCCATAGCCGATGGTAGAGATGGTGATGACAGTCATGTAGATACTTTCCAGGAGAGTGGCTTCCCTGCCGCCAAAGAATTTAAAGCCTGTAACTCCGATCAAAAAGACGATACCGAAAATGGCGAGGGAGATGAGGATCCTTTTTCTGCTATTCATGACAGCCTCTTAGCCATTTCCCGATTCCCTGCTGATTATATAAAAGATAAGCTCTTGAGGCAATAAAAAGGCGATAAAGGTGAAAAAAAATTCACCCTCCAGATCATCTTCAAAGGTGATTGACTTTTTCAAGAAAATAAAGGATATTTATAATACCTCTTTTTGCTGGCTGTTATTTATCTCACCTCCCTTTTGCTTATTCCCCCAAACAGCCAGCATCTTTTTTTCCTCCTTATTTCAATAATGGCCAACAATACCCTATTAAATTCTTAGGCTTAGTCCGCAGATAACATGTAAGCTGGCTATTACAGCAATATCAGGAGATATTTCGAGAGAAAGATTTTAGAGTCTTTTCGTTAGAGACTCCAAACAAAGCAATGTTTAGGTTTTG
>CAZPAX010000120.1:0-7592 GCA_964584535.1 uncultured Eubacteriales bacterium
AATGAAAAAAAGAAAAACTTTTTTGACAATTCTTTCTCTCCTTATGTTTTCTCTTCTGCTCAGCCAAGGTCTTTTTGCTGAGACAAGAGGAGTGGAAAATGGCCAGAGGTATAACCGCCTGGTCATAAGAAATGTCATTGTCATCGATGGCAAAGGAACTCCTCCCAGAGGGCCAGAGGATATCATCATCGAGGGAAACAGAATCCAGTCAATTCAGGCAGCAAGCAGAACTGAAAAAAGCTCTGAGAAAGAGGAACATGTCCTCGATGGCTCTGGCATGTACCTCCTTCCTGGGCTGATCAACATTCATGCCCATCTCCATGACAGCCGGGCTGGAATTCCCCTTCCTTTTGAATATAGTTATAAACTCTGGCTGGCCTGCGGGATAACAACTTGCAGGGATGTGGGAAGCAACTATGAGAAGACTGTGGAGGAGCGCCGCAAAAGCCAGGAAGGGCTAATTGCAGCTCCCCGCATCTTTCTCTATATGTTCGCTGGGGGCAGAACTCCTGAGGAGGCCCGACAGCGTGTCCAGGAGGCAAAGAAAAGAGGCGCGGATGGAATAAAAACCTTTTCCATGGACCGGGATATCATGAAAGCTCTTCTGGATGAAGCCCACAAGCTCGGACTCCGGGTGGCTCATCATGCTGCAGTGGAAGAGACGGATGCCTGGGATGACGCAGAGTTCGCAGTGACTTCCATTGAGCACTGGTATGGAGTACCGGATGCAGCTCTTCACGGATCGCAGAATTTTCCTCCTGACTATAATTTCAATAATGAGAGCGACCGCTTCCGCTATGCGGGGAGACTCTGGCGAGAGGCTGATCCCGAGAAACTCAAAAAAGTCCTGGACAGGCTTGTTGAGAAGCAAGTCGCCTGGTGCCCAACTCTTGTCATCTATGAGGCTAACCGGGATTTGATGAGAGCTATGAATCAACCCTGGTTTAAGGATTACCTCCATCCTGCCCTTGACGAATATTTTAAGCCCAATCCCGGCCACCACGGCTCTTACTTCTGGAACTGGACAACAACAGACGAGATTTTCTGGCGTGAGAATTACAAGCTCTGGATGGCCGCTGTCCGGGATTTTGCGGATAGAGGAGGAATTGTTGGAGTTGGCGAGGATGCCGGCTTTATCTACATGCTCTATGGCTTCAGTGTCATACGCGAACTCGAGCTTCACCAGGAGGCAGGTTTTCATCCCATTGATGTCATCCAGAATGCCACTCTGAATAATGCCAAGATTTTGGGCCTGGAGGATAGGCTGGGAAGGGCAAGGGCAGGATATCTTGCTGATTTGATTCTGGTGGATGAGAATCCCCTGGAGAACTTCAAATATCTCTATCCAACAGGGTGGATGGGTTTTGATAAAGAGGGAAAGCTTATCCAGAAGGGTGGCGTCAAGTGGACGATCAAAGATGGCCTTGTCTATCATGCCCCGACCATGCTTGCCGACGTGCGGAAGATTGTGGAGGAGGCAAGAACGGAGCTTCAGAGAAAAAAATAAGACGAGATATCGACTGAGTTGAGAGCAATCTTTCTGGCTATTTTTCCCTAGGGCAGATAATTCTTAGAGCTTCTGGCATGACTCTCAATTCCACTTGATCCCTTACCCCTAAGAATTCTCCGTTATACTGGACAGGGAGATCTTTTCCACGGATAATGACCTTCTTTGCCTTATAGTGCTTCTGTGTTTTTTGGAAGAGGCCAAAATAGATGAAGGGGAAATTGAGAACATATTTGAAACCGCTCACTTGGAAAAAGGTGACATCCAGGTAGCTATCATCTGCCTTTGCTCGTGGAGCAATTCTCCAGCTATAGCCGAAATAGTTTGTCTTGGCCACAACGCAATCCAGGAATTTCAGTTTGAATTTTTTTTGATCAAAATGATTTCCAGAATCGTCAAGGCCGTCAATCAGTTCGATTTCCTGTTCCTTCTGGGAAAGAGTGAACAGCATTCTTCCAGCCATAAGATGGCCGAGCATGCCTTGAATTTTGCCTTGTAGTTTTTTCTGAGTGACTTTAGCAGTGGCTCCTATGCTGACAAAGCCAGCCACTTTTCCCTCGAGATCGATTAAATCAATTTTTCTTGGCTTACCTCGGTTGAGAAGGCGAACGGCCTTTTTTACATTTTTAGGGATATGAAGGGATTTACGGAAAGCATTGCCGCTTCCAAGAGGAATAATGCCGAGGCAGACTTCTTTCTCCCTCTGACTTTCAAAAATACCCTGCAGAATATCAGCTATTGTTCCATCGCCGCCAATGGCGATGATCATCTCAGAATCCAGACTCAGTTTTCTGGCGAGTTCTATAGTGTTTTCTTTTTCCCCTAGAGTTCCATGGATTTGGCTCTGGAGTTTTTTCTGAAGATAATTCCTGAGTTTTTTTCTTCTCATCCATTTTTTATTCGCCGCTTGGGGATTAAGGATACAAGAAAGATTTCGAGTCAGGTTCGTTTTTTTATCCATGGGAATATCTAAGCTGTTTATTTATAACATCTTAAAGTTCTTATGTCAAAAATGTAGAAAGAGAAAGGCCCTTCAATTATCTTCTTTGTCTTTCGCTCCTTTTTTGAGCACATTCCTTAAAATAGGGATATTAGCAGCAAGAATGAGCACAACCAGAAGCACAACTAAGAGGTAATCAGGAATTTTCACAGCATGGCCAAAGAGAGCGAGAAGATAGAATCGGGGAGTCCTAGAGATAATGACAGCCAGAATATATTTTATCAAGGGATAGTGAGCAATGACGACCAGAAAACGAAAGGGGTAAAAGGGAAAGGGGGTGAATCCGGCAAAAAGAAGAGCGGCGAAGGGAGCTCTGTTGAAAAGAGCGACAGTTTTCTGGACAAATTTGCTCTGGAGCATTTTCTGTAAGATTCTCAAATCTGCTACATATTTAAAGACAGTGTAATTGAGAACCTCTGTCAAAGCTGTTCCGGCTATAGAGACCAGAGCGACAGTCAAAGGCGAATAGAATTTTCCAAAATAGAGAAGCACAGGCTCGTGAGGGACTGAGGCAACGATAAATTCAGCCGGAAAACAGTAGAAAAAAAGGACCCACAGGTTTCGGCTAATTTTCGCCGAGTCAGAGACAATCCACCAGATAAGAAGGCCAGCAACCAGGCCGACTTCGAGAAAGAAAATCACTGTCCTGAATCTAGAACTAATAGGTTTCGTCTTGAAGGGGGGAAGAGTCTCAATCTTCTGACCGCTTATGCTTTCCTTGACCATGAGGATTGTCTTTCAGAATTATTGAAGAAATCTGAGGTTGTCCTTTATTAAATACCAGGCCGGCCTTTCCGAATTTCCTCTGATACTTGTGTAACAATAGACACAGTCATTACTTTTCATAAAATCGCGCCTCATCTCCTCTTTGGTATTATATTTTTTTATGATCAATCCGCAAGGGGAGAGAGTCCCATCAGGATTGACAACAAAGAATCTATCCCCCGCCCGGCACTTGGGAACAAGACCTTTCTCAAAGTACTCGATCATTTTCTTGAAAATGTAATCAGAAGTGTAGATTGCTCTGTGTTTTTTCTTTAAAGCGTAAAGCTCGTTAAGAATTTCTTTGAGTTCTTCGAGCTCTTCTTTGCGAATCATATAGTCTTTATTATTTGTTCTTAACCAGGTATAGATACTATAGTTAATTTTGACATTCCATCTTCTTGCTTGTTCTGCCATTTTCAGAAGTTCCCTGAAATTATCGCTCTGGACAACACAGGAGAGGATGATGGCTTTGTGATCTTCTGAACCAAGGTCTTCGATGAGCTTTTTGATCTTTTTAAAAAGCCCAGGAATGGCTCGGAATTCGTCATGGCGCTCATCTGGATAATCCAAAGATATGGAAAATTCATCGACCCCAGCTTCCCGGAGTTCAAAATATCTTTTTTTTGTTAAAAGAGCTGCATTGGTTGTGAGCACAATATAGGGTGCTCTATTTGGGATTTTAATGGCTTTAATAATCTCTTCCAGATCCTTGCGGAGGAGAGGCTCTCCGCCTGAAACCTGGGCAACTACAGGCTTCAGCTCGCGGCAGCGCTCTCCAAATTTTTGGGGCTCGGCTCTTTCCTCTGCGACCACTCCGCCCAAGTGGCAATGTTTGCAACGGGCATTGCAGCTATAGGTGACCTCAAAGGAGACACAGAAAGGCCTTTTTGAAAAGTAATTGAGAATTCCTCTTTTAGCCAGAGATATTGTCCGAGCTGTCGAATTCATAGGAATGCTTTCTCCTTTTCCAGATGCTTCTTGTAAAGAAGATGAATCGAAAATATTTTAATCCCGATCAAGCCAAGGGCAAAAAAGGTAGCCAGAAACTGAACCTGGGGAAAGAAAATGAGAATTAAAGTAACCACAGTAGAATTGGCAAGTTTCCCCAAGGGACTAAAATTCAGGGAATAGACTGTTTTATCGACCTTATAAAAATAATTGGGTGAGATGATGTCATACTTTAAAAATTGGTAACTTAAGTAAAAATCAATAAAAGCAAAATCTATAAGGTAGACGGCTGCGGGAAGGAAGAGATTCGGCCGGAAGTGGAGAAAGTTGACATAGAAAAAAAGAGTCTCCACACGGTCAACAATGATGTCGATCTCAGCACCCAGTATTGTCTCCTGTTTGAATTTTCGGGCATAAGTTCCATCAAGGACATCTCCCAGCCAGTGGATTCCGAGGCCGATAAAATTATAAGTAGCGCTACTTTTGGTGATGGCCAGGATGAAAAAGAAAAGGGAGAGGGCAAACCTGAGCAAGGTCAGGATATTGGGCTCACTGTAAAAGCATTCAGGGCTCTTTGCTTTAAAGAGCGGGCATTTCACTTTAAATTTCCTTTCTTTCGGCTTTATGAGCTCTTTTCCGAAGCCATGCTTTCCAGGCGAATTTTTTCAGGAAAAAGAGGATCAAATTTGCCGTTTCCATCAACATCGATGAAAACAGGATTGGTGATGGCATAGGGCAGAGTAGTCTCATCTGCCTCCCCGCTAAAAGAGATTTGCTGGAGAACAGGGTAGAGAGACCTTTTTCCCAAAACTTCGGCAAGGATATAGGAGTCTTTCCTCAATTTTATTCCAATTTTTTCTTCAAATTTCTGAATAGATTTTTCCTCTGCTCTCACTGGAAAAATGATCTTCCTTTCTCCGTTGATGACAATTCTCACCTCATCCACTGAAACCCAGGGGGCACTTTGAACCGAAATGGAAATATTCACCTCTCCATCTTTGGCGGAGAAAGAATCACCAGAGGAATATCTGTCGTTGACTTTGAATTGGAGCAAAGGGCCATTGCTGACAAGAGAGCGGCCTTTCTTTATGGCTTGGGCGCAAGAAGGCCAGTCGAGTTTTTCTCCTTCCTTTCCTGGATAAAGAATGTAAGTCCGGGAGTAGCCAGGCTCTTCTTTATCTGCAGAATGAGAATCTGAAGACCCTGTGATGGGGAAAAAATATCCCCGGTTGAGAAGATGAAACCAATCCTCTATTGCCTCGGAATTGGAGGAGGTGAAAAAGGGTCCATTCATGACTTCCAGAACATCAAAGGTTGTATCAAAATTTTTACCGGCAAATGCTGCGGATTCGGGATCAAGCTCAAAGTTGTTGAAATATCCTATGTCTTCAAGCCGAGCGTGATTCACTTGGAGTATAGCTTCAGGATTTTTTTGGCGACTGGCTTTAAAAAGGGAAGAAACCTCTTTAGCAAGAGGAAAAATGGCGCCATTATTTTCTTCATCGGGACTGTAGTGGAGGGCAAAAGTGTTGAAGTGGATAAGGTCTGGATTTGTGACTTCAGCCCCAGGGATAACTGTCAAATATTCCTTCAGGCCAAGTCTTTCCAGGTCTGTGGAATAATCAGAAATGTAATTGTGGTCGGAGGCTACAACTATCTCGACTCCCTCAGCGACAATGGATTTTATCCTCTCAGGAATGGTCACCCTGCCATCCGATTTTTGGGTGTGCATATGGGGGTCAAGCGAGATGAGATTTGGCGTCTTGACCACTCTATCGATTTGAAAGACAAGCTCTTGCTCCTCTCCCTTTAAGACTTCGATGACCTTTTTATCAAGTGTGTATTCTGGTCCTCTTGAGGCATAGACAAGATATGTTCCTACAGGAAGTCTCACTTCCAGTCCCTCTTTTTGAGGATAACAGGAGTTCTTGAAGGTTTCCCAGCTCCTTCCTGTTTCAACTGGATTTTCAGGCGCAAAGTAAGGAGTTTTTGTCGGCTGAAGGCCGATGAAAGTGACTTTGCCAGGAACAAATTCTTCCTGGCTGTCTCTGATCTTAATCTTCAGGACTCCCTGAGGATAATCTTTGAGAGTGCAAAAGTTTTCTCCTCCTTCAGTGACTTCAAGAAATTCTTCCCGCAGAGAAGGAAAGAAATTCGCCCTGACCTGATAGATTCCCTTTGGCAGAGGGACTTCAATAAAAAGGGGCTTCTCCAGGAAGGAACGGAAGAAGATAGAAGAAGAGAAAGCATCCTTAATCACAACCTCCATCAGGTGTCCCTGGAATTCTTCAAAATGAATGGTCGCCTTTATTGGCTCTCTGTTCAGGATCTTGTAGATTTTTCTAAGCAATGTGTCACTTTGAACATCTGTTAGAAGAATATAGCGAAGGCTAAAGGTCTTTCCAGGAGTTAATTTCCCTGGCTGGGGCTTTTCTTCAGTTTCAAGGGGATTGAGATTCAGCCAGCCGAGATAATGGCCTTTTTTTTGATAGACCCGGAAATTGAGGTCAGGATGCTTCTCCCTTTGGAAAGGAGAGAAATAATACCTGTGAATGGCTGAGAAATAGAGGGAATAGCTCAGGTCTTCGATTTCGTCTTTTCCTGTATTGGTGATAGTTGAGGTGATATCGATCATTCCTTGGCTAGGAGAAAAAAGATAAGTCGTTTTGATTTGAGCCCTTCTTTCCTCTTTGCCTAGATAAGTAGCTGAGGCCTCAAAGGCAATGCCGCCTTGAGCAGAACTCTCCTTTGTCTCCTTGAAAGAGGAATAGGCGAGATATTCTCTTTTCTTCTTTATCCGGACGACAGGAGAGCCAATGCTTAGAGCGCTCACCAGGTTCTTCGTAGCTGGAACAAAGCTCAGGATGCTCCCCATGGCATTCGAAGAAGGAAAATTGGTGATGTCTCTTATTGGCCTTGGCAGACCTCCTAGGAGTACAAGATAAGTTCCGTCAGAGATAAAAATATCGCCTTTTTCCCAGATATCACAGAATTTCTCGGGCAAATCGTTGGCACTTGTGATTGTTTTGACTTTGAACTCTGCCTGAAGAAAGGGGATAAAAAAAATAAGAAGAAGCAAGCCTGTTTTCTTAAAAACCTTCATAGAATGACTCCTTTGGCAAGCATGACCTGTTGTTAAAGATATCTACCATATACCAAAAAAAGAATGATTTCAATTACTCCCTCTTATAAAACCTAGATAGCAGTAAGAGAAGAAGCATCACTCAATGGGTTGGCCCCCAGTCCAAGCCCGATTTTTATTTTCTATCGGCAACTTTGGGTTGAGATGGAGGTAGCAAATCCTTAGGAGGGTACTATGCACTACTCATTTCAACGCATTAAATGAAGTTACATTATCTGGGCGGGCTGAAG
>CAZPAX010000121.1:0-7591 GCA_964584535.1 uncultured Eubacteriales bacterium
ATCAAAGGTACAATTGGCTGTAATTGGGGTCAGACTTTTAAAAGTTTTATAATTTACTTACGATCGACATTGGGGTCAGGCTTTGCCATAGGCTAAAGCTATTTTTCAAGCCCTTGTTGAATGAGTATCTTTTATGATAAAGCCTGACCCCGAAATCCTTATTTTCAGTAAATTATAAAACTTTTAAAAGTCTGACCCCAATCTTATTTTTTTCGAAAAACTGTTGGGCGAGTAAAAAAAGAGACAGAAAATTTGGCCGCGCTCTTCAAGCACCATCCTTCGCTTCGGGAGCAGGCAAAATATTTGACTTTTCCCTCAAGAATATGGCTACCTGGCTTTGCCTCTGAGCTGATGGTAAAAGGAATTTCAATCGGATTCTTCAGATTCAGGTATTCCTCACTTTTTTCTTCCAGTACCTCTATCTGTAAATCAGAAGCTGTAAAGAAATTTTTAGGGAAAACGATTTCGCTATTGGGACTGAACTCGATAATAAAGGCAGGTTGAGGGCTGATGGTGATTCCTTCCTGAATGGTGAGCTCGAGAATCACCTTTCCTGTCTGGCTCCTGGAAAGCCTTTTGGGATTAATCGAACTGGTAACCTTGACCAGGTCTTCCTCTTCAGTAAAAAGGAAAAGGGAGAAAATAATAAGAGAGAAATAGCCTATAAATAGAGCGTATTTCCTCACCGAAGATTCTCTCTTTTCTTGATGATAGCATGTTACTATCTCCTGTTTTTGCAGTCAAGAAATTTTGTCTTTATTTTTTCTTTTCAATTGATTATAATCTTCGGGAATTAGGATGAGCACAAGAACTGTCATCACAGGAACAGGCCATTATCTCCCCTCCAAAGTTGTAACCAATTTTGACCTGGAAAAGAAAATGAATACTTCTGACGAATGGATTCGGCAGAGGTCAGGGATTGTGGAGAGGCATCATGCAGAAGCAGGAGTAGGAAGTTCTGATCTGGCTTATGAAGCGGCTTTGAAGGCAATAGAGAGCGCCAGAATCGAAAAATCCGAAATTGATTTTATCATTGCCGCCACTCTTTCTCCTGATCATTATTTTCCTGGAATCGGTGTCATAGTTCAGGCCAAACTAGGTTTGTATGGTATCGGAGCTCTAGATGTTAGGAATCAGTGTTCAGGCTTCATTTATGCACTTTCTGTAGCTGACCAGTATATCCGAACCCACACCTACCACAAAATCCTTCTCGTTGCTGCTGAAGTTCAATCGTCAAACCTCGATTACTCGGATCAGGGAAGGGATATGGCTGTTCTTTTTGGCGACGGAGGAGGTGCTGTTATCCTTGAGCCTAACAACAATGATGATGGACGAGGCATCCTTTCCACTCATCTTTTCTCCGATGGAAGATTTATCCATGACTTGTGGATGGAAAAACCAAGTCCCAAAGATAGGCCCACATTTTCCGTCGAGCTCTTCACTGCCAACAAATTTTTCCCTAAAATGGACGGACGAAATGTTTTCATTAATGCCGTGGAGAAAATGCCAGAGGCAGTCTTGGCTGGTCTAAAGCACAATTCTCTGGCTATTGACGATGTCGATCTTCTCATTCCTCATCAGGCCAATGACAGAATCAGCCAGATGGTGGCTAAAAGACTGCAAATTCCGCTGGAGAAAGTCGTGCGAACCATCGACCGCCATGGGAATACTACAGCTGCCTCAATACCTATAGCCCTGGACGAGGTTGTAAAGGCAGGGAAGATAAAGCAAGGTGACATTCTGGTCTTGACGGCCTTCGGCTCAGGCTACACCTGGGGCTCAGCAGTAATCAGATGGTAAAGATAAGGATTCTGTTGCTACCCGGGGGAGTTTTGTGGTACATATTTTAAAAATTGCGGCTTCAGAGAAAAGGAAAAAATATTTAGCAGATTCAGCCAAAAGATTTTAGAGAGGAGGATCCAATGAAGAAATTACTTATTGGCTTCCCAATTCTGGCCCTAATCTTTGCAAGCCTCGGGCTCGTCTTCTCCCAGCAAAATCCAGAAGACACAAAATTTCAGAAGGCACTCGATACCTACTTTGATGAAATGTGGAAATTCTACCCGACTGCTGCAACTTCCGCTGGCTATTTCAAATACAACGACAAATTGGAAGACCTGGGCGCCAAGAATATTGAAAAAAGACATGAATCTCTAGATCTCTACAACCAGGAATTTGTGGCCAAAATCGATAGGACCAAACTCAGCCTGGACCGTCAGATTGAACACGACATGATGCGTGATGCCTTGGATTTAGAATTCCTCAAGCACGAAAGTTTACTCCCCTGGGATTATAATCCGATTTTCTATAATGAAATCTTTATGGCCTGCATCCAGAGCCTCCTCATTAAGGAATTTGCCCCTTTAGATGCCCGCTTGAAAAGCGTCGCAGAGAGATTGAAGCAATTGCCCAGCCTTGTCAAACAGGCAAAAGAGGATTTAAAGACTCCTCCTCAGATTTATACAGAAATAGCCATCAAGCAATTCCCGGGTATCATTGATTTCTATAGAAATGAGCTTCCCAAATACATTGAAACTTCTGCGCCAGAAATCAAAGCCAAAATTCAGGCTGAGACCTCCAGAACGATTGCAGCCTTGGAGGAATATCAGAGATATCTTCAGAACGAGCTCTTGCCCAAATCCACCGGGAACTTTAGGCTCGGAGAACAAGCCCATCTTCGGCTTCTGCGGCTGACTACCCAAGGCACTCTTCCACTGGAAGAAATCAGCGCAAGAGCCAAGGCAGATTATAACAACATCAGGCGAGAGATGGCTATGGTCAGCATGCCCTTTTATAGAATTATGTATCCGAACATAAATATGGAACAGCTCTCCACTCAGTACAATGAAGAACAACTTCGGAATATATTTATTAAAGGAGTTTTTGACAAGATAAAAGCCAAACATGTGGCCAAAGATGAATTTATAAATCAGGTTAAAACCTCAGTGGATGCTATAAAATCTTTCCTCCTTCAGAATCTACTCATTGTATTGCCTGAAGAGAATCTCAACATTGAGCCTATGCCTCTTTACTTCACAGGAATAACGAGATCGCGTCTTCTGGCTCCTGGAGCCTATGAAAGTGGTGGCCCTTACACTCTCCAAGTGGCCCCCATTCCTACAGATTGGCCAAATGATCAAACTGAGTCTTTTCTTGAAGGATACAACAATTTCTATCTTTATTCCTGGAGCGTGCGCAGAGTTTATCCAGGCCGGTTTGTCCCCATTTTCTTCACCCGGAAAGATCCTTCACTTGTCAAAAGATTGTATCCCAACATGGCTCTAATCAATGGCTGGCCCCTTTGTGTCGAAGAGATGCTGATTAAGGCTGGTTTTGGCAATTATGATCTCCTCTTGCGTCTTAACCAACTCAAATTGCAGCTCAAAGCAGCTATAGATTTTCAGCTCGAACTTAACATCCACCAAGGAGGCATGACCAAAGAACAAGCCATCGATTATATGGTGAGAGGAGGCTTTCAAACTCAAGCTGAAGCTGAACTCAATTGGAATACTATCTGTCTAAAGCCTGGGGAGATGGCTTATCGCTATATTGGCTATCAGGAAATTCTGGATATGGAAAAGGAATTCAAGAAACTCAAAGGAGAAGCTTTCAATCAAAAGGAATTTCTTCAGAAACTCCTCAGTTACGGAGCGCTGCCACTTCGTCATCTGAGAGACAAAATTCTGCAATAGACGGGCCTAAAAATATAAATCCATAAAAAGAAACAATAAATCTGATTCCTCTGCTCATTCTCCTCTAAGATGATGAAGAAAATGGAATTTATTGATTCTCATGCTCATCTGGACATGGAGGAGTTTGACCAGGATCGGAATGAAGTCATCAGCAGGGCTTTTGAATCAGGAATTCAATCCATCCTCTGCCCTGCTGAGGCAACAAACTCCAAGAGTCTCCAGACTACTCTTGAGCTAGTAGCGAAATATGAGAGTGTCCTGGCTGCAGCCGGAGTTCACCCCCATCAGGCGAAGTATTTCGACGCTGCCTGCTCGGAGAAGATAAGAGAACTAGCCTCCTCAAAAAAGATTAGAGCAATCGGCGAAATTGGCCTTGATTTTTTTTATAACTTCTCCTCGCCTCAAGAACAGAAGCAAGCCTTCCGCTCTCAGCTTGCCCTTGCTCAAGAACTGGACCTTCCAGTAATCATCCACAGTCGAAATGCAGCCCCAGAAATTCTCTCAGCCATTGAGGATGTCCATTTCACCCGTGGTGGGGTCCTCCATTGTTATACAGAAAATTGGAACCTGGCCGAAAGAATGATGGACCAGAATTTTGTCGTATCCTTTTCCGGAATTTTGACTTTTCCCAATGCTCAGTCTCTTCGAGAAATAGCCAAAAAAATACCCATGGAAAAACTTTTGATTGAAACAGACTCTCCCTATCTTGTCCCTTCCTGCTTCCGTGGAGTAAAAAGAAGAAACGAGCCAGCCTATGTGGTTGAGGTGGCAAAATTCCTGGCGGAACTGAAGAATGTCTCCCTGGCTGAAATAGCTTCAAAGACATTTAAAAATTTTTGCTCATTATTTTTGTTTGAAAAAAAGACTCTTCAATGCTAAGATAAGAGCCGCTATGGCTGAAGAAAATTCTTTTGATATTGTCTCCAGAATTGACTTTCAAGAGGTTTCCAATGCTGTGAATATTGCCCTCAAAGAAATCAGAACCCGATTTGACTTCAAACACAGCCCGGTGGATATCCAACTTGAAAAAGATAAACTCATCCTCTTTGCCGAAGACAGTTTTAAGCTGAAAAGCCTCAGAGAGGTCCTGGAACAGAAATTAGTCAAGAGACATATTCCCCTTAAGGCAGTTATCTATCAAAAGATTGAGCCTGGCCCGAACCAGACAGCTAAACAGGAGGTTCATTTTCAGACAGGAATCCCGATTGAAAAAGCCAGAGAAATCGTAAAACTCATCAAGCAGAAAAAGTTTAGGGCCCAAGCAGCCATTCAAGGAGATGAGGTAAGGGTTTTTTCCTCAAAAAAAGATATTCTTCAGGAAATCATCGCTTACCTCAAAGCAGAAAACCTGGGAATACACATGCAATTCACAAACTACCGATGACGGCAATAAGACCCTATATCAGAAAATTAGAGTTGGAAAAATAATGAATATAGAGGCCCTCTACAAGAATATCCAAAAGGACCTGGATAAGATCGAAGAGAAACTCAGGCTCTACTCCTATTCTCCCAATGAGCTTATTTCTGAAATAGGAACCTATCTCTTTCAAAAAGCAGGAAAGAGAATTCGGCCTGCCCTCCTCGTCCTCTGTTCCAAACTCTTCGACTATAAAGGGACAGAACATCACTTCTGGGCAGCCTTAGTTGAGTTAATCCATACGGCCAGCATCATTCACGATGACGTGATCGACAATTCAAAAACAAGGAGAGGAAAGCAGTCTATTCATGCCAAATGGGGTCCAAATATCACAGTTCTTTTG
The DNA here is from genome assembly GCA_964584535.1 of uncultured Eubacteriales bacterium. Lineage (GTDB taxonomy): Bacteria > Acidobacteriota > Aminicenantia > Aminicenantales > CAZPAX01 > CAZPAX01. The sequence goes on from CAZPAX010000121.1 coordinate 5,453, forward strand.
GGAGATTATCTATATATAAAATCCATAGGTCTATCCCTCCACAAAGGACAAAACCAGATCATCAGCATTCTGGCCGACACTTCAGCCAATATGATCGAAGGGGAGCTTACAGAATACTACATGAGTGGAAACTTGGATATGAATGAAGAGGATTATCTGGATATTATCAATAAAAAAACAGCTTCACTCTTCTCTGCCTCCTGCCAAATCGGAGGAATTCTCGGCAAAGCTTCTCCAGAAGAGGAAAGCTATCTGACCGATTATGGGACAAACCTGGGGATGTCATTCCAGATCATCGATGACCTCCTTGATTTTAATGGCGACGAAAAAATTTTGGGAAAACCCATTCTTTCTGATTTGAGCGAAGGCCGGATCACATTGCCCCTGATTTATACCCTGAATAATGATGGCCAAGCCCAGCGGGCCCAGATTGCCAAGCTATTGAAAAAGAAAAAATTGGAGAAGAGTTCCAGAGATAAAATTCTTCAGATTGTCAAATCCAATGGCGCCCTGGACTACACCTACAAAAAAGCTAAGGAATATTCTCTTGAATCCAATGAGATCATCAGTCAATTCGCCCCTTCCTGCTATCGTGATACCCTGAGCCTTTTTGCCGAATTTGTCCTCAACAGAAAAAATTAGGGCACTCCCGGATTCATAAATTAGAGGGGAAAAAGAAAAGCGCAGATCTCGATATGGTTGAAATTGAAGTTAAGATAAGAGTTGAGGATCTCAAGCCTGTCCGAGAAAAAATTCTCCATCTGGAAGCAAAACTCGAAAAGGAGCGCTTTTTTGAGGAGAATACCCTCTTTGACTTCCCTTCCCGTGCTCTTCAAAAGAAGAGTGAGGCCTTAAGGATCCGAAAGATGAATAAAAAAACTTTTCTGACTTTTAAGGGATCTCCACAAAAATCCAGAAAATTCAAAGTGAGGGAAGAGTACGAGACAGAAGTCAAAAACGAGAAAAACCTGAGAAACGTTTTGAAATCCTTAGGGCTTGCTCCTGTCTTCAACTATCAGAAGTACCGGGCGGTTTTCAGAAAAGGGAGGCTGAAAATCTGCCTGGATGAAACAGCCATTGGAAATTTTATTGAACTGGAGGGCGAAAGAAACGAAATCACAAAATTCGCCACCGCCCTCGGGATTTCCAAGCGAGAATTCATCAAGCTGGATTATGTCCAGCTTTTTCAGATGGCGAGAGAGAAAGCATAGAATTCACCCTTCATCCTCTTTCTCTTCTCCTTCTTCTTCCTCTAGTAATTCTTCCTCAACTTCCTCTTCTTCATCCTCTTCAGATTCCTCTTCACCCGCCTCTTCCTCCTCACGGAATTCTTCTCTCTCCGCTTCTATTTCTTCGCCGGTTTCATCAGCGACAAAAAGCTGCTCTTCTGGCTCAACAATTTCTTCCTTTTTCGTCTGAAGAATTTCGTAGTCAATGGCTCCCAGCGATACTTCATTCTGAGCGATGCGAATAGGATTTTTATGTTTAGACTTTACCTTTGGCTTTGCTCCCTTCAATAGCATCTTTGCCCTTTTTGCGGCCAGAATGACAAACCTGTACTTGCTGTCAATGTTGGAAGAATATTTCAAGGGATATTATCTCCTCTCCAAATTCGAAGGTAGTGTGACTTAAGATAGCAGAATTGACAAAGAAATTCAATAGATAGCGGCTCCATGACGAAAAGTGTGGTTATTGTTTTAGGCCAAGATAATGATTTCCCGGTTGGTGGCCCGGCCATGAATAGGGACAGGCACTTTTTTTCCTGAAAAGGTGCCTGTCCCCGCCTCCCGCCCGCCCTAGGTCTTCGAACACACAGCAACTAGCCCGGCTTACTTGTTGTCGGATTTTTGCCGTTTTTCACGCTTTTCCCCTTCTTGTTGAGGGCATCTGAGATCTTTGAGGCGACGTAATAAGGGATGGAGACATTGATCTCCCCAGCCAACTGGATAAACCTTGTCGTAAAATCATATTCCTTTGCCTTCCAGGAAAGATAAAAGGGATCGATGGGGATACAGTGGCCACCCATTCCCGGGCCCGGGTAGAAGGGTGAGAATCCGAAAGGTTTAGTGCTGGCTGCTTCGATGACGTCCCAGATGTCGATCCCCATCCGATCGGCCAGCATCTTCAATCCGTTCACCA
>CAZPAX010000122.1:0-7581 GCA_964584535.1 uncultured Eubacteriales bacterium
GTATGGACGCAGAGGGAGCGGTCAACCCAATGTATGATTTTTTGTCCGATGGAGCTCTCTGAAGGACATTGAAGCGAGCCAGGCGCAGGATGCCTGCTGAGAGGAAGATGAAGCTAAAAAAGACTCCTGGAGTGCCAGCAACTCTTAGTCCCCAGAAATAAAGAAGGAGGGAAGGGGCAGCTCCAAAGGAAAAGGCGTCAGCCAGAGAATCAAGCTCAGCCCCGAAATCTGAATGCGTCCTTGTTGAGCGCGCAATAATTCCATCCAATCCATCCATTATGGATGCGATAATAATCCAGAAAGCTGCCCAGGAGTATTTTTCATGGAAGCAGAAAATAAGGCTTTGGAAGCCAAAAAAGATACTAGCAATGGAGAAAAGACTGGGCAAGAGATAAATCTCTCGATAGATTTTTCTCATTTATTCACCTCGCCGATAACGCTCTGGCCTGCTTTGACTCTCTGGTTCAAGCAGACTTTAAGGGAAATATTGGAGGGAAAAAAAATTTCAACTCTCGAGCCAAAGTAAATCAGCCCGATTTTTTGCCCTCCTTCAATTCTGTCGCTTTTTTTGACAAAACATTTTATCCTGCGGGCAAAAATACCCGCCATCTGCTTGAGAAGAATATCTGTGTTGCTTCCCTTTAAAAATATCAAGTTGTGTTCATTTCTTAGGCTTGCCTCCTCTCTATGGGCAGGGACAAAACTGCCCTTCTTGTACTCTATTTCCTGAATGATTCCCGAGAGAGGGGCACGAGTGATGTGGACATCAAAGAGGGAAAGGAAGATGCTGATCCTTGTAACTGAAGAGGGAAAAGAAGGATGAGAAGCAATTGTCTCAATTTTCACAACTCTGCCATCTGCAGGAGCGAGGAGGAGGTTGTCGTCTGAAGGAATTATGCGCTTTGGATCGCGGAAGAAAAAAGAGAAAACTGCACCAAGCATAAAGAAAAAAATGGCCAATATCCACCAGCCCAGCCAGAGGGAGAGGAAAGCCCCAAAAAGCGGAGGAAGAATAAAACGAAGGCCTTCTCTGGCGATTCTCATTACTTTTGTATTAGCTTTTATTATTGCCTTGAAGGCGAATCATTGTTAAACATACTGATTATTTATCGAAAAATCAACAAATTTTATCTGCCCAAAGTTACCAAGAGAAAAATAAATATGGGGCCAGGACGGTCCCTGTCTGTTCGAAGACCTGAGGTAAAGGCGGGGACAGGCACCTTTTCAGGAAAAAAAGGTGCCTGTCCCCATTCACACCATTCACAGGGATTGGCCTAGGCATCTTTTTCAAACCTTTGCTTTAAGCCTTGCCTCCAAGCTCATAAGGCCTGGATCTAGCTTGGCCTCCAGGATTTTCTTCAGGACTTCTTCCAGATAACGCCTATTTTTTTGATTTTTGGGGATCTCTGTGATTCCAGAACCAAGGGCCTCGCCTTTTTCCTTGACTATTTTTGGCCAGATCTCGCCTTGGAAAAGTCCAACGCTCTGGGGAAAGAATCGCAGGGAACCATAAAAAACACCGGCGCAGTAGTCAGCGATCTGACTCCCAAAACTTTGGGGAAAATACTCGAAGGTTAGGCTCTCTTTGACGTGGCTGCCTGAAGTGAAAGCCTTTTTCCCCAGAATTTGGCGAAAAGCTTCCTGGAAATGCCTTTCCAGAAGAGTCTCTTCAGGATTGAAGAAGAAAACAGAGAGACTTGATCCCCTTTTCTTCATTTCCTTTTCTGCCATCTCCAGGGTGTGCCCGAGATGCATCTTTAAAATTTCTTTTGTTTCCATTGGCTTTGTTTTCTGCCTGTCATTGAAGGTCAGGGTGAGCAGGATGCGGGAGCTCTCACATTCATGGAGGAGGCAGAGGGTCCTTCTGACGAATTCGATGAGCTTATCCAAGGAATGATGGCGAAGGAAGAAATAGGGCAGGTCTTTTCCAATTTTTTCTCCCTTTTGGCGATGCTTGAAAAGTGACCAGACGTAAGACCATTTCACTTTTTGGGAAAGGTCGATATTCAGAAATTCTTTTTTGAGACGATAGAATTTATCCCTGAGCCTCATCCAGTCATGAGCTTCAAGGAAGACTGCCGAGCGGCAGTAAAAGGGATTTTTGGCAATAAATTTTTCGTCTCTTTCCCTTCTGTATTTCCCTGACTCGTCGGAGAAGACAAAAAAGACCGCCATTCTTGAAAGCTTCCCTCAAGGGGATTTTTTTCGCTTTCTTTCAATTTCCTTTTTCAGAGGCTTATGAAGGACGAGGAGATAGTAGCCTCCCAGAAGAAAGACAAGGATGATAAATCTGAGAGTATTTCCCTGAATAAGAGAAATCACGGCATAGACGATCACCGCAATGAGGAGGAAGAGGTGAAAAAAAGCGAAGATCCAATCAAACATTTTTAGCCCTTGAAACCATGCTTTTGAAAATAGAGCCGCGCTTCCCGGCCTTGGGATTTTAGAGGCGAGTGATGGAAATGATGGTTATCGTTTCCCGAGGGGCATCTTGAAAGCCTTTTATGGTTCCTGTCAGCGCACTAGCGATGGCATCGACAATTTCCATTCCTTTGACGACTTTTCCAAAGACAGCGTAGCCATAGCCTTCAGGAGTATTGTCCTTGTGATCGAGAAAGAGATTGTCCACATGATTGATGAAGAATTGGCAGGTGGCACTGTCGACGATGCCTGTTCGAGCCATGGCAATCGTGCCTCGCAGGTTTTTCAATCCATTGGCGGCTTCATTCTTTATGGGCGACTTTGTTGCCTTTTGTCTGAAATCAGTAGTCAGGCCACCTCCTTGAATCATGAAGCCTTTGATGACTCTATGGAAGATTGTTCCGTCATAGAATTTTTCGTCGACATAGGTGAGAAAATTTTTACAAGTTATCGGTGCTTTATCCTGGTAGAGCTCGATGGTGATATCGCCCTTGCTTGTTTTCAGAAGAACCTTGGGGTTTGGTTTTTGGGCTAGGACAAGAGGCGAGAAGAGAAGAAACAAGCTTAGAATCGAAATTCCTAAGGCCAGTATTTTGAGCATTCCTACCTCCTTTACGCCATTTTTTTGGGCTTTCGATAGCCAAGATATCAGAATATACTTTTCAAATCAATTTAAAAAATGGATGGGAAGCATCTCTTTTTATGTGATTCAATCGGGTGCAGGAAGCTGCCCTTGGCCCCCGCGCCCCGGGGAACCAGTCCCGTCGGTCCCCCCCATCGGGGGCTTCCGGGCAGCCTCCTGCACCAACAATAAAGATCACATATTCAGAGATGCATCCAAATCGACGGGTGGCATGGTGCCAATGCCCGTCCTTAAACTGAGATCATCAGGGGAAGATGCTTCCTAAAGGGCAAGGAAGCGAAAAATCACCCCCAAATTCATCTTAAAGGGCTATAGAATAATTTTGGAAATTTCGAAAAAATATTCATCCACACTAATGAAAGAGGAGGAAAAAATGCCAATTCGAAAAATCGCAAAGATTTTTCCAGCTCTTTTAATTTTTTCCCTTGTTTTCGTTCAGGATCTCCCTGCCCAGGGCCATTTTGAATTCGGGTTCCATTATTCCCAATGGAGCATCGATATCCTCAGGTCCATCATTGAGGATGCGCTCAGTGATTCTCTGGAGACAGAGTTAAAGGATAAGATTTTGGAGGATATCCAGAAAGACTATCCTGAATTGAGAGAAAGAAGCTATATTCAGAATGTCAGCTTTGACTCCGGCGGCAATAATTTTGGCTTTGAAATGAGGTGGTATCCGGCTGGAAAGAATGGTTCTTTCAGTCTGGGCTTTTCTGTGGAAAAGACGACCATGCGAGTTTCTCTTCCTGATGTTTCAGCTGACTTGAGCGTGGAAAACACATTCACCGGAGAGGTTTCAAATTTTAAAGGGAGGGCGAATGCTGAATTTTTGATGAAGCCCTTATCCTTCCATTTGAGTTTTCGCTGGGATATCATGCCTTCCTCAAGAATCCGTCCTTATGTCACCTTTGGCTTCGGGGCAGCCACAGGGACTGCCCTTGAGGAAGGACAGCTCACCTATGCCTATTCTGGGGATTTGGAAATTGAAGGCGAGGAACCAGAACATTATGAGAGCTCAGAAAATAAGACGCTCAAACAACTCAAAGACGAGATGGAGGAAGAAGGAGATGAATTCATCCTTCCTGGCTTTTTACCTTTCTTACAGCTCAATTTGGGGGTAAAAGGAGCAATCACCGAAAATCTTTATCTTCTGCTGGATACAGGCATCTGGAATGGATTCATTCTCAGAGGAGGAATTGCCTGCCGGTTTTAATTTGTAATTGGGGTCAGACTTTTAAAAGTTTTATAATTTAATTCAAAACGCTCAGTTCATCCTCAATTATTTTTTTTCCAAATATCGTTATTTTTGCCAAATATGAAATAATAAAACTTTTAAAAGTCTGACCCCGAGCGCCTTCTATAAGATTTTCTCCACTTTACTTTTCTGATATTTATTCTAATATAAGGTAAAAAAGAAGAGGAGTGGAGAATGAGAAGAAAAAGATTACTTTCCTATTTCCTTTTATTCGGCCTTTCGTCTTTTCTCTTTTTATCTGCTCAAGAGAAGCCCGTAAAAGCCGCCGATGAAGGAAAACTTCTGGAGAGCCTTCATTCTATCTCTAGCCACCAGCTTCTGGATTATGTGAAAGAACTCGCTTCTGAGAAATATGGTGGCCGTCTGACAGGAACTGAAGAGTACAAAGCCTGCGCCGAATGGGTGGCCTCTCTTTTTAAGAAATGGGGAATCGCCCCGGCTGGGGATAAGGGCAGTTATTTTCAGGAATTTCCCATTCCCTACACACTTGTTTTTAAAGGCTGTCAGGCAACTCTCCATATTCCTTACAAAGACTCCCTGATCATGAAGCAGTATCGCTATGAAGATGAGTTCATTCCTGGTTCCACATCTGCCTCAGGGGAGGTCACAGCTGAAGTTGTCTATGTCGGCTATGGAGTGACAGCACCGGAGCTCAATTACGATGATTATAAAGGAGTGGATGTCCGAGAGAAGATTGTTTTGATGGAAAGGGAAGTCCCTGTCTCACCCGACGAAAATCCTGAGCTCTTCAAAAGATGGCGTCCTTATTCCTTCCATCAATACAAGCTGGAAAATGCTGTTGCTCATGGAGCGAGAGGAATGATCTACAACTATGGTCCGATTGGCAATCCCAATAATTCTTATCGGGAGGGTTTTATCTACAGCCATGTGGGAGAGGCGGTTGTGGCGGATATATTTTCCGGCACAGGACGAAATCATGATCAGACTGTGGAAAAGATCAAGCTGACGCTCTCGTCTCAATCCTTTGCCACGGGAAAAATATTCAGCTTGAAAAATCTTACTGAGCATCACTCTGAAGGCAGAGGCCAGAATGTCATTGGCCTTCTTGAAGGTTCTGATCCTTCGCTCGAAAAGGAGGCCATTATTCTCGGAGCTCATCTTGACCATCTTGGTCGCTGCTATGAGTTGATGCCAGGAGCCAATGACAACGCCTCTGGAGTGGCCGTAATTTTGGCCGTAGCAGAGGCAATGGCCAGATGCCCATTGAAGCCCCGCCGTTCTGTCCTTTTTCTCTTTTTCGGGGCTGAAGAGCAAGGAGTTGTGGGGTCAGAGTATTACCTTGAATATCCGCTTTTTCCCCTGGAAAAGACAGTCGCATTCCTCAATCTTGACAGTGTGGGCTGCGGAGACAAATTGAGTGTCCGGGCGGCCAAAAATTTCCCGGCCCTGTGGGGATTTATCGAAAAGGCTAACAAAAACTATATTCATAGGATCATAAATCCTGAATATTTTGCCAACATCGCCCGGCCGAGGCTTGATGCTGCCCATTTTCTCTGGAAAGGAGTGCCAAGCCTTTCCTTCAGCTCTTATGGAGCAACTTCCTATTACCACATCAGCAAGGACAAGGTGGAGACCATCACTCCTGAAATCCTTGAAGACCTGGCTCAGCTCCTTTTCCTGGCTTTACTGGACATGACCCAACAGGATTCCCTATATTTTCGGAAGTAAGGAGAATTCAGAATGAAATTCTATATGCCAACAAGAGTTATTTTTGGCTCAGGATCGATTTCCAACTTAAAACAAATTGTTGAAGAACTCGGTGCGTCCCGACTTTTTCTGGTCACAGATCAGGGGATTGTCAAATCAGGAATTGTTTCTCGAGTACTTGAGAGGGTTCCCAAAATTCATCTTTTTGATGAAATAGAGCCAAATCCCAAATACAGTACCGTCAACCGGGCAGGAAAAATGGTGAGGAAGATAAAACCCGATCTTGTCATCGGCCTGGGTGGAGGGAGTTCCCTCGACGCAGCCAAAGCCATAGCCTTGCTGGCCACAAATGGCGGAAATATCGAAGACTATGAAGGAAAGGGAAAATACAGAACTTCCCCTCTTTCCGTCTTGGCAGTGCCAACCACCTGCGGTACTGGGAGTGAAGTGACTTGGGTTTCTGTCATCACCCACACTGAACGCAAATTCAAGATGAGCATTAAAGGGCCAGAAATGTTTCCCAAAGTGGCTCTCATAGATCCTGATCTGCTTATCTCCCTTCCCAAGCCTTTGATTGCCTCAACTGGACTGGATGCTCTGACCCACGCTATAGAAGCATACACTGTGAAGCCTGCGACTTTTCTGACCGATCTTTTTGCCCGAAAGTCTACAGAGTTGATCTTTCGTTTTGTGGAAAGAGCTTATAAGAACATAGAGGGGGATAGAGAAGCGAGAGAGAAGTTGATGCTTGCCAGTACTCTGGCTGGCCTGGCTTTTGGCAACAGCGACGTCGGAGCTGTCCACTGCCTGGCGGAGTCTGTGGGGTCTCTTTATGATACTCCCCACGGTGTCGCCAATTCTGTTTTTCTCCCTTCTGTCATGGAGTTCAACCTTCCTGCCTCTGCCTCACGCTATGCAGAGCTTGCCGAGATAGTCGGAATTGAGGGGGAAAGCGAGAACGAGAAAGCGCGGAAGCTTATCGAAAGGATTAAACTCCTCTGCCGCACCCTTTCTATTCCCTCCTTCAAGGATCTTGGTCTGAAACCTAGCGAATTTTTGGAGATCGCCCAAAAGTCCTTCCAGAACAACTCCAACCCCTCCAATCCCAGAGAAGCAGCAGTTGAGGATTACCTCCGAATTCTGGAAAAACTCTTTCGCCAATCCTGAGAGCTTTTTCTAAATATGGAGCTCGATCACGTCCTCGTCCTCGAGGATGTGGTCGCGGTTAACCATCTGGCCCTGGTACTTATTCTTGCTCCAAATTTTGGCATATTTTAGTTTTTCAACAAAATCCTTGTGGACTGCTCGGGCCATGTCTAAGACCGAGCTTCCTCTCTTGAGAGTAAAAGGTTCATCAAAGTCAATCTTTTTACCTGGGGCTTTACTATAAACGCGGATGATTTGGAGAAGAGAAAAGATTTTCATACGCAGCTCTTTAAGCCCGTCTCCTCGCCAGGCAGAAATAGGGAGAATTTCAAATTGGCCTTCAAAGAGAATTCTCAGATTATTGACATTTTCAGCGGCAGGCCTCTCATCCATTTTGTTGGCCACAATCAGAGTTCTCTTCAGGAGAAGTTGCTTTTCGGCAGGAATATCG
>CAZPAX010000123.1:0-7469 GCA_964584535.1 uncultured Eubacteriales bacterium
GTTGGAAGGGGACTCAGAGTCCCCTCCAAGGCAGCGGGTCCCCCCGGCTACGGGGACTTTCGGGCAGCTTCTTCCACCCTATTGAATTACATAAAAAGAGATGCTTCCGAAGATAATTGCCAAATTTCTGTTCGAAATGCTAAAATTCAAAGCTCCGATGAATTATTTTTTCGTCCGTGACTACCTTCACAAATACCGCTTTTTTACGGCCGAACCTGTCAGGGAGATCCAGGTCAAATTCTCCCGTTTTAAGAGAATCTGGGAACTGGCCAAAGCCAAGCTTATGCTTTTGCCGCAGAGAATCCTCAGACAGGAGCAGGCTTTCTCCAGGGCTTTAAAACTCGAAGGAAAGAAAATACAGGTCTACCATTCTGGCTGTCTGGAGGAAAAAAGGACAAAAATCAGGTTCTATTTCTTCCTCCAGAAGCAGAGAACCAAGCACGTCCTTCTGCTTATCGGAGAAATCCTTCTTCTTCCCATAAGCGGGCTGGCCGCCCTAATTCCCGGACCGAATGTTTTTTTTGGTGCCCTGGCTCTGCTTCTCATTACCCACTGGCAGGCTCTGAGGGGAATCAACCGGATGTTGAGAAAAAGGCAGGAATTTATAGCGGCCCCTCTCTTTGCCAGATGGGAAAAAGCGGTCGACCTCAAGGAGGAAAAGGATTTCCCTCAAATCTTAAAAGAGATCGAAAGAGAATACCATCTCCAAAGTCTTCACAAGATCCTCTGGAAATAGCATTTGGGGTCAGACTTTTCTTTTTTTTATTATTTACTGACGATCGACCTTAGGGTCAGATGGGGGAAAGGCATTGTTTTCGGGGTCAGACATTGCCATGAAGACGAGATGTCCGCATGCCCTCGACTGTTAACACACCCCTATGATAATGTCTGACCCCGAGACCCCAAGTGTCTGACCCCAATTTTGATCCCAGATGTCTGAACCCGAAATCATTCTTTTCAGTAAATAATAAAACTTTTAAAAGTCTGACCCCGAGACCTCGAATTGACAAATCGGGTTTTTTATTTTATTTATTACCTACTATGCCGCTAACCTTAAATCAATTTCTGTTCCTCGTCATCACCATTGCTATTGTTGTCGCTGTAAGTTTTCTGATTAACTTCCTCATTCAGCTCCGAAAGACAGCCGCAGAAGGAGAAAGAGCACTTGCTGAGATCAGAGAACTGGCAAAGAATTTGAGAGAGCTGGATCTAGTCGTCAAAGAAAAAATTAGTGACCTGAGTGCAGTCCTCTCTGCTTCCAAAAAAGCTGCTCAGAACCTCTCAGAAGCAGCTCTTTTCCTGACTTCAAAAGTCATCAGGCCTTCCTCTCAGTATTGGCCTCTCCTCTTTCCTCTCGTCCGTTTTGTTTGGCGGCAATGGAAAAAACGAAAGGAGAAAAAAGATGGGAAATAACAAAGGGTCGAGTGCTTTCGAAATTGCCATGTCCTTTATTGTAGGAGCAGCCACAGGCTTTGTTCTGGGCATCCTCTTTGCTCCTGCAAGTGGAAAAGAGACAAGACAAAAAATCAAGAAGGAAGTTGCTAAAACAGGAGAAAAGGCAAAAGAGGGCTACGAAAAAATTGCTAAAGAAGCTGAAAAAGGAATCAGAATTGTCAAGGAAAAAACGCAAGAAGGATTGGATGCCATAAAAGAATTTATTGATAAAAAAAGGGGGGAATTCATGAAGAAAGCACCTGAGGAATTCCCTGAAGAAGAAGAATCAAAAGGCTAGGATTATCTCAATCCATTTGGATGAATCTATTTCTCAAAGAAAACTCTAAAAATCTAGATGCGCAAGACAATCATAACTGCAATCAAGGCAAGTGAGATTCTGGATTCAAGAGGAAACCCGACCATCAGCGCTCAGGTCATTCTCCAATTGGGTGAGCGGGGCAGAGCTTCTGTCCCTTCTGGAGCTTCGACAGGAACATATGAAGCCCTGGAATTGAGAGATGGAGACCCCTCACGCTACCTAGGAAAGGGCGTCCTGAAAGCTGTCTCCCATGTCAACGAAATCATCGCCGCCGAGATTGTCGGTCTGGATGCCCGCAACCAGGAGGAAATAGATAAGCGCCTTATCACCCTGGACGGAACAGAATCAAAGAATAAGCTGGGGGCCAATGCCATTCTTTCGGTATCCATGGCTGTAGCTAATGCAGCTGCGCGGGCACTAGAATTGCCTCTTTATGAGTATCTGGGGAAAAAAGAAAGATATCTGCTTCCTGTACCTCTGATAAATATCCTCAACGGCGGTTCTCACGCTGACAACAATGTGGATATTCAAGAATTTATGATCGTGCCAGCCGGTGCTTCGAGCTTCTCTGAGGCAATAAGGATGGCTGCTGAAGTCTTTCACAATCTCAAGAAGATTCTTCAAAAGCGAGGATACAGCTCTGCTGTGGGCGATGAAGGGGGATTTGCTCCCAATCTCAGTTCCAATGAAGAAGCGCTTGATTTGATTCTGGAGAGCATCCAAAAGGCTGGCTACAAGCCGGGAAAGTCGATTTTCTTGGCCTTAGATGTGGCCGCCTCCGAGCTCTATAAAGAGAAAAGATACGTCTTCAAAAAATCAGATGGTTCAATCCGCTCCTCTGAGGAGATGATTGAATTCTACAAAGGGCTGACTGAGAAATACCCGATCATCTCCATAGAAGACGGGCTGGCCGAAGATGATTGGAACGGCTGGAAAGCGATGACCGAAGCTCTGAGCCAGAAAATCCAGCTCGTCGGGGATGACATTTTTGTGACCAACCTCAAAAGATTCAAAGAAGGGGTAGCCCAGGGGATTGCCAATTCCATCCTGATTAAGCTGAATCAAATAGGGACTCTCAGCGAAACAATAGAAGCTGTCAACTTCGCCCATCAAAAAGGATATTCAGCTGTCATCTCCCACCGCTCGGGGGAAACAGAAGACACTTTTATCGCTGACCTGAGTGTTGCTCTGAATTCTGGGCAGATAAAAACTGGCTCTCTGAGCCGGAGTGAAAGAGTGGCCAAATACAATCGTCTTTTAGAGATAGAGGAGGAATTAAAAGAAAAAGGTGTCTATGCTGGAGTTCAGGCCTTTTCTAAATACATTCGCTGATACGCAGAATCTCAGACAAAGCACTACCTGCCCATGGGAAAAATTTTTTCTATAATGCTCTCTTAGCCCTGGGTTTCAAGAAAAGCCTATGAAAACAAAGGCAGAGGATAAATATAGAAAAGAAAAATTCCTGACCTCATCCGGGATTGAAATAAAAAACGTCTATAGCCCTGAGGATTTGGCCGGCTTTGATTATTCTGAATCCCTCGGCAAACCTGGCCAATATCCCTTCACCAGAGGAATCTACCCCACTATGTACAGGGGCAAGCTCTGGACTATGCGGCAATATGCGGGGTTCGGGACAGCAGAAGAATCCAACAAGCGCTACCGTTTTCTCCTCTCTCAAGGTCAAACAGGATTGAGTGTTGCTTTCGACCTTCCCACACAGATTGGCCTTGACTCTGACAATCCCTTGGCCCAGGGTGAAGTTGGAAAAGTCGGAGTGGCCATAGACTCAATTCAGGATATGGCTATCCTCTTTGAGTGCATTCCCTTGGATAATATCAGCGTTTCGATGACCATAAACTCGACAGCAGCCATTATTCTGGCCATGTATCTGGCCCTGGCCGAAAAAAGACGAATTCCCTGGCAAGACCTCTCCGGAACAATCCAGAATGATGTCCTCAAGGAATACTTTTCCCGTGGAACTTATATCTTTCCTCCTCAAGCGTCCCTGAAAATCATTACTGACATCATCTCTTTCTGCCAGAAAAATGTCCCTCGCTGGAACACGATGAGCATCAGCGGCTATCACATCAGGGAAGCAGGGGCAACAGCTAGCCAAGAGTTGGCTTTCACTCTGGCCAATGCCATCACTTACGTCGAGGCCGCCATCCAGGCCGGCCTTGATGTCGACGATTTTGCTCCTCGCCTCTCTTTCTTTCTGGCCAGCCATAACAATTTTTTTGAAGAAATAGCCAAATTCCGGGCAGCAAGACGAATATGGGCGAAGCTGGCTCGAGAAAGATTTAAGGCCAAAAATCCTCTCTCCTGGAAGTTCAGATTCCATGTCCAAACGAGCGGCTCTACCCTTCTGGCTCAAGAGCCAGAGAACAATGTCACTCGTGTTACTCTTCAGGCTCTGGCAGCAGTCCTGGGAGGAACCCAATCTCTGCACACCAACGCTAGGGATGAAGCTCTTTCCCTTCCCAGCCAAGAATCTGCTCAAATTGCCCTTCGCACCCAGCAAATTATTGCCTGCGAAAGCGGCGTGGCCAACACTGTTGACCCTCTTGGCGGGGCCTACTTCATCGAGACATTAACAAACCAGATTGAGGAAAATGTAAAGGAATATCTTCAGAAAATCGAGGATATGGGAGGAATGCTTAGAGCCATTGAAAAGGGATTTGTCCAGAAGGAAATTCAAGAAAGCGCTTACAGGGCGCAGCAAGAAATTGAAAAAAAGGAGCAGATTATCGTCGGCCTCAATGCTTATTGCGAAGAGAGAGAAAAAATCCTTTTTAAAATCTATTATCCTCCTAAAAAAATCGAAAAAACTCAAAAAGAAAAATTGCAAAGACTCAGACGCGAAAGGTCAACAAAAAGAGTCGAGAATCGGCTGAACGATTTAAGAAAGGCAATTCAAAGGGGAGCAAACCTCATGCCATCCATTCTTGAAGCTGTCAAAGCAAAGGCAACCCTGGGAGAGATAACCAATGTTCTGAAAGATGCCTATGGAACATTCAAAGAAGAAGTCGCCATCTGAGAGCATTGCGAGTAATAAATTCTCGTTTATTTGTTGATCTTTGCAAAAGAAATGGAAAAACATGCCCCTTTACCTTTATGCTCCCCCCTCACCTTACCTCTCCCCCCAGGGAAGAGGATAAAAGTGAGGGGAAAGAGCAATGGTGAGGGAGTTATGCGGTTTTTGTATTCAATTTGCGAAATCCAATAATCTGATTAGGCGAATGGCTTTTCCTTTTGTCTTTTTAGCCGCAGCTCTTGCTTCTGGGATTCTCTTTTCCTCCCTCATCCCTTTCCCTGTGAAGGCGTTGATCTCTTTTTCAGCAGCCTGCCTTTTTTTCTCCTGGACTTTCTTCATTTTGAAAAAAAATAAAGTCGCCTTCCTCTTTATCCTTCTTACAACCTTTCTTCTGGGCGCAAGCCTCTATTCTTTCTATAACTGGAAATACGAAAAGAATTCCCTCTATCAACTGAAGCTTTCATCCTACGCTGATTTTTCCGGAAAGCTTTATAAATCTCCCTCCAGGGGAGTGGATAGAGATTTCCTTTTTTTAAAAACGGAAAAAATCTCCTATCAGAACAGGGAGGAAAAAACAAGCGGAAACCTGAGGATCTCAGTCCTCCGTTCCCTGGATTCTACTCCCCCGGAACTTTTCAGCCAGGATAGAGTTAAAGTCTCGGCCCAACTTGTTCCCTTTAAAGACTTCAGGAATTTTAAAGAACCTCCCTTGAAAAGATATCTTAAAAGCCAGACAATTCACAACCGCGCCTTTAGTAAAAGCTTTCTTCTTGTTGAAAAAATTGAAAAGGGTAAAAAATTTTCTCCCCTCCGCCTTATCTCCATCACTCGCCAGAAACTACAGCGAAAAATCGAAGCCTATTTTCCTTCGGCCGATAGAAAATCTGTTTCATCTGAGGGAGCAGTGCTTGAAGCCCTCCTCCTCGGGGAAAGAGGAAGAATGGATGACTCCATAACTTTAGCCCTCCAGAAATCTGGGCTTTTTCACCTCATTGCCATTTCTGGAGCTCACATTGCGATTATTACCTTTCTTATTTTCTCCCTTTTAAAGCTTTGTGGAGTTCCCTCTCGGCCTTCCTATCTCCTCTTGGCCATATTTCTTGTTTTTTATGCCTTCCTGGTCGAAGGGAGGGCTTCTGTGCTTCGAGCAACAATCATGACTCTTGCCTTTATCCTAGGGAAGCTCATCTGGAGAGATACTCATCTCGTTAACACCATCTCCCTAAGCGCCTTTATCCTCCTTTTCCTCAATCCCTTTAACCTCTTTGATATGGGATTCGAACTCACTTATGCAGCTACCCTCTCCATCATCCTCTTTTTCCCTCGAATCATTAAATATCTGCCCCGGCTTCCCTTGAAAATAAGTGACATGTTTGCCCTTTCCCTCACAGCTCAGCTTGGTGTTCTGCCTTTCATGGCCTCCTCTTTTAATAGGGTCACCTTTTCCCCTCTCATCCTCAATTATCTGGCTATACCTCTGGTTGGGCTGATCATGGCCCTGGGCTATATCTTTTTTCCTCTCTCCTTTATAAGCCAGTCTCTAGCCAAAGCCCTTGCTCTGGGAATAAAGTTTCTCATTAGAATCTTTATCGATTCCTCTCACCTTTTTGATTCCCTTTCCTTTGCCTCCTACCGTATCCCAACACCTCATCTCTTCACCTCCATCGGCTATTTTCTTTTCCTTTTTCTCCTCCTTTTTCCTTCGAGAATAAAGATGCAAAAATTGATTTTCTTTGGTTCCTTTTCACTTTTTGCAGCTGTGCTTATCTTCTATCCTTTTCCATCCTCGTCATCCAGAAACCTCGGGCTAACTTTTATCGATGTTGGACAAGGAGATTCGATCCTAGTCGAATTCCCTGGCCATAAAAAGATGCTTATCGATGGTGGAGGTCTAGCCTCAGGAACCTTTGATATAGGCGAAAATGTCGTCTCTCGTTTCTTATGGAGAAAAGGAATCAAGAAAATCGATTATCTGATCTTAACCCACGGCCATCCCGATCACCTCAATGGCCTCAAAGCTGTGGCCCGCAACTTCAGAATAGGCGAATACTGGGAAAGCATGAGTCCGCTGAAAAGTGAATCTTATGCTGAATTCAAGGAATCTTTGGCCCGTTCTGTACTGAAAAAAAGGGTCTTTCAAGGCTTCAAGTATCAAGAAGGAAGAGTCAGAATCGAGGTCCTCTATCCCTTGGAAAGCAATCCTTATGTGGACAATGTTGATAATGATCAATCTCTCGTCCTCAGGCTCTCTTATGGCCAAACCTCATTTCTTCTTCCGGGCGACATAAGTCTAAGCGCAGAAAGAGAGATCCTGGAAAACGGCGCAGGAATCAGAAGCCAGGTTCTGAAATCTGCCCACCATGGAAGCAATTCTTCGAGTTCAAAAGACTTCCTTGACAGGGTTGCCCCAAAAATTGTGGTTATCTCTGTTGGCAGAGGCAACGCCTATGGCTTTCCCAACCAAGAAGTCCTAAATTTATATGAAGAAATGAAGGCAAAAGTTCTGCGCACAGACATTCTGGGCGCAATCGAGGTTTCTTCTGATGGTCAAAAGCTCTCTGTCCGCTGCGCTGAGAAGGAGCCAGATTCCTGATTGCTGATCGCCTGACCAGCCTTTATTTGTCCTCAGCTAAAACCCGCCTGCCACTTGGTCTTCAAAAACGCAGAAATCGTCCGAGCTTC
>CAZPAX010000124.1:0-7434 GCA_964584535.1 uncultured Eubacteriales bacterium
TGCCTGATCGCCTTGGCAAAGCGGGAGTGGCGGAGAAACCTTCTCTCCATCGCTTCTTCAAGGACTATTTTTGTGCTCTCATAAAAGGCCCTGATCTCATTGACGCAGGGAGTTGAAAAATATTTTGAAGGGTCATGCATGATTGGAAGCCAGCGGAGAAGGTCAGAATAATAAGCAGGAATTTCTTTCATACTCTTTCTCTTTTCCATTCCCCGCTCTGAGACAACTAAAACCGCAAGGCCTGGAGGAGCCCCAAAACATTTCTGAGCAGCAGTGAGGATGATATCAATTCCCCATTCATCCATTCTTTCTTCTATTCCTCCTGTGGCACAGACGCCGTCAACAACGAAGAGGATATTGCGATCCCTCATTATCCCAGCATAGTCCCTGATTGGTGCGCAGCCTCCAGAGGCCGTATCGACGTGGGTGGAAACGACTGCCTGATATTTTCTCTTCGCCAGGTGTTTTTTCAGCTCGTCAGGAAGAACAGCTTTTCCCCATTTACTCTCAATGATATCAAAGCTCAGGCCAAAAGCTTGGCAAATCTGAGCCATCCTCGCCCCAAAAAATCCCTGGGAAAGGATAAGCACTTTCTCTTTCTTTTCAATTGTATTCAAAAGAGCCATTTCCATAGCTAAGGTGCCAGCTCCAGCTACAATGAAAGCCTCGCCTTTCTCACAAAAAACAACCTTTTTTAAGTTTACCAAGGCTTCTTTGAGCTCAACCACCATCTCCGGGCTAACATGGGAGACAGTTGGCTGGGCCAGGGTGTTTATGATCCGGGGATGAACTGGGCTCGGCCCTGGTATTAAGAGCAACTTTTCTTTTTGCATTCTTTCTCCTCGATGAGAAAATATTATCTCATTTTCTCCGATAATATTTTATAAATCAAGTCAGTTCAAAGTTGGCGAAAGAAACGTGTCAGTCTATTGCCGATTCTGGGGTATATTTGATGTCTTGAAGTCATGACATTAAGGGGCTATAACTTCCGCATTAAAACCTCAACGAGATGAGGCATGAGATTTTTTTTGCGATTACTTCTGGTTATTTTTGAATTCTCACCCGTCTATTTGCAGACATAAAATCGAAGGCGGGATTCTTTAAGCGGGTCGCCCCGATTTCTTGGCAGATTTCGTCTTTTTTATCTTAAAGGGAGTGATCCATTCAGGAATGTCTTCAAATATGTTAAAATCAAACGGTCGCTAGGGAAGTAGTTTTAATAGGAGACCATCATGAAATGGCGCGACTTGGAAAAAGGAAATATCCCCAGGGATTTACTCAGCCAATTCCTTGCCTCTTTTCCTCGGGACTTTTTAACTTATCTGACGAAAACCAACCCTTCATTGCGGAAAGAATTCTCCGGTTTCAGGCCAGAAAACTTGTCTAAGGAAAGGCTGGCCTCAAAAATTGCTCCCTATTTCTACAAAGATGAACTGCTAAGAGAAGTCATGCTAGGAGAGTGGTCCTATCATCAAGGAGCCTTGCTCTCTTCCACAGAGCGTATGTCAGTGGCTCGTCTGGATAAAGAACTGCCGTCGCTTATTAAAAAATATGGCTTTGTAACCGTCTATTTTGCGCTACTTTTTGATTTCAGAAAAGGGACAGAAAGACTTGTTTCTCGCCTTGAGCAGGAAGCCTCTCAGAAAAAACTATGGGAGGGAGAGCCGGCATCTTCCGAATTGAGGGCTGAAAATGTGAAATTGCTCAAGCAAATGCAGAAAAGAGCGGAAGAGCTCGAAGAGCAAAGAGAGAGATTATATCTAGAGTTAGAGCGAGAAAAAGATTCAAGAGCTAAGGTGGAGGATATGTACTTCTCCCTTAAGAAAGAGAATAAGGACCAGAAAAAACGCCTTGAAGAGGCAGAAGTGCAATATCGTGAGCTCAGCCAGAAATTTCAAGCCATCCAGAGCCAGGATAGCAAATCTTCAGAATATCTCTCCCAGATCCATTCCCTTCAAAGACGAATGGAAAAACTTGAGCATGATGCGAAAAGCGAAAAACTGTCAAGAGAAGAAGTGGCGATGAATCTGCAAACGCAACTTCTTGAAAATGAAAAAGTAAAGAATGAACTCCTGTTTTCTAGAAATCAAATCGACTTGCTCCAGACTGTCCTCCTTCTTTCCTCAAGAGAAGAGAAAAGCCAGCCCCTCCTCCCGGGAGTTATGATCACTCTTGTCTGCGAGAAGCAGGATATTCCCTCTTCCTTTTTTAAAATAGCCAGTGCAAAAGGTATTAGACTTCTTATCCATTCATCAAGGACGCACGATCAAAAGCTGGAGGATTATATCAACCGCTCCAATGTTGTTCTTCTCTGCGGTGAACAGTTCTCTGAAAGCCTCAGGGGAATCGTGCAGTCTTTATGCTATCCCAGGCGATTGCCCTGTTATCAACTCCCATTCATGAAAGAGAAAACCTTCGAAGACGTTTTAAACTCCATTTGCTTTATCGCCAGCCGCAAAAGCGCCAGCAGTCAGGACTGAAAATATTAATCTGTTTTTTTCGACACCGTCTTTCCTATATGGGGACAAGTTTTCCAGGCATTTGGCAAACAGGCTGATTTAATCGCTAATCCAGATTAAATGTTTTTACACCAAAAATACTTATTACCGCGCTATTTCCAACCATAGTGCCTATGTCTGAATGAACGTGACCGTGGTAAACATACTTTGGCTGCTTATCGCGGACATACCTCAAAATTGCTTTTATCGTCCCCTGGTTTTCAGGAGATCTTTAAGCTTCTTATATATCTCTTTGCGGTGGCCGACAGCGACAACGATAATGAGGAGTTTCTTTTCTTTTATCCGGTAGATGATTCGGTAATCAGATGTTCTCAGCGAATGCAAGCCGGCCAGGTCATAGGTCAGCGGCTTTCCTTTGGCAGGGTTGAGGGACAGGGATTCTATGGCCTTCCTGATAATTCTCTTGACCGAGGGATCCAGCTTCTCAATATTCTTTTTCGCCTCTCTTGTGTAAAGGATGGAATACGGGAACTTCTTCATTTGTCAGGGAAGATCTCTTTGTGAGGATGAAGCCTTCCGGCTTTTTCATCCTTGAGCCCCCGCCCGATACTGGCCATGATTTCCCTGTCGCTCAGAATCTCCAAGGTCTCAATAAGGCTTTCGTACTCTTCGATGCTCAGAAGTACCCCTTCTACCTTTCCTCTGTGGGTGATGGCGAAAGATTCGTGCTCCTCCCTTATTCTCCGGATGAGCTCAGAAAGTAAGGCTTTGGCCTTGCTCAATGGCACAGTCTCAGAATAATTGATCATGGCACCCTCATAATAGGTCTATTTTTAGACTATTTAATCGACCAATTATAATTTAGTTATGTCGCAGGCATTTGTCAAGATAAAAAATTCTTTTTATTTGCCAAGCAGATACACCTTTGTCTTGCCGTTGGCTAGAATGCCGTGGTCTTGACTTATTCTGTGATCTTGAAGTTTGTACCTTCGAAGTTGATGATAAGCTTGTCAGCCACAGAGAGATATTTGGCAATTCCAGGCTTTTCGGAAAGGAGACGAAAATATTCCTCTGAACCGAAGCGAATTTCTTTAAAAGGACTCCCTTCTTTATAATCGCTATCCACCCAGATTTTGTCTTTAAGATAAAAAGTCTTATTCTCCTTGTAGCGGATTTGCTCGGAGACAACCTGCAAGGCCTGCTCTTCATCTTTTAAGCGCTGAGTGACTCTGGCCGCCTTTACTGCACCAGCACCAGTCACTTTTCCAGCCCGGAGAGCATCCTGGGCTTCAGGTGCTGCAGCTTCAAGGAATTGTCTTTCCTTCTCAGTGACAAGAAAGGAAGTGTAGGGAGTGACAATTCCGTATTTGAGGCCAAGCTTCTTTATTTCCTCGACAAGCTCAGGATTTGCCCCATGGAGCCGAATCTCTTCGAGGAGAAAGCCGACCCGTCTTATCGCCCAGAGCCGAGGCAGAAAATTGTAGGATTCATCTTTAGCCAGTTTTTGATTCTCAAGGACAAACTTTTTCTCCTCCTTCCCCACTTTTCCAGAGAGAAAAACTGTCAGCGGGCCATCCCCCTTGTACTTTCCCAGTAAAACAAGCTGAGATCCCTTGAAAAGATCAGGAAGAGTCTGAGGGTAAGAGTTGCTGACTTCGATCCCTTTGAAAGCGAGGCTAAGATCAGAAAGAAGAGGGGATGATATTTTTTCGTAATAATTGGAAACAGCAACTTCTAGATCTTCATTCTCGCCAACATAAACTGACGTCCCGCGGTTTTCAGAGGACATCTTGTCCAGGAGCTCTGTGTTGACATCATAGCCAACTCCAAAAACAAAGATTCGAGATTTAAACTGATTGGCTCTGGAAATATTTGTTAGAATCTCTCCAATATCCTGGATCCCGACTGTGGGCAGACCATCAGTCAGGAAAAGGACATAATTTGGCCTTTCCCCTGCTTTCATCATTCGTAGCGCCTGAAGGAGGGCATCATTGATGTTTGTTCCTCCAGAATCCTCGATCTCATCGACAAACTTGAGCGCCTTATCACGGTTTGCTGAATTGGCAGAGACAAGCTCGGGGACAAAGAGGCTAACCCCATCATCAAAGTCAATGATCGAGAATCTATCATTTCCATCAAGGTGGTTGATGATGAAACGGACAGCATCCTTGGCTTGGACGATTTTGTTGCCGCTCATGCTCCCCGAGCTATCCAGGACAAAGATGAGGTTTTTGTTAATGACCTTCTCTTTTTCAGTAGAATAGACAGGCGAAGCAAGGAGCATGAAATACTTGTCCTGCGGGTCTTCCCAATTGACGAAAGAAAGCCCGATATCATCCTGAGAAATAGCATAGTAGACAGTGAAATCCTTGTCAGGCCTAATATTGGCTCCCTCGAAGCTTACGGTTGCCCTCTTCTCTCCTTCCCTTCTTATGGAAACCTTATGAGAAGGCGAATAGATGTTGGAGAGAGGCACCTTGGAATCAATCTTTGCCGAAATGCTAACTTCCTGGAGGGGAGCGAGAGAAAATCTCTCTGTATTCAGGGGATAGAGATACTGGACAAGGTTTTTCTCTGCCTTCAGGATTTCTGTGTAGGAGAGCTGAATTCTTTTTTCACCATGAGCGGGAATGGGATAGACACGGGCCTGGAACATGTTTCGGCCCACGTATTCAAGAAGAGCAGGATCGCGGAGTCTGCGGACAATATCTTCATAGATCCGGCGGGCCTGGTCTTTGTCCAAAATTTCTCCTTCTATTTTTTTATCTCCGATATACATCGCAAACTCTGAAATGGCAGCCTTTTCAGGCAAGGGGAAAATGAAGGTCCCCTCGATATCTCTCGAGTGATTGTTAAGGAAAACCTGGTCAATCGAAGTTCTGGCCACCTGATTGGCTATTTCCACACTGACTCTATGGTATTTCACTGTCAAGGCCGGAATTCTTTCTCCTGGTCTGGGCTTAGGGATGATAAAGCCATCGCCGAAAAGTGAGGTGACTCCCAGCTGAAAGAAAAGAAAGAAAAAGATTCCGAAAAGAATTTCTATCTGACGATTTATTCTCATTTTCTTCTCCTTGGTCGAAAGATTATTTATCCTACACAAACTAAAACTTCTGTTTCATTGATAAAGTTTCAGACTGTCAGAAGCTCTTCCATCCTCTCCTTGAGAGCTTCGACTGATGGAAAGGCTTCAGCCCCGATTGAGGAAAATTTCTCCTTATCTTTGCTCAGAAGAAAAACCCTTTCTATTCCTGCCTCTTTGGCGGCTTTAAGGTCAAAATGAGAATCACCAATCACACAACATTCTTCCTTTCTGAGCTTCAATTTCCTCAGGACAGCCAAAAAAGGATCTCCTGAAGGCTTCCAGAGACCACTTTCCCGAGAGATGATGCAGTCAAACTCAAGATCGAATTTTCTCAAAAGAAAGCGAACATTCTTCCGGGAGTTGTTGGTGACTAGGGCTATCTTAACCTTTTTTTCTCGCAAGAAATCCAGAAACTCTTTCATTCCTTCTTTTAAAGTCGCCTTAAGGGTTGCTTCATCTTCATATTTTTTGAGAATTTTCCACTTTTTGGTTTTTTCCGGCTCTTCGAGGCTACTCAGATAATGTAGTATGGGCTGGCCCTGGGTGCCTAGATCTAGTTTTATCTGGGGCCAGTCATAGGGGACATCGACGATTGTTCCATCAAGGTCAAAAATGACCCCTCTTATTTTCATTCTCTTTCCCTCATTGTTCTTTAATTCTTCCCACCTCAAAAAGAGGCTCACCCTTATTTGCTGGAGGTGTGTTGATGATGTAGAGCAGGATGCCGCTAAAAGGAGACCTCACCTCCTCTTTCACATTTCCAAGATAATCTGTGATATATCCGACCTTTTGTCCTTTCTGGACATAGTGGCCCATTTCTGCCTGGGGGTAAAACAGGCCATCATGATTGGAGTAGATCACTTCATATTTGTCGATATAGACAGGATCAGAGACAAACTCGGCTTCTCCTTCTATCATCTTAAAAAGCTTCATCACATTGAGAATCCCTCTGATGTTGGCAGCGATGAATTCTTCATCTGTTTTTCCTAAATATCCCGATTCTGTGGTAATAGCTGGCTTGGAATCGAGAATGGCTGTGTTTCCTAGATATTTTGAGTCGGTTCTATCTTTAGGCCGAGTAGGATCGATAATGATGTGCTTTAGGCCGAAAGCAAGGGCCATTCGTTGACTTGTTTCATCGATCTCCTTATTGCCTCCGATCATCCAGTAAGTATAAGGAATAAGGGCTTCATTGCCATCTCCACAGTGAAGGTCAATGAGATAGTCGCATCTATCGATGACCTCTTTTTTCAAAAGATGAGCTATTCGCTGGCTGAGAGAACCCTGCGGGTCGCCAGGAAAAACTCTGTTTAAATTCTTCCAGTCATGAGGATTGTAATAGATGGTTCTTCGCTGAAAGCCAGGAAGATTGGCGATATGAACCAAAATGAGTGTTCCTGACAGGCTTTTTGGGTCAATCATATATTTCAAGCGATAGAGGGCCAAAATCGGAGGATACTCATAGGCATGCAATCCTGCCACGAGTGCCAGAACCTTCCCTTTTCTTGAACCATTGATGAGAGTCAGAGGGAGGGAGCAACTGAGACCGTCCTTCTCCGGGACAGAGAGATAGCCGGATACAGATTCTCCAGCCATAGCCTTAAGATCGCCTAAGACAAAGGAATCATTTTTCTCTGAAGCAGAGAGCAGAGAAAATCCAAACAACAAAAAAAGACCGAGAAAGGCCATTTTTGCTTTTTTATTCGCCATGGGTACCATCTCCTCCTCAATGAATCAAGTTTTTTTATTTTATCTTATTGGCTGCGCCAGGTCTATAAAAAAATCAGAGAATTATTTCAAAGATGTTGCGTCCCGCTATTTCTTTTGTTATAATCCGCATCGAAAAATTTAATCTTAAGAGGGAGGTATGCTTATGGGCAAATACCTTGC
>CAZPAX010000125.1:0-7432 GCA_964584535.1 uncultured Eubacteriales bacterium
GGACCCCGAGGGAACCAGTCCCGTCGGTTCCCCCCATCGGAGAAGCCGATGGGTCGGGGGGCTTCAGGGCGGCATCCATCCCGCCCAATATGGGATGTCACACGAATATTGCCTTCGCCCCCCGACGTTTTGCTAATTACAAGATGTATCTCTGAATTGACATTTTTTTATCTGCGTGATAGAAATTCCAGACTGAAATAAAGGAGGAAAATGATGAAAAAAACAATGATGGTAGTCTTTGTTTCTGTCCTTTTTGTTCTTTTTTCCATCAACGGACTGCTTGCTGAGACAAACCGTGTCCAGAAGGCCAACTATCAACTGGCTGCCCGATTCACTCAGGAAAAAGTAAAAAAGATGGTCTTCGATACTTCTGTCACTCCCCACTGGCTGGAATACAGCGACCGCTTCTGGTACAGCTATGAAACTCCGCAAGGAAAAACATTTTATCTTGTCGATCCGCTGAAGAATGCCAAAAAGCCTGTCTTCAATAACACCTGGATGGCAGCCCAGTTGACTAAGCTCACCAAGAGTCCCTATGACAGCCTGCATCTTCCGATCAAGACCTTGAAATTCATCAAGAAGGACACAATCGTCGAGTTTGACATTGAGGGCGAAGAAGAGGAAGTGGCAATAGAGAAGGCTAAAGAAGAGAAGAAGGAAAAAGAAAAAGAGGCTGAAAAGGGAAAGGAAGAAGAAAAAAAGAAAAAGATCCTTCATTTTGAGTATGAGTTGGCCACTGGGAAACTCAATTTTATTGAAGACTACAAAGAACCACCGAAAAAGCCGGAATGGGCAGTCCTTTCTCCTGATAAGAAGGCTGTCCTTTTTGCTAAAAACCACAACCTCTATATGATGGATAGCCAGAATTATGAGCTCTGCCTCAAGAAAGAAGATGACCCGAAAATCGTTGAACAGCAATTAACGACAGATGGAGAAGAACATTATAGTTACGCGGAGAGAAAAAAAGTTGAAGAGCAGAGGGAAAAAAAAGATAAGCGAGTGGCACCGACAAGAGTCTATTGGTCAAAGGATTCAAAGAAATTTGCCCTCATCAGAGAAGATGCCAGAAAGGTCAATGATTTATGGGTGATTAACTCTATAGCCAAGCCGCGGCCAAAGCTCGAGACTTACAAGTACGCCATGCCAGGCGAAGTGAATGTCCCTCAGCAGGAAATTCTCATCTTTGATATTGAGAAGAAGGACAAAGTAAAAGTCAAATCTGATAAATTCAAGGATCAAGCGCTCTTCATTTCCACAGCTCGGGTTCTGGCCCGTTTGAGGGAAGACCCAGAAAGGCCGGTTCTTTGGTTGAGCGAGACACCGGACAAGCTCTATTTCAGCCGCACCAGCCGTGACATGAAAAAAGTTGATATCTGCGTTGCTGATACCGCAACAGGAGAGATCCGGGTTCTGATTGAGGAGAGGATGAACACCTATATTGAAACCAGACCCTTGGAGATTGTCGAAAATGGTAAAGAGATCATTCATTGGTCAGAGAGGGATGGCTGGGCTCATTATTATCTTTGTGACGGGGAGGGCAAGCTGAAAAACCAAATAACCTCAGGAGAGTTTTCCTGCCAGAGCATTGAAGGAGTTGACGCTAAAAATCGCATCCTCTACTTTACGGCCTGTGGCCGTGAACAGGAAGAAGATCCTTATTACATGCATCTCTACCGGATCAATTTTGACGGAAGCGGCCTAAAGCTTCTCAGTCCTGGAAATTTCTACCATAGAGTGAATATGTGCGATTCCAACAAATATTTTGTCGATAACTTTTCCAGAGTTGATACAGCTCCTCAATCAGTTCTGCGTGATAATCTGGGAAACACTCTCTTGGAAATTGCCACAGCCGATCTTTCTCTGCTCCTGCAGGCAGGGTATAAATTCCCAGAGACCTTCAAGGTTAAGGCCGATGATGGAATCACCGACCTCTATGGAGTTATGTATAAACCTTTTGATTTTGATGAGAAGTTGAAGTATCCGATAATCGCCTATGTCTATCCTGGACCCCAGACTGAGAGCGTGACAAAAATTTTTTCCTCCGACTCAGCTAATGTGGCCCTGGCTCAGTTTGGCTTTGTCGTCATAGAGGTCGGAAACAGGGGAGGCCATCCCCAGCGCTCAAAATGGTATCACAATTATGGCTACGGAAATTTGCGAGACTATGGACTTGCCGATAAGAAAGCTGCCATTGAACAGCTTGCAGCGCGCTATCCCTTTATTGACATCGACAGAGTTGGCATCTATGGCCATTCTGGAGGAGGATTCATGTCCACAGCAGCGATGCTCGTCTATCCCGACTTTTTCAAAGTGGCTGTTTCCTCATCCGGCAATCACGAGAACAATATTTATAGTAAAATGTGGAGTGAAAAACACCATGGGATTAAAGAAGTTGTGGATAAGGATGGCAACATCACTTTTGAATACAGCATCGATAAAAATTCTGAGTTAGCTAAGAACTTAAAGGGTCATCTCCTCCTTGTCACAGGCGACATCGATGACAACGTCCATCCGGCAAACACTTTGACAATGGCTGAAGCCCTTATCAAAGCGAACAAGCGCTTTGACTTTTTTATTTTCCCTGGTCAAAGGCATGGCTTTGGTGATATGAATTCCTACTTTTTCTGGATCAGGGCTGATTATTTCTGCAAACACTTGATTGGAGATTATGCCACAAGTGTTGACATGGTTGAGCTCAACAAGGAGAAGGAACAGAGTGGAGATAAAAAGGCAAAGAAAAGCACATAAGTTAGAGTAAAATGAGGCCTTCTATTCAGATGGCTTAGAGAGAGGAATTCCTTTTTTCTGCTGCGCCGGCATTTTTTGCGGGCTTTTCTCTTTTAGCCTTTCCCTAATTGCGATAACTAGAACTGGAAATTAGGAAATGGGTATTGTTTAAAATTTTAAAATATTATTGAGCATGGAATATTTAAAGCTCCAGGACGTCTTCAATAGTGGAGGAAGGAAACATAAAACTGCCGATATCTCTCTAAAGGCATTGATAAGAGCTTTTAAGAAAATGAAACAATGGGATCCCCTAATCAGTAGCGCAGGGAAGAGGCTCTCCAATTGCCTGAAGTGTAAGGACAACGGCTTCGGTTTCCAGACCATAGGAAGGGGGGAAAGCGGAGAGGTTTCTCCTCTAATGGCGAGGTGGGAGATGGGTCAAGCGAGGAAGGATCGGGAAGAACCTTAGATTGGCACATCAAGTGTTATGATGATAAAAAAACAGAAATTGCCAGGTTATCACAAGAAATGACAGAGAGAGCAAAAAGAAGAGAACAAGAATCAAAGGCCTTCGAGGAATTGATGATGTATCAAGACAAAGTTTTTCTCATCTGCCTGGGCTTTTCAAAGAATGCAACGGATGCCGAAGATTTAGCCCAGGAGGTCTACCTCAAAGCCTACAGAAAAATTGGCTCTCTCAAAGAATTAAGATTTGCAAAGCTCTGGCTTCTGAGAATCACAAGAAATACCTGTTTAGACTACAGAAAAAAGCAGCGAATCAAACCCATGTTTCAGCCTCTGGACACAGAAACATCGATTGAAAACAATACCCCAGAGTCCAAAATGATTTTTCAGGAGCAGGTCGGACTTTTAAAAAAGGCCATCCAGCGACTGCCGAAGAAATTGAAAGAAGTTTTTATCTTAAGAGAATATGGCGACCTTTCCTACGAAGAGATAGCCGCGACATTAGAGATAAAGGAAGGAACAATCATGTCCAGGCTGAATCGGGCTCGTCAGGCCCTCCTCAGTCAAATCAAGGGAGAAGAAAAATGAGAAAAAATGTAAGGTTCGATGATTTTACTGAGATGATGGATCGAATCCACGAAGAAAAAAAAGAGGCTCTTAAGAACTTTCGAAAAGAGGATTTTCAAAGGAAAGTCTATCAGCGGATTGATTCCGAATTTCAAAAGCCCTTTTTCTCCTTCTTGTGGCAGAGAAGGACAGCTTATGCTACGGCTGTGGTCTTCGTTCTGGTCCTCTTAGGATGGTTGGGGTTTCGTATCTTCCTTCCCTCCCCATTTGAGAAAGATGCCAGGGCCATCGCAAAAATTTTCAGGCAGGCTCTCGACCTCGAATCTATTGTGCCGCGACGAGTTGAAAAGGAGAGCATCTCCAAGCCTGGCCAGGCAAAAATTGATGAGCTTGAATGGACGATCAAGCGAGTCCTTTATGCCGCCCGCCGGGAAAAAATTCTTGATCAAGAAATCCCTCAGATTTTTCAAAAAGTTCTGCAGAATACAGCATCAGAAAAACCGACTGTAAGGAAAGGCCTTACCATCTTGGAAAAAGAAAAATAAAAACTCAAGCCGCCTGAGGAATGAAAGCCTCACGGAGGATTAGCCTTTATAAAATTTAAAAAATGGAGGTATGACATGTTCCGTAAGATAATGATCCTTGGGTGCCTTATTTTTTTATTACTGAGCTTCAATGCTTCACTCTTCCCATCAAGAAGCTCCGCTGCGAATGAAGGAGGCTATGCTCTCCTGGATTCCCTGGTTGTGACCTTCAAAGAGCTAGCCGAGAAAGGTGTGGCCTCCAAGACAAGTGAAGCACTGAACCAAATGATGGGCGAAGCCTGGCAAGCTCTCTTTCAACGCCAGATTGATGATGTGTTTTTCAAGCGCTACTCCAGGATCCTGATGGTCCTTAAGCTTGTCATCATGCCAAAAGAGGAAGGTATTCTGGAACCTGTTATCACTCGGGAGATCAATGAGTTTATCGAAGACATTGAGGGCGAGAAGTTTGATCTTGAAGATGCGACTCCTAACCAAGCGCTTAAAAAGCTCTCGGAAGCTGTTGCTCATGAAGTGGTTAACCTCAGGGTTTATCTGGACAGTCAAGAAGATAGAAAAAAGCTGACCGAACAATACCAGAACAAAATGGCTATCAGCAAAGAAGCTTCCGAATGGCTGGAGCAGAAGGAGAGGCAACTCTACACGATGAAAGATATCGCTACGATCAATACCGCTCTGAACGATTACTCCACAGATCATAAAGTTCCACCCAAGCAGGCTGGCATTTATGACCTGAATAGCGAAATCTACAAAGCCTTAGTCCCTTATTACGTGAAAGTGCTTCCTTCGAGAGACAAATGGGAAAATAATTTCATGGTTTATTGTGGGATTGCCTGCAATGGCATCTATGCGGGCATCGCAGGTTGTGATGCAGATGATATCCTGATCGCTTCCTTTGGCCGGGATGGGAAAAAAGAGAACTGGAAGTATGACCCTAAGAACCCCAAGGCTGGCATTTTTGAATTAAAGGGGCTAGATGACTTCGATAAAGACCTCATCATCTGGAACGGCTCCTGGCTCAGGGCTCCCATGCCACCCAAAAAAAAATAAATGTTATCTCTCCACTTGGAATAAGAAAAGGAAGCGGGATGTCTGAGCAGCGGAGCAGGGTTCCTCTTGGCCGTCCTACTTGAATACCTGTATAATCCATCTGCTCCAGCTCATCAGCCCCATTCCTATACCGGTAGCAGACCTTCTTATCTTTCTCGTCGAAGGAAAGACGTTCCAATGAAAGGATCGGACGGATCATGTATTTACCCACCCCGATCCTCAACAACGAGAGATATTGCCTAAGAAATGGCAAGCACTTCTTATTTCTCAGCCTGTTGATTAGCTATTTCATGATATTCTGTTTCTGCCTCAGTTAATGCTGATCTTTCTCATAATTTAAGAGGAGTTTTGGAGCAAATCATGAATATGCTTTTCTGCCTGGAAAAGGTCAGCGGCGATATAGTCAACGAAAGTAAAATCCTGTCCAAAAGTGTATTCTGAGGGGACAGCAATAGTATAGCAACCTGCTTGTTTTGCTGCTAGAGCACCATTGGAGGAATCCTCCAACACAATGCAGTCGTGAGGCTCGAGTCTGAGTTTATCACAGACGACCAGATAGATATCTGGCTCAGGTTTGCCTTTCTTGATCTCGTCCGATGCCTGGAGAACTGCAAATTTTTCGCGGATTCCCAGCTGGTCGACCACAATATCCAGAAACTCTTGTTGCGCTCCAGTACAAACGGCAAGCTTTATTTTTCCAGGAAAGGCATCCAGGATATGATTCAGTCCAGGCATGACTTTGAGGTCGGTTCTGAGCTTTTTTCGCATGATGATGTTCCTCATATCCAGGGCCTTCCTCGCCGTGAGGGGCAATTCAAGTTCCTCGACAAAGATTTTCATGCTCTCAATGGGATTTCTACCCATCATCTTCCATAAGGTTTCATCCTTGACATTTTTCTGAAATCTCCTAGCCATCTCCCGTTCTGTCTGAAAATATAGCCTTTCGCTGTCTATCATCAGGCCATCCATGTCAAAGATGACGCCTTTAACCAACCTGAACCTTCCTAATAAGATTATTAACAGATTTTTTTAAAGAGAAATAACTTATTATCACAAGGGAACGGGATATCGCAATATTTCTGAATCCTGCCCTGCTGATTGGATGGTCAACTAGAGTGTTGCCTGTGCCTGTAAATACCAATATAATTCATCTGTGCACCTGCTCTATAGAAAATTTCTGTTTGAAAAGGCCGGAGAAGCTGTCTGATGAGAAAAATTGATCATCTTAAGGGCCTTGTAAAAGGGACTGTAGCAATTTTATTTTTTTCCAGCCATCTCTTGTTTGGTCTGGAGCCGCCCACAAAGGCCCAGATCCAGGAATATATCAGGGACGGCACGCTGGAAGCCAGGATCGCTGAGGCCGAGGCCTTTGGAAACCACAAAGCTGATCCAGAACTTGTCAGGTTGTTGCACTACAGGCTCAGGCGGATAGCCCTGGAGCTTCAAGGATTTAGCCCTGAGGAGATCAGCAAAGTTCTGGCCCCGCCTCCAGGCCGCACAGGGATAAAGACAAAGGGCACAGTTAAAATCCTTGCCCTCCTGATTGCCTTCAGTGATTATCCTGGCCTGAGTTCGAGTTCTTCCATCTCGGCCAAGCTCTTCGGAGAAGGTGAGGGGGGATATCCCTATGAGAGCCTCCGCAATTACTACCGCCGTTCCTCCTATAATCAGCTCGAGATCCAGGGAAATGTCTTGGGCTGGTACACGACTTCCTATGTTCGGAGCAATATTGCAGAAACATCGCAGGGCCGAGAGAGCCTCATCAAAGAGGCCTTGAACTATTATGATTCCCAGGGACATGACTTTTCCCAGTACGACAATGACAATAACGGCACGATCGACTATTTCTGTGTCTTCTGGACAGGTCCCCACGGTGCCTGGGCCACTTTCTGGTGGGGGTATTATACGGGTTTTACTGATTCCTCCTACCGTGTGGACGGGAAGAAGTTGACGCGCTACTCCTGGCAGTGGGAGCTGAGTGGCTACCCGAAAGGAACTTTCACACCCGGCACGGTCATCCATGAGACCGGCCATGCCCTGGGACTCCCTGATTATTATGATTATGATGACACCAAGGGTCC
>CAZPAX010000126.1:0-6098 GCA_964584535.1 uncultured Eubacteriales bacterium
GATCTTCAATCTCATCAATTCTTGAGATGAGAGATCAAAAATGGTCTTTCCTGATTTTATATTTGCGATGGGTAATCGTCAAATTTCCCCTTATGAAAATATGCACTTTTTTTAGGTAGATAAGTATTTGCTCCTTCACTGATAAAAAGATATAATTTAAAAAATGATTGAAAAAAGATTTAAAAAAGCCCAGACAATAGCTAAGAAGAAAAAGGAAGAAGTCATTGATACAATAAAAGATTTCTTCTTAAATCAAAAAAATGTTCTTTTTGTCTATCTTTATGGCTCTTTCGTTGAAGGGAAATTTTTTCGAGATATCGATGTAGCTCTATATTTGGACAAACCTGGAAGGGGAGTTGAAATTGAGTCTGACCTTTCCGCTGAATTATCGAGAATAACGGGCTATGCTATTGAAGTATGTATCATCAATCGAGCCCCTGTTCATTTCCAGCTCTCTGTACTCAAGGAGGGACTTCTCATTTTCAATAGGTCAGAAGAAATCAGGACCGATTTCATCGAATCTGTGAGCAGAAAATATTTGGAGGTTTCTCATTTCAGAAAAATTGCTTTGGGAGCATAGAGAGTGAAGGCTGCAGTTAATATGGACCGCATCTTAAAAGCGAAAATGGACATTACCAGAGTCCTCGATCAAATAGAACAGATATTTGAAGGGGGAGTAAAAAATTTTCTATCCGACATAAAAAATCCACTGGCCTTGAAGTATCTGTTAGTAGAAGTTGTCGAAGCGATTGCGGACATTTGTCAACATCTCTTAGCAAAAACAAAAGGGATAGTTTGTGAAGGATATGTGGACTGTATCCTCAAGGCAGGAAAAGCCAGCATCATCACGGCTTCACTTTCGGAAAAAATTCGTAGGCTAGCTGACCTCCGGAATATTCTCATTCACAGATATTGGGTGATTGATGACAGGCAAGTTTATAAGCAGACCATGGAGAACAAGAAGTATCTGAGAGATTTTATCGAGCAAATTGATGTTTTCCTCGCCTCCTTGAAAAAATAAATTTTTCCTCTCTAAAAGCAGTCATTATTTTTGGATTCAATGAACTTGAACGCTGCTCAGTCTGCTTCATAGATAAGTTTTCCACCGATGTACGTCTGTTTCACGTAAAGGTCGAGCAATTTTTTTATGGGAATGGTAAGGATATTGTCCGAAAGGACAATAAAGTCAGCCAGCATTCCGGGTTGAATCTTTCCTTTGATCTTTTCCTCGAATCCAGAATAGGCGGCTTCGATGGTATAGGCTTTCAAGACCTCTTCCCGCGAGAGGCACTGCTCAGGATACCAGCCTCCTTCAGGTTTTCCCTCAGGAGTCATGCGGGTTTCTGCAGCATACATCCCGAAGAAAGGATTTAACGTCTCACCAGGAAAATCTGAGTTGAGTGTGAGATGGACCCCAGTTTTGAGAAATGAGCGCCAGGCATAGGCTCCTTTTATGCGCTCTTTTCCCAGCCGTGTCTCAGCCCAGGCCATATCAGATGTGCAGTGAGGTGGCTGCATGCTGACCACAGTGCCTAAAGGGGCGAACTCAGGAATATCTTCAAGGGAGACGAGCTGGGCGTGCTCTACGCGCAACCTATGATCTTGGGCAGAAGGCACTTCCTTGATGGCTCTTTTAAAAGCATTTAAAGTGATTTTATTTGCCCTATCGCCAATGGCATGCACAGCAACCTGAAAGCCTGATTTAAGGGCCAGAACTGTGAGCTGGTAAAGCGTATCTTCAGGTGTGACGATGACTCCTTGGATAGAAGGAGCGTCACTGTAAGGCTCGAAAAGGGCAGCACCTCGCGAACCCAGTGCACCATCAACAAAGACCTTAATGCAGCGAATCGTCAGCCAAGAGTCAATCTCTGACCCAGCTTTAAGAAAAGATTCAATAAGTTTTCCATCTGTTCCATCGAGCATGGCATAGACGCGAATCTTGAGCTTGCCTTTCTTGTTCAAAATGCGGAGAGCCTCCAGCATCCTGGCTGTTGTGTTCGCTTCATGGACAGTTGTCAGGCCAAATTTCAAACATTCTTCCTGGGCGAGCTCTAAAGCTCTTTCCATCTGGTCCAAGGAAAGGGGTGGGATATGTTTTTCAAGGAGATTCTGAGCTTTGTTGACTAATATTCCAGTCAGCCTTCCAGTTTTTGGCTCTTTCATAATTTGGCCATTTGGAGGATTTGGCGTAGCTGCGATTATCCCGGCTATCTCCGGGGCTTTCTCGTTCACCCAGCTGGCAAATCCATGAAGGCCACGGAGCACAACTGGATTCTGTGGAGAGACTTCACTTAGCTCTCTATTGTCAGGGTAGCTTTTTGCCCACGCCCCTTCATCCCATCCCCAGCCAACGATCCATTCTCCAGCTGGACTCTGGAGGGCCCGCTCTTTGACCTTCTTCACAGCTTCTTCAGGAGTCTTGACTCCTTCAAGGTTCAATTCCAGGAAGCTCTGACCCAGACTTAGAAGATGGCCATGCGATTCTATAATCCCGGGCATGATTGTCTTTCGCTCAAGGTCAATAATCTCTTTTCCTGAGAAATTTTTTCTTATTTCTTTTGAGCTACCAAGAGCAAGGATTTTTCCGCTACCGATGGCCATGGCTTCGACTTCTGGATTTTTTTCATCCATGGTGATGATATGCCCATTAAAGAAAATTTTTTCTGCTGGAGGCAAGCTGCTTTTCCGGCAGCAAAAAAGCATGAGGAATATTCCAAAAATACAGAGGAGCGAAAAAGATTTTTTAAAGAAGGAAATATCTTTCTTCATGGCTTCTTCTCCGCAAAACATTTATCACAGGGAGAGATTATGGTCAAATGCCGGAAATCAGAAGACGTATAAGACTTTATTGCCGCGGATGATGAGTCGGGCAAAGGAATGATAGGCAAGGCCTTCAGGGCTTATCTCTCGGGAGAAAAAGGTGAGGTGGACGATTTTTCCTATTTCTGGCCTACCATTCATAAGATTAATAATGTCGTAAGTTGGGGTTCTTTTATTGATGGCTGCAGGGTCGAAGCAATACTCAAACTTCCCACCATTGACCGCAAGGTCACCCTGATCGATTACAGCTCCTGGAATAACAGCGGCGAAATGGACAGAGGAAGCTGTGCTTGTCCCGCTAATAGTAAGGCTACGGGAAGGCGAGAAGCGCAGCTCGCTCGGCAGGTCAAGTCTGAGTCCCTGGGCATTGGCAGACCTTGCTTTTTCGATGACATAAAATTCGCCTCCCTCTGGATGAAGCCCTGGCATAAACCCTCTATATCCCTTCCAGTCAGCTTCTATCCAGAAGCGATAGATTCCAGGAACATCAAGCAGCCACTTTTCCTGTCCGGCAAAGCTGCCAAAAGAATCGCCCGTGCCCAGAGTTGTGACCAGCTTTCCATCAGGATAGGAGAGAGTAAATTTCACGGTAGCAGGAAGGATGGGATCGATCTGGGCAACAGGGACAAAACTTGTCCCTGCCTCATAAACCATTCCCGGCCTGGTGCTGACCAGAAAGACCTTTGCCTTTTCTCCAGTTGGACCGATTAAATCTTCAGATCCAGGAGCAATCACCCTATTGTTGTTTGTTCCTTTGGGTAGGATAAAGGCGCTGGACATATAGCCAGAATACATCGGCGCTTCATCCTTTTTTCTGAGTACCACTCCGCCAAGCAGGCGATAGATATCGCCAGGAAGGTCGCCGTTTGCTGAGGATCCAATCTGGCCGCCGAAGCTATTCGGACTTGTCGGCCAGTAAGGCGCCCTAACCCCGTTTTCTCCGACCAGGAACCTGGACATAAAACCAGGCCTCGGCGCTGACCCGTAATAATAAGCCCAGTCAGTGATGTATTCAGGAAAGAGGTGAGGAGAGTAGCCATTGGAGGTCTGGATGCGCAAATTTGTGGCACCGACAGCCTGTATTTTCCGCGGATCATATGAATCAGGCTTATTCCTTTCTTCATAGGTCAGGACAGGTTCGATTTTGTTGGCTCCCTCGAGCTCGCTGGCGATGAGGATGACATCTCCAGACTGAAATGGATAGGTGATGTGGGCCAGGTGACTGACATCTGTTCCCGGCTCAACATAACCTTCAAAGTTTGTCTCTCCCCGCTCAACAAATCTGCCGTTGATAAAAAGCTTCTTGCCGCGGGCAATGATCATGCTGTCGTTGGGATAGACAACTCCAGCGTGTCTCATGCTGCAGACCCAGAGGTGTCCTTCCCCGTCTGTGTATGTGGCCAGAACGTGGGCCAGATATTCACCTGGCGAATCAAAAACAAAGGGCTTTGCACCCTGAGCTGCTCCAAAAACTCCTCCTGGAGAGGCTTTTCCACTGTAAGTGATGGTTCGGGTATTGCTTGGATCGGAATTAACAAAGAGGATTGCTGTTACTTCGACATCAGCAGGGACTGCTGGCGCAAAACCTATGTCCCGGCCATATCTGCTTCCCACCGGATAAGATATTCCCTGAAAGGTGGCGGTGGCCATGGTCATCCGCTTGGCTATCCAGAAGTGATAGGTGCCTCCTCCCTCATAGCGGTTTCCCCAGATATCCAGAATCCAGCCAGTTGCCCGGACTTTGTATTTGCCATAGCCAGGGGGCTTCCAGCTTGTAAAAGCAGGACGGTTTGTGGTCGGCCTTTGGCCCCTTTTTCCGATAAAAGGAGCCCGGCCCAGGTCGACAATCTTTCCATCGGGTTGGGTGATCTGGATAGAGAGCTCGCCGCTTGCATAATTCCAGGGGATATTGAAACGCTCCTCTATGCTGTCAGCAGGGAACTGCGGCTCAAGGGAGTAGGAGATCCTTTTTCC
Source organism: uncultured Eubacteriales bacterium (assembly GCA_964584535.1). GTDB lineage: Bacteria > Acidobacteriota > Aminicenantia > Aminicenantales > CAZPAX01 > CAZPAX01. The sequence goes on from CAZPAX010000126.1 coordinate 4,795, forward strand.
GTTGTCATCGTAGAGAGGAAGGATAACATCATCTGGAATGATGTTTCGGTTGGAAAGAGCAAAATGGGATTTGTCTTCCTCAGCCACCACACCACGATAGCCGTTAGAATTGTAGTCAGCCAGAATCACCCAGGGAATTCTGGGCTGGATGGAGGGGGCAAAGACATAGCGGCCAGAGACATGGAAACTATTGGCCCTGATTGGAGGAGAATAAATATGTGATTCTGTGGGTTGGCCTTTGAAAAACGGACGGACAGCAAAAGCCTCTCCATTAAGGCTTAAGTAGCGTCTCCCCGTCTTTATCCCGAAGTCGAGTCGAATGCGGTAAATGCCAGGAGGAAGCCCGGTTGGAAGGCGAGTGGCCACTTCAAAAGTCACCTGCCTTTCTCGAAGCAATTTTTTGGCTGAGGAAAGTGGCTTTGTCAAAAATTCATCGACAGGAGTTCGCCAATCATAGCCGAAGCGATTGGTCACAGCTCCCTGGATGCCTCCTTCAATGGCCAACCCTGATGGGGTGAGGAGTGTGGACATCCTCTCGTCGCTGGCCAGCCGTAACCAGCCTTCAGTATCAAATGTTCTTTCTGCAGTGACAAGCAGACAGAACGCATCTGCTTTGATTCCTGCTTCGGCTAGCTTTTCGAGATGGTTGTCAGTAATAGTTAACTCCGCAGTGATCCGCAGCCAGAGACCAGGCTGCCATTCGTCAGGGATTATGGAGACTTTGGAAAACCAATCACCATAGTTTGTGTAGCCAGAGTCAGAAAAAGAAATTTTTGAAGGTCTCTCAGGGGGTAATTTTTGCTGAAGGCCTGATAGACACTGTGGCAGAGCAAGGAGGAGAAAAAAGCAGGTAGCGACCAAGAGGGATTTAGGGCGGATAATCATGATCCTTAGCCCTCCAAATTCTCTGAGGTTATCCTAAAAGAGATGTCTAAAAATTTCAACTGGAAAATTGAGTGTGGTCATAAGATATGGAGCTTCGCAAAATAAATAGAATGATTTCCCCTCACCATTATCCTCTCCCCAGGGAGAGGGAAGAGCGAGGAGCGTTCGGTCTTTTCCTCTTATCTTGCGAAATCCAATAAATTGATTGACTAAAAAAGAAAATTCAAAATTTAAGCTTTCCGCAGCTTTTTCAGGAAAGCTGGGTCAATGTCAACTCCAAGTCCTGGATTTTCGGGGAGAGTGATCATTCCATCCTTGACAGTCATCCCGCCTATAACAGGGTCGACACTGTGGGAAGTGTATCCATCAAGGTCAGCAAAGATGATGTTTTTCTGGGCTCCGTGGAGATGGGCAGCAGC
>CAZPAX010000126.1:6198-7432 GCA_964584535.1 uncultured Eubacteriales bacterium
GGCATAAATGGCCTGGGGAACAGTCCAGCCCTGATTGGCGTCTATCCTGATCGGAACATCATAGCCTATGGCATCGCGGATAGTCTGGATTCGAAGGACATCGATGTCTGGATCCTGGCCAACCTTGATCTTGAGAGTCTTGAATCCCTTGGCCAGGTTTTCTTTTGCTGATTTCGCCATATTTTCAGGAGTGTTAAGTCCAGTGGTGATGTCGGTTTCAAATGTTGTTTTATCACCGCCGAGAAGTCTGAAGAGAGGAAGGGAGGCTACTTTACCGAGAATATCATAGAGGGCCATATCAAAGGCAGCCACAATGCCCGGATTGGTGTGAACAAAGGCACCGAATTCCTTGAGAATGCTCTCAATGGCCAGGGGATCTTTCCCCCTGATCATCTCTCTCAGATTTTTTCCCACAAGGATATTTGTCTCCTGCGTCTCCCCTGTGATTGGCTGGAAGGGACAGGATTCTCCAATTCCCGCTATTCCTGAATCAGTCAGAACCCGAACCAAAATTCCATTGGAGCTGGTCACAGTTCCAAGCGAAATGGTAAAGGGTTCAACCAGGGCAATATCGAAATAGTAAATCTCGACATCCCTGATCTTCGTCTTTTTGGTGGAAGCCTTTGCCTCTTCCATTTTTTCTGAAGGCATAGCAAAAGCTTGAGGAATCCTGGAGAAGATCACTCCCAAGCCCAAGAACTTTAAGAATTCCTTTCTTGAAAATTTCATGATTCCTCCTCCTTTTTTCTTTTATCACTATTTTATGGAAGCCGGGCATTAGGTTCAAGATATTTTTTGCTTTTGACCTCCAATTTTTCCTGTGGTATATGATTTTTGACTTGAAGAGTAATCTCTATCAAAAATAGAGAGGAGGTTTTTAATGCCCAAAAAAACTCTTTTGTTTATAATCTTGATTTCTTTTTGTGCTGGCTTATTGTCAGCGCAGTCTCAAGATTTTTCATTCAAGGTCCCCAAAACAAAGGAAGAGCTGGAACAGATTGTGAAGAGACAGATTGAAAAAATCAGAGGGAATGTGGGAGTTTACATCAAGCATGTGGAATCTGGAGAAACGATCGGATTCAATGAAAATAAGAGATTCCAGTTAGCCAGCGTCTTTAAGATTGCTGTCCTTTTCACCCTTTTTAAACAGATCCAGCAGGGAAAAATATCTCTTGATGACAGGATTGTCCTTGAAACCCGAATGAAGACCTACGGCAGTGGGCTACTCTTAGCC
>CAZPAX010000127.1:0-7262 GCA_964584535.1 uncultured Eubacteriales bacterium
GCGAAGCAATCTCAGTTTATTTTGATGAGATCGCCACGCACCCAATGGGTGCTCGTGATGACAGCGATAGCGTTTTTCTAATGGCAATTTTGGAATCATACTCATCCATTGAATTGTCGAAAGAGTTCGTCTATTATGGAAATGGCAACGAAAAAATGAAAAATAAAGAACTCGCATCAATTTTTAATCGAATTGCCGATGCTTTAGAAATAAAGGGCGAAGTGGGTTTTAAAGTTATTGCTTACCGGAAAGCCTCCCGCATCCTCGAAGACTTGACTGAGGACATTGAAATGATCGCCAAGGATAAAAGGCTACAGGAAATCCCTGGAATCGGAAGCGGAATAGCGGCCAAGATTGAGGAATACCTCAAGACAGGCCAGATGAAGAAATACAAGGAAGCTCTCTCTGGAATTCCAGAAGCACTTCTTGAGCTCCTGGAAATCCAGAATGTGGGAGCAAAAACAATAAGCCTCGCCCACAAAGAGCTAAAAGTTAGAAACCTCGGGGATCTGAAAAAAGTCATCCAGGATGGCTCTCTGGCCAAACTCTATGGCATGGGAGAGAAAAAGGTCGATAACATCAGAAAGGGTATTGAAGCCTATGAGAAGGCCCAAGAGCGCATCTCCATCTATGAGGCCACAAATATCGCAGAGGAGGTCATCGAATATCTCCGAGGCGCTCCTCAGATTGGCCGCATCTCTGCCGCAGGATCCCTGCGCCGGATGAAGGAGACAGTGGGAGATATCGATATCTTGGCCAGCGGGAAGAAAGGCGCTTTGATCATCCGCTATTTTACCAAATTCCCCAAAGTTGGCCGGGTCCTAGCTGAAGGAGAGACTAAAGGTTCGGTCATCATTCGGCATGAAACTGGAGAGCAGCAGGTGGATCTGAGGATTGTCGATGAATCAGAATTCGGTGCAGCCCTTCAATATTTCACAGGCTCCAAAGCTCATAACATCAAGCTGCGGGGTATGGCTAAAGAAAAAGGGTTGAAAATTTCTGAATACGGAGTTTTTCGAGGCGAGAAAAAAATCGCCGGTCACGATGAGGAAGAAGTTTATCGGACACTCGGCCTTCCTCTCATTCCCCCTGAGTTAAGGGAAGACAGGGGGGAAGTTGAGCTTGCTCTTGAGAACAAGTTGCCTCCCCTTGTGGATTATTCAGATATCAGAGGCGACCTCCATGTCCATTCTCGATGGAGTGACGGCAACCTGACCATAAAAGAACTGGCTGAACTGTCACGAGACATGAATTATAGCTATATAGCCATCTGTGACCATTCGCAGGCCGTTAAATATGCAGGAGGCCTTGCGCCCGAGCGCCTCAAAAAGCAGATCGAAGAAATAGATGAGCTCAATTCCAAACTCAAAGGCATCAGAATTCTCAAGGGAACAGAGGTCGATATTCTGCAGGATGGAAGACTCGATTTCTCGGATGAGCTTCTCAAAAAGCTCGATTTCGTAGTCGCTGCCATCCATTCAGGATTTAAGAAGAATGTGACAGAGAGAATTCTGCGGTCTATGGAAAACCCTTATATAACTGCCATCGCCCATCCATCTGGCCGCCTCATTTCTGGCCGCGAAGGCTATGATGTGGACCTGGAAAAAGTCCTTGAGGGGGCTAGGAAAAAAGGGAAAGTTTTAGAACTCAATGCCTATTATGACCGCCTTGATTTGAATGAGTTCTATCTGAAGAAGGCCAAGGAAAAGGGAATAAAAATCTGCCTCGGAACAGATACCCATTATGCTAATGGGCTGGCCATGATGCGTTTTGGGGTGGGAATTGCCCGCCGCGGCTGGCTTGAAAAAAAAGATATCCTCAACTGCCTGAGCTTTGAAAAATTAAAAAAAGTGAAAAAAGTTTGAAAGGAGAAAAAAATGATAAGCGTCGCTCGAACTCCTTTGAAGAAGCTGCTGGGGATGGCGGTTCGCTCAGAGATTGATTCCAATCAAATCTATACAGAGCAAGCAAACAGGGTCAAAAATCCTCTTCTTCGAGAAAAATTCTCTATTCTCGCTTTTGAAGAAAAAAAACACAAAGAGGTTCTGGAAAACCTCTTTGATGTCCTCTATCAAGGGGAAAAAATGGAGATTCCAAAGAAAACAGAGGAAGCCCTTCTTCCCTCGATTCACCTCCTTCCTTCTTCTACACTAGCTCAAATCCTCTATCAAGCTATGGACTCGGAGAAGGCAGCTCAAAATTTCTATGCCAGCCTGGCTAAAAGGGTTAAAGCACCGAAGAAGAGAATCCTTGACTATCTGAGCAAGGTAGAAAAGAGCCACTACATGATGCTCCGCAGTGAATACGTGCTCGCCCTCCAGTTCGAGGATTATGCAGAAAAAGATATCGACAAGGTCGTCACTTAATTGATATTAGCCTTTCCTTAAGCCAAGAGCTAAGAGCTTGGCCATGAGCCTTCCGATTCCCGCAGTATGGGAGACTCTCACCACCTCGTCCACATCTTTGTAAGCCCCTGAAGCTTCCTCACTTCAGGCTGATATCACAGCGTTTTCAAGCTGTCCTTTACATCTTTTTCAGTCTCGTTTTACAATTCCCCTCTATGATTGATGGGAAAGTCGAGTCAAAGCCGCCCACTCGTCCAGCGCAGCTAAAAACTAAATTATTATTCCTCCCTCGGATTGAACATCCGCCTTCATTTTAGGTTGCTCAACATGTAATTTTAATAGCTGCCGAGGCGAGATTGCGTATTTATATTAACGAAAAATATTTCTATTTGATAAATTCAGCGAAAAAAGAATAAAATAGGCTCTAAATTTAGTACACTTTTTACTATGAAAAGGGACAGCTTAATTTTAATCGCCGTTTTAATCATCACTCTCTTCGCCGTCTACTGGAGAACTTTTCATTTTGAGTTGATATGGGACTCAAAATTATATCTTAAGCAAAATCCTCTCTTCACAGAAAATTACCCGCTCTCCTCTGCTTTCAAGCAGAGTTTCCTGCGTGAGCCTTTAGGAACAAACATGCTTGGTCATTATTACAGGCCCTTATTAGTATTATCCTTCATGATAGAAAATAAGCTGTGGGGGCTCAAAAATACAAGCTTAGGACTGATAAACTTAATCATCTATATCTTTTCGTTGATTTTTCTGTATTTTTTTTTAAAGGAGCAATCAGAAAAAAAATATTTTGCTGAAATTGCAACACTTCTTTTTGCTTTTTATCCTATTAATACCGAAAACATCGTCTGGGCTGTGGGAAGAAGTGACTTGCTTGTGCTTTTCTGGGGAACTCTAACCTTTCTTTTTCTCGAATTTTTTATAAAAAAAGGACAATATTATTTTTTGATTCTTTCCTCTTTTTTCTATTTATTGGGAATCTTTTCCAAGGAGTCATTACTCTTTTTCCTTCCCGTTCTCATCATCTATGAACTTATCAAAAGGAAAAAAATCTCTATTCCCTATCATCTGGCAAATGTATTATTCAGCATTCTCTTTTTTGTCCTAAAGAACGCAATTTTAGAGATCAAAAATTTAAGGATCATTTTCTCTTCTCATTTCACAGAAAATATCAAAGCCGGATTAGGTTCCTTAGGGTATTATTTCAGGTCGATGATTTTCCCGTTTGACTATGATATGTTTCTTCCTCAGAAGGATGTAATAAATTTCAAGTATTATATATTTGGAATCTTATTCATTCTGCTTTTCGCTTATTTGTTGTATAGATCCAAAAAAGATCAAGAAGTTATCATTCCCCTATCTTTTATCCTATTTTTCATCCTCGGGCACATCGTTCTAGTCTATACAATTCTTTTTCCTTTCAAAATATATGCCCGTTACATGATGATACCCGCTTTAGGATTTATATGGATTTTTGCAAAATACATAGGCGCCTTAAAAGAGAGGATAAGACTTAGCCTAATCTTTATTTTATTACTTATCTTGATTCCTTCGACGATAATAAATTCTTACTCTTTTAAAAATGAACTCACCTTCTTTCAGAGAGCAAACAGGTCATCTCCCAAAGATGGCTATATCCTCTTCCAAGTTGCCAAAGCGCTGCAAGAAAAAGAAAATTATCTTGGAGCAGAGCTGGCGCTAAACAAGGCACTCTTCTCTGAGAAACAGAAAGAAACAGCCATGCTTATCTACCTGCTCTACACAGAGATAGAGTTTAGAAAGTCGGATTACAAAAATGTTCTGAAATGGCTCGCCAGCATAGAAAGTTTTGCCCGTCCTCCTTATGTAGAGCTCGCTCCTTTGATGAGATTTTTTATCGATTATAAAAAAGCCCTCGTTTATATTTACCAAGGAAAAACTGGTTTAGCCGAGACAATTCTAAAAGAAAACATTGAAAAATATAAAAATAAAAAAGATCTCTATCAAGAGCTATACAATCTGTACATCGGTCACAATCTCTGGGAAAAGGCAGAAGACCTTGAAAAGACTATGAAAGAAAGATTTCCATCTTTCAAAAACCTGAACACTAGCCAAATAAAGAGAGAATTTGAGTTGCTATCTCCAAAAGAAAGAATGGGATTTTATATTCGTTATAGAAATTTCGACCAAGCAAGAAAGATTGTTCAAACACTGTCTCCTATGAACTTAGATCTAAAAATTCTCCTGGCGAGACTCTATTATTGGGAAGATAGAGAAGAAGAGGGGAAAAAAATAATCCATGAAATTCTCTTAGAATATCAAGATGATCCTCAGGTTATAAATACGTTAGGAAACTTTTATTTAAAAGATTTGATAAGAATCAAAGAAGCCCTATTCTATTTCGAAAAATCTCTGGAAATAAATAAAGACCAGCCTGAAGTTTCAAAATTGGTTTCATATCTTAAAAACTATTTGAACGAATTAAAAGACTATTAACTGAAATAATAGAATCTTTGAGGGGGAGAACAGACTTGATTTCATCAATGGAGATCAATAATTTTTTAAAATCTCTTAGGAATAAGCTGTCATTATCCTCGGCGCTGCCACAAGAAGGGCTTTTCCTTCTTTAAGGATCTCGGCCCTTGCAGGATGCAGACAGGAATCCGGAGCAGAGAATATTCTCTCAGCAGAAAAATTATCTGTAAAGTCTTTTATGTTTCATTTCAGCTTTCATGGCGAGTGCTTTCCTCTTCGCTTTTATAGCTCTGGATGAGGTTAATCAACTGAACGCGGTTTTTGACATCCGTCTTTTGATAGATGCGGTAGATGTGATCTTTGACTGTTTGGAGTGAAATGAAAAGAGCTTTGCTTATCTCTTTGTTTGTTTTTCCCTCGCATAAATGTTTGATGACCTCCTCCTCGCGCCTGGAAATGCTATAGTCTTCCAGGAACTGCTTCAATGTCGGAGTCCCAATTTTCTGGAGCACAGGTGCGGCAAGATGTTTTCTGAGATATGCTCTCCAGTAGAAGAGGGGCGGGAGATTCATTGAAAAAAACACAAGAAGATAAATACTGGCCAATATGTCGCTTTTATTGGACAGAAGAAAAAAGACAACGCTCAGGCTATAAACGAACAGGTTAAGATAACCGAATATCCACATTGCTTTTTGTTTGTTCTTATCCTCAATCTCCCTGGCATGGATGAAAAGCTGAGAGAGGGCAATGATAAGCACAATGATTTGAACAATAGCAAAAAAATAAATGATGGCCGATGCAAAGAACGCATATTGCTTATCTCCAAAATCAGAGACATTCAATAAGATAATGACGATACCGTAAGCGATGAAAACAAAGGTCATGGCAAAAAAATAGGCTAAGTTAAAAGTGCGTGACAACTTCCTCTCGACAATTTCGCGACATAACCTGATAAACATATTCCAGGCAAAAATCAGGAAGGGGATGCCGAGAAAGGAGAAAAAATGCCCAATCGTCTCAACTGTCCGGAATGAAGTGGCATGCTCATGGAGAATTCTTTTGACAATGGCCTGACCCCAGATTCCATAGATTCCGAAGGCATTGATAAATATTTGAAAGTACAAGTATGCGGACAGGTAGTTGAGTTTGTAATTTTTCTGCAAGCGATGAGCGAGCAGAATGGCAAAAAGTCCCGCGCCTCCAGATAGAAAAAGGATTGCGATAAAGAGGAGGTTGTTCATAACTCAGGTCCGCACCATTCGTTTCATTATAGAAGTATACAATAAAAGATTTTTTCCTCAAGAGAAATAAATCACTCTCTCTAAAAATTGAATCCGACTAAAGTCGTGTTTTTAACGAATACGACTTTCGGTGGTAGAAAATTCATTTTATTTTCCTTATTTTAATATCGTGAAAAATTCAAAAAAGGAAAAACCAATTTTCCAAAATATGGAGGCAAACATGATTCAGGAAAAAAGAGTTTTAGTTTTAATCTCTGTTTTGGCGTTGATTATCATCTTTATCCTTTTCTGAACATTGCTCTCATCAAACATATAAAAAGGAGATTAAAAGATGAATAAAGAGAAAGAAAACGCAAAGGTTTCAGCTCTCTATCCGAGTCCCATTGTTGGTTCTGTCTATGGGTTCGGCTGGGAGCGGATGAAAAAGTACTTTCTGGATCTTTTTCTCATAATCCTGATTGTCGGAGTCGTTCTAGCTCCACTGGGAATGATTGAATCCCTTGATGGCCGCCACACTCCAGGAGGCGTCATTCTGAGAATATTTGCCTTCGCTTACTGGTTGCTTTTTTACGCGCCCATCGCTTATGGCTCGGCTTTCATCTTTCTCAAGGCTGCCAGAGAGGAACAGTTTGAAATTAAAGATATGTTTTCAGCCTTTGAGAACTACTTGAACGTTGTCTTGGCCCACCTGCTGAAATCGGCAATCATCGGAATCGGAATTTTTCTCCTCCTCGTCCCTGGCATCATATTTGCCTGTAAGCTGGCCTTTGTCGAATACCTTGTCCTTGACCGGAAGATGGACCCGGTGGAAGCCGTTAAAGAGAGCTGGAGGATTACCAAGGGATATGAGTGGCAGATATTTTTCATGGGATTGACCGCCATTCCCATAGCGATCGGCGGTTTGCTCTGTTTGGTTGTAGGCATCATCCCAGCAGTCATATGGATCCGCTCTGCCTTTGCTTCGATGTATTATGCGGTGAGCAAGGTTGCGGAAGAAAAAGCCTAAAGTGTTCCTGATTTTTTCTCTTTTATTGCCATAATCTCTGTATGATCAAATCAATTCCAGAAGATTTTATCGTCGAAGAAAAAGCAGACTTGCACCTGCGTGAAAAAGGGACTTACAGAGTTAATTCCTGAAGAAAAAAACAGGAGGTCTGGTTGATTTTCAGCCAAAAACAAAATTCTTATTCCTAAGGGTTTTTTGCTG
>CAZPAX010000128.1:0-7235 GCA_964584535.1 uncultured Eubacteriales bacterium
AAATAAAGCATCTCTTAATATGTGAGCTTTATGATGGGTACAAGAGGCTGCTCGGAAGCCCCCGTAGCGGAAGGGGGACCCCCTCGGGTCCTCCGATGGGGGGAACCGACGGGACTGGTTCCCCGGGGTGCGGGGGCCAGGGGTAGCTTCCTGCAACCGATTGAATCACATAAAAAGAGATGCTTCTTGTCCATTTTGGCCAATAAATTCTTCTTGATTTGCTTGCAGTTTTCTATTAAGATTCTTTGTTAAAAATGATAATCAATGCCATCTCCTGCATGCTCCTGGGATGGCTTGTCCCAGGATTGGGCCATATAACTCTGCGGAGATATGGGCGAGGGATAATTTTCTTTATCTGTATCTCTCTCATGACAGTCATGGGGCTTTACATGGGAGGGAAGATCTACCCTGCCCAAACAGAAAATCCTCTGACAATTCTCGCCTTCTTTGCTGATCTGGGAAATGGCCTAACCTACATCTTCTCTCGCATTTTTTCTTTAGGCCCGGGATCACTGAAAAGCGTCACCTTTGAATTCGGAACAGCTTATATCGCCGGAGCAGGGCTTATGAACTATCTGGTAGCTCTGGATGCCTTTGACATTGCCAAGGGGAAAAAGAAATGATTCTCTCCAGCCATCTCCTTTCCATGATCCTCTACGCTTTCTTTATATCTGTCATCCTGGCTCTTATCAGAAAAAATGAAAGGAAAGCACAGATCAGGTATGCCATTGCCCTATTCCTGGGCATGGTTGTCGGGGCCTTACTCTTTGGCTGGTTCATGTATCTCTTCATTTTTTAGCTCGGTGGCAAAGCCTGAATCCAATATGTTATAATCCTGGCAACTGAAGGGCGCCCAGATGTACGAACCTGTCATAGGGCTGGAAATCCGTGCTCAACTGCTAAAAAGAATTAAGCTTTTCTGTGGCGATGGCCAATCTTTTCCCGCTTGTCACAAATATTTTGAAAGAGATCTTGGATAAGTACAAAAAGAAACTAAAATGATTGAGCTCTACCACATCTCAAAACAATACCAAAAACCACATTGGGCTCTCTCGGATATCACGCTCGAGGTCAAGGAAGGGGATTTTCTCTTTATCACCGGACCGAGCGGCTCAGGAAAAACAACTCTCCTCAAAATCATCTTTAGAGAAATCTTTCCCACTGAAGGACAGATTGTCATTGATGGCAAAAATATCCTGCGCATTCCTGACCATAAAATCTACAAACTGAGGAGGATGATGGGGATTGTCTTCCAGGATTTTCGGCTCATTTTTCACAAAAAAGTTTTCGATAATGTTGGAATAGCTCTCCAGATTTTCGGGGTGGCCCACAAAGAAGTGAGACGAAGAGTTTTCAATGCCCTGAGATTGGTTAACCTTCACCACAAAATGTGGGATTATCCTTCGCGCCTGTCCTACGGCGAACAGCAGAGAGTGGCTATTGCCCGGGCTGTCGTCAACAACCCGAAAATCATTCTCGCTGATGAGCCGACAGGGAACTTGGACCCTGAACTTGCTTTTGAGATCATTTCCCTTTTCAAGGAAATCAACAAGCAGGGAGCAACAGTAATTATTGGCACCCACGACAGGGAACTCATCCGCCATTTTGGCCAAAAAATTTTATTCCTTCACAAAGGAAAATTGATCGGAAAGGAAGGACTCTAATTCTCCAAAAGATTAAATATTTTCTGAAACAGGCCTCGAACAGCCTCTGGCAGTTCAGGCTTAGGAATATCTTTTCCATAACCATTATCTGTCTCTCCTTCCTCATCCTGGGAGTTTTTCTCTCCCTTTCCAATAACCTCAAATATATAGCCCAGGAATTCTCAAAGAACATGGTGGCTATCTTTTTTCTCCAAAAGGACTTAACAGAGAAACAGTTGAGCCTCATCGAAGAGGAAATCAAAAAATCTCCTCTGGTCGAAGGTGTTCAATTCATCAGCTCAGACTTAGCTCTGGAAAAATTCAAGAAAAATTTTCCTGAGCTCCGCGAAATACTGGAGAACTTGAAGAGCAACCCCTTCCCCCCTTCTTTTGAAACTAGGCTTAAAGACCAGGCTTCCAAGCCTTCGGAAATCCTAAATTTTCTGGCCGAAATGAAGAAAAGAAGGGGTATTGAAGATGTTCAGTTCAATAGAGAATGGGTGGAAAGGATGCAATCCCTGAGCCGCCTGGCAAAAGCTATTGGATTTTTCCTGGGAGGCATTTTGATCCTCGCTTCCTTCTTTATCATCTCCAATGTCATCAAACTCAACGTCTTTGCCCGCAGAAACGAAATTGAAATCCTCCGCCTGGTGGGAGCGACAAATATTTTTATCAGAATACCTTTTCTTCTGGAGGGAATGGCGCTGGGAATCCTGGGAAGCCTCGTTTCTCTGGCCCTCATTTTTCTCCTGGCGACACTCTTTCCTCTCTATTTGGGCTCTTCCTTGGGAGCTCTTCAGGAAGTCATCAGTCTCCGCCATCTCTCCTTTTCTCAGTGTCTCCAACTCCTCGCAGGTGGAGTTGTCATTGGCTTTCTAGGAAGCCTGAGTTCCCTCTCTCGCTTTCTGAGAATCTAAGAGGCAAATAACCTCTGGGCCAAGCGATGAGCCTCCCGCAAAGGTTCAGGAAGTCTGAATCTCGAGCAACTGAGGACTATTTCCATCGAGCGCCTGAAGTCAATCCTGTGGCCAGGGGAAACAAAAATCGGCTTAACTCCAGAACGGGTTCTCAGGCAATACCCGACTCTCTCCTTATTCCTATTCTTGAAGTGAGTATACGACCCTCTCGCCTGAGGAGGAAGGTCAAAAGGAAAAAAGGCGCTCTTGGCACATCCAATTGTCGCAATATCCAAGACAACTCCAATATAAGAGGCCAATCCCATCCGTCTCGGGTGAGCAATCCCATTGCCATCGACAAGAGTAATTTCAGGTTTATTCCTGATTTTCGAAAAGGCATCAAAAAAAGCGGGCCCTTCGCGCAAAGACAGAAACCCAGGAATATAGGGAAGATCGATTTCTCTTATCGCCTCGGAAATTTCGACTGTCTCGAATCCAGGATATTTCTGGACGACAATAATCGCCCCGATTCTGTTCGTTTTTCTGTCATAGCCAAAATCAGCTCCTGCCAGCAAATTGATTTTTCTTCCATCCCACTTGATGATGATCTTTAAAGCCAATTTTTCCTGAAGCTTTATAGCTTTTTGGAGATCTATGAGAGGCATTGCACTTTTTCTTTTCCCTTCCTTTTTTCTATTTTATCATATCACAACTTATAGTTGATCCTTATCTTAAATAATTTTTCTATTCCTCGAGAGTTTTTTTTAATGCGAAAATTTCCACAATTGACACAGTTTCAGGATTTTCTTAAAATTTGTTATAAATGGCATCTCTTGGGCAAGAACTCAAAAGAGAAAGGGAACTACGCGGAATTTCTCTGAAAGAAATTTCCGATTCGAGCAAGATTAGCCTGAAATTTCTGACTGCCCTAGAGGAGGATCGCCTGGATTTACTTCCTGGTGAATTCTTCATCAAAGGCATCATCCGTACTTACGCCAAAAGCATTGGCCTCGACGAAGATTACGCTCTTAACAAATATCACGAGGTCATCCTTCTTCAGGAGGAGGCTCTGAAGAAAGAACAGAAAAAAATAGAGACGCGGCCAAGAGCTTCAAAAAAAATGAAGATCTTGCTCGCCTCGGCAGTTTTCTTTATCCTTGTTGTTGTGGCATTCTTTCTCTTTTATTTTCTTTCCCTTCCAGAAAAGGTCACCCCCGCACAAGAAAGAGCAGAGACCTCGAATGTCTCTTCTGAGCAAAAGATCCTTCTGCCACCTGTCAAGGAACCTGTTGTCGAAGAAGAAAAGGAAATGATCCTTAATATTTCATTTCAGGACGAGACCTGGATTCAGGTTTATGCCGACGGTGAGCTCGTAGTCGACGGCCTCAAACAGCCAGGAGATGAATTCCAGGTCAAGGCCTTAAAGGAATTGCTATTTCATATCGGCAACGCAGGAGGAATATCCTATACCCTGAACGGGAAAAAGGGGAAAGCCTTTGGCTCCTCAGGGGCAGTTCTGAAAAACATCAAAATAACCTTGGAAAACTATCGCCAGTTCCTCCTCCCTGAAGAGGAAAATAAAAAATAGGCTACAGGCAGAAAAAAATGAATGACTCAAAGAAAAAAGGGCCCCGGGTTATCGGAGCCATTATCCTATTTTTGATTATTCTCTTTTTCACCATTGAATATTTTATTCGTGAATCTCAAGAGTTTTCGCCCACCTCTCTGACAAACATTCTCCTTTCCTCCTTGCAGATCATCGTCCTTCTTCTTTTCCTTATCCTCTTCTTTGTCCTGGGGAGGAATCTGGTTAAGCTCTACCTGGAACGAAAAAGAAAAGTCCTCGGAGCTAACTTCAAGACAAAGCTTGTCCTCTTTTTTATCGCCCTCTCCTTCATCCCTACCCTTCTCCTTTTCCTCTTTGCCTCTGATTTGATCAGCCGGAATATCGAAAACTGGTTCAGAACCCCCCTGGACAGAATACTGAATGACACGAAAAGTGTGGCCGATGGCTTCTATGCCAATGCCGAAGAAATCACCTTTCACTATGCCCAGCAACTGAGCAACGCCATCAAAAGAGATAGACTTGCCTTTCCTGAAAATAGGCTTCTCTTGAGGGAATTTGTCCGGGAGAAACTGACCGAATACAAATTGGATGAAATTGTTGTCTTTGTGGAAGACGAAGAACTCTTTTCCTATCTCAACTCCAATCTCCCCCTCGAGGATTACCGGGGCCTCAAAGAAAATATTGTCAAGCGAGCCCAGCTCGGCGAAGATCTGAGAAGCATTGAACCCATGGGCACAGGACAGATGATACACCGCGGTATCTCCTTCAATGTCCCGAACATAGGAAATATGTTGGTGGCTACAGGAAAATTCCTTCCTCATAACTATGCCCAGAGAATCGCCAATATCACCTCCTATGTCCAGAGATACAGCCAGCTCAAGATCCAGAAAAATCCTGTGAAAACCTTCTATCTCTTCACCCTCATTTTTATCACCCTCCTGATTATCTTTGCTGCCAGCTGGATAGGCTTTCATCTGGCAAAAGGAATCACTGTGCCTATCGAAAAACTAGCTCAGGCGACAAAAGAAGTCTCCAAGGGAAATCTCAATGTCAGAGTGGAGGATCCCGCCTCTGATGAGCTGGGAATTCTTATCGATTCCTTCAACCAGATGATTTCTGACTTGAAAGAGAGCCAAAAAGATATTGCCCAAAAGACAGCGGAACAGCAAGCTCGGAAACAATATATCGAGACTATATTGAACAACATCACGACTGGAGTGATTGCCCTTGACGCCGAGGGCGCAATCACCACGATCAACCCCTCTGCCCGTGAGATGCTGGGTCTGCCTGCCAGAGATTTTATCGGCCTAAGTTACAAAGAAGTCCTAGGCGACAGCAGATACCAGGATGTCCTGAAGAATATCGAATGGGGAATGAAGAACAAATACAAATTGGGGAATAAAGAAACTCAGGTCACATCCAACAGCCAGCGGACAACCTTAGCCTTAGCCCTCTCTCCCCTGAGGCAATCTGACAACGAATTCTCAGGCTTGATTATAGTTCTTGACAATCTCACAGAGCTCATTAAAGCCCAGAAGATTGCGGCTTGGAAAGAAATGGCTCAAAGAGTCGCCCATGAAATCAAAAATCCCTTGACGCCCATCCAGCTTTCTGCAGAAAGAATCATCAAAAATCTCAAGAAAAGCGAAAAAGACAACCATGAAATTATTGAAGAGGGGGCAAAGACTATCATTCAAGAAGCTGGGACAATAAAGTCCCTGGTCGATGAGTTCTACAACTTTGCCCGCATGCCCAAGGTACGTCTCCAGCCTGCAGATATCCACCGCATCATCGATGAAACCGTTTCCCTCTTCAGGGGAATATTCACTGATATAGAATTTGAAGTCCATTTTTCTTCCCAGATGCCCTCCCCTCTTCAGCTTGACCCTGAGCAGATCAAGCGCGTCTTCATCAATCTCTTTGACAACGCTATTGATGCCATGAACAAAAAGGGAAAAATTTGGATCCGTACCTTTTTTGACAGACCTGCCCAGAGAGTAAAAATTGAAGTTACGGATTCAGGCCCTGGCATTTCTCTTGAGGACAAGGAGAAACTCTTTATGCCCCACTTTTCGACAAAAAAGAAAGGAACAGGCCTGGGTCTGGCCATTGTCAGTCAAATCATCCGAGAGCACAATGGATCTATCCATGTCGAAAACAACCGCCCCAGCGGAGCTAAATTCATCATCCAGATTCCATCATGATCAAAGATAAAATTCTTGTCATCGATGATGAGGCCAGTATCCGAGCTTCACTTCAGGGAATTCTGGAGGATGAAGGCTATCTGGTCGATACAACTGATTCAGGAAGAGACGGCCTTGATCTTTTGAGAAAACACAATTTTGATCTCATCCTTCTCGATATCTTGCTTCCTGAAATGGACGGGATAGAAGTCCTCCAAAAAATAAAAACGATGGAGGAAAATCCCCAGGTGGTCATGATCTCAGGTCATGGAACCATAGAAACAGCAGTCAGAGCAACAAAACTCGGCGCCTACGACTTTCTGGAGAAGCCTCTTTCCTTAGAAAATGTCGTGGTCACCATCAAAAACGCCCTGAAACAAAAAAGATTGGAGGAAGAAAATCTCCAGCTCCGGGAAAACCTCAGGGCTGAATATCATCTGATGGGAAAAAGCCGCTCTATCCAGAGACTGAGGAATGAGATAAAAGCTGTAGCTCCCACCAATGGACGCATCCTCATCTCCGGGGAAAACGGAACGGGCAAAGAACTTGTTGCCCGCTTGATTCATCAAATGAGCCAGAGAAAAGATAAGAGATTTGTGGAAGTGAACTGCGCTGCCATTCCCGATGAACTGATGGAGATCGAGCTCTTGGGACACCTTAAAGGTTACTCCATCCATGCTGATAAGGACAAAAAGGGAAAATTCATTCTGGCTGACCGAGGGACCCTTTTTCTTGATGAGATTGGCGATATGAGCTTAAAGACTCAGGCCAAGCTGGTGCGAGTCATTGAGGAACAAAAATTTGAACCCCTGGGTTCAACAGAACCCATCGGCATTGACACCAGAGTCATTTCTGCGACCAGTCGGAATCTGAGAGAACTCATCTCTAAGGGAAAATTCAGAGAAGATCTGTTTTTCAAGTTGAATGTCATCCCCATGACTATACC
>CAZPAX010000129.1:0-7206 GCA_964584535.1 uncultured Eubacteriales bacterium
AACCGCCGGGACTGGTTCCCCGGGGTGCGGGGGCCAAGGGCAGCTTCCTGCACCCAATTGAATCACATAAAAAGAAATGCTTCCCTAGGTCAAGGGCAAATTGACTTTCTGTCTTCAATCGGATATTTTCTTCTTAATCGCTGAAAAGGAGCATCGAATGCGGAATAAAGTCATTCAAAGGAGTCTTTTCTTTTTTCTTGTCTATTTCCTCTTCCTTTCCGTTCTTTCCTCTGCGGACAGGAGGGAATATATTTACAGTCTGGGCCTTGAATTGGAAAAGCTGGCGACTTACTTGGCACAGTCAAGTTTTGACCACTTTAGAGGCTGGAATGGGACAATCTCTAATCAGGAGCAAGGCATTCTTTTTAAATCCGAAGCCTTTTTGTCTTCCTGCCGGCTTTTTCTGAAACTGACGGAAGAGAGATCTGATTACTTCAGGAATAGTTATCTGAGAACCAATCTCTACAATGCCTTTCTCTATCTTGCCAGCTCTTTCCAGGATTTGGAAGCAGAGATGAAAAAGGGTGGTATCATGCCTTATGCTCTTTCGGATTGCAGGAAAATCCTGGAGCGGATGGATTATGAATTCTCTAAGTGGCCTTCCACCGACAATCTCGCTTACCTTCACCAGCGCTATATCAAGGCTCGCGACGCCACTGTCTATATGATTGAAAGGAAAGGGCCTGGCATTTATATCCGCCATGGTTTCAAGAACTTGGAGAGTATCTACCGCTACAATTATGACCTCAAGAGAGGCAAGGATCCCTGGAAATATCTGGTCGAGGTCTCCTCTGAAATCCTGGAGAAAATGGAAGAAGGAGCGATGATTGATTTAACCTTTGAAGGCCATATGGTTGTGGAGCAGAGCACAAGGTCCAACCGGCCTGTCTACCTCATCGAAAAGGGGAGGAGACGAGGACTCGTAAGTCCTGCAGTAGTGATGCGCCTGGGAGGGTGGGGAAAAGTCTTTGAAGTTCCTGCGGAGGTTATCGACCAATATCCTGAAGGAGAGCCTATCAATTAAAGACTGAGGCTGAGAATCTGGATGAATTCTTATGGATTTCCATTCTTAAAGATAAGGTGCGGGCTGTTGTCAGCAAAAGGGGGGTTGATGATGGGAACCAAAAAGGTGGGGGCTTTCTCCAGCCCGCGAAAGAAAGCCACCTCCATTATAATAAAAAAAAGTAAAAAGTAAAGAAAAATTTATGAAATAATACAAAATTATTATTATATGAGTAAGAATGTAGAAAAGGAGGATTCATGGAAGAGAAGAAAATTGACATAAAAGTGGACGAACATATTGCCCTCGGCCAGTATTCAAACCTCGCCGCTATCCGTCACACAAGAGAAGAATTCATTTTTGATTTTGCCTTTATTTTTCCTGACGGGCCAATGGGAAAGCTCATCTCCCGGATTATTCTCAGTCCTGCCCATGTCAAGAGATTTATGGAAGCCTTGGAAGCAAACCTGAAGAGGTACGAAGAAAATTTTGGCCCCATCACTCCTGCCGAGGTTCCTCCTTCAGTTGGATTTGTCCATTAAAAAGAATTTCGAAGGAAGGAGAATTTCGCTGTGCCTTATTTTAAAGACAGTCGTGAAATGTATGAAATCCATCGGGCTCTTTTGGAGTGCTTGGCCTCGCATCCAGAAGTTGGACCTGAGCTTGCCAGAGCCAAGCTTGTCATCTCCTTCAAAGTCCATGATCCTGAGGGAATAATCACCATCAACTGCAAATCAGCCGGGGAAGGAAAATATTTTTCTTATCTCTTTGGTGAAAGTAACCTTAAACCTGATCTCCTCTTCACCAATTCCGCAGATTTTCTGCATAAATTCTGGCAGGGGAAGGCAAACATTGTGGCCAGTATTCTTGCTCAGCAGACGAAAATAGAAGGAAATATGACTCAAGCTATGAAGCTTTTGCCTATGATTAAGCCCATTTCCAGCATCTATCCTCAAATCTTAAAGGAGATCGGCCGCCAGGATTTGATCATTCCCTAGCTTTTTCCCCGAGAGAAATTTTAAAAAATATCAAATTTATCTTGACATTACGCCTGTTTTCTTATAATACTTGGACAAGATTAAACAGAATTGGCGAGAGACATTCTTTAAAAAAATTTTCTAAGCAGAGAAAGAATTCTGCTAAGGAGGCTTTGATGAAAAAGCTTTGGACGGCAATCTTATGTTGCCTAGTTCTTACGGGGCTTGTGCCTCTAAGTTATGGTTCAGGTTTTCTCATTTATGAACATGGGGCTTCAGCAATGGCCATGGCTGGAGCCTTTGTTGCTTTGGCCAACAATCCTTCTGCCATTTTCCATAATCCTGCTGGCATTGCCTTCCTCAACGGGACTCAGATCTATACTGGAACAACTTTGATCACTTCCAAGGGTTCTTTGAGCTTGCCCAATTGGCCTGATCCCACGTACAAATCTGTTAATCAGAAAAGTCAATGGTTTTACCCTTCGACTTTTTACATCTCTCACAGGTTTGGTGAAAAAATGGCTGCAGGCTTTGGCTTCTTTTCTCCTTATGGATTGGGAACCAAATGGCCAAAGGATTATCCCTTGAGATACATCTCCTACCAGGATGATATGAAGACATTCTTTTTTAATCCTGCCATTGCTTTTAAATTAAGTGAAAATTTTTCTTTGGGCTTTGGCGCCTCTTATATTTATTCGACCATTTCTTTTGATCTCGTTGAACTTGTCAATCTCAAACCACTCAATCCATTTTTGGGAGCTTATGATGTTCCAATTAATCTAAAAGCCAATGGAGATGCCTGGGGATTCAATGCTGGTGCTCTCTATAAAGGAGAGAATTTTTCCTTTGGTTTGAACTGGAGAAGCGGATTCAAGATCAAATTTGAGGGAGACCTGACTCTGGATACGGCCAATATTCCTGCTGTTGTCAGGCCTCTTTTTCCGACGGAGGGGACAGCCGCAACTTCTTTTGACTTCCCTCACATTCTTGGTGCTGGGCTAGCCTTTAACCTCACTCCAAAGGTTCTTCTTTCTACGGATATCCACTATGTCCTCTGGTCCTCCTATGACAAATATGTGGTCGAGGTTGGTGTGCCTGGTTTTGCCAACAAAGAGGTTACTGAGGATTGGAAAGACTCTTTTATCTTTCGAGGAGGCCTAGAGTACAAGGTGAATGAAAATTTTGCTTTGAGAGCTGGCCTTCTCCACGACCAGAGTCCCCAGCCTGTGGAGAGCATGGACCCTGTTCTTCCTGATGCCAAGCGTTGGGCATTTACTGGAGGTTTTGGCTACAAGAAAGGCTACTTTGTTCTTGATTTAGCTTACCAGCTAGAGCTTTTCAGTGACAGAACGAGCCCGAACAGGAACATCTATTATCTTCTATCACCAAAAGTAAACTTAGTGGAAGGCACTTACTCGACAACTGCTCATCTCATCGGGATAAGCCTGGGATTTGTTTTTTAGCCTAAGAAATTCATTTGGAGGTATAATCAATGGCTTATGAATTCACAAACAAAAAAGGGGTTAAGTACTATCTTCATTTCAGAGATGTCAATCTCAAAGGCGGACGGAGACAGCGTATCTATTATTTCGCTCGGGATATTAGGCCTGGAGCTTTAGACGCTGTTCCGGAAGCCTATAAAGTTGTTGAGACACCCCGCACCGGGATGCCTATTCTGAAGAAGAAATAGCAGCGCTTTCCCAAAAATTTTCTGAGGCAAGGAGGAGGAATTTCCAAGGGGGGATATTCCTTCTCCGCTAGTTTTTCTGATTATTCTTGAAGAGCAAAAACTCTATTTTTTTATTAGCAATTTTGGGAGTGAAGAAAGCTTTGACTGGATATTTTCTTCTGAGTATACTTGTGGAATGAAATTCCAAGAGACAAAATTTATTCTTTTTCCTCTGCTTTTTTGTCTCCTCCTGGCCAGCTGTGGAGAAAGAGAGCAGAAAATATCTCCTCAAGATAAACGAGCCAGGGAGCTCGAGATCGCTGTTATTCCCAAAGGAATGACCCATGAATTCTGGAAATCCATCCATGCTGGAGCGGTAAAGGCTTCTCGGGAGCTTGGTGTTGAGATCCTCTGGAAGGGGCCTCAAAAAGAGGATGACCGGGCTCAGCAGATCACAGTGGTTGAGGATTTTATCAACCGCGGTGTGGACGGGATAGTCCTTGCGCCTTTGGATGACCGGGCTCTCTGTCGGCCAGTCCAGGATGCAGTGAGAGAAAATATTCCTGTGGTTATCATTGATTCCGGACTTCAGGGCCAGGATTATATAAGTTTTGTGGCCACCGATAATTATCAAGGTGGAGTCCTGGCTGCCCGAAGGATTGGCCAGCTTCTCCCTGGCGGAAAAAAGATCTTTCTCATCCGCTACCAGGAAGGCTCAGCCAGCACCATGGAACGGGAAAGAGGATTTCTGGATACTCTGAAAAAAGAATTCCCAAACATTTCCCTCCTTGTTCAGGACCAGTATGCTGGCTCAACAACAGAAACAGCTTATCAATTGGTTGAGAATCTCCTCAGCCGTTTCCCTGAGGTTGATGGGATTTTCTGTCCGAATGAGTCCAGCACTTTCGGCACCCTACGGGCTCTTCAGGAAGCTGGATTGGCAGGTAAGGTCACCTTTGTCGGTTTTGATAGCAGCCCAAAGCTTATCCAGGGTTTAAGGGATGGCCATATCCATGGCCTTGTCCTCCAGAATCCAGTCAAGATGGGCTATTTGGGAGTGAGACAGATGGTTCTCCATCTGCAGGGTCAGCCAATCGAAAAAAAAGTAGATACAGGTGTCTATCTGGCTACTCGAGAAAATATGGACAATCCCGATATCAAAGCCCTTCTTTCGCCTGATTTTTCTCCCTTACTCGATTAATGTCCCAGAAACAAGCTTCGTCCCTACCTCTGCAGATGAAAAATATCAGTAAGAGTTTTGGAGCAACTCGCGCACTGGACAGTGTTGATTTTGAGATCCGTAAAGGAGAGGTTCACGCCCTTTTGGGCGAGAATGGGGCAGGCAAAAGCACCCTGGTCAAGATTTTGAGCGGGGCTTTAAAACCGGACTCAGGGAACATGTTCCACGAAGGCTCATCCTATTGTCCTCAGAGTCCTCTCGATGGGAGACGGAGAGGGGTCTCCATGATTTATCAGGAATTGAATCTGGCTCCTCACCTGACAGTTGAAGAAAACATCATGCTCGGAAAAGAGATTCATTCCTTTGGCTTTATCGAGCGAAAAGAGATGAGGAAAAAGGTCAGGGAGGCTTTAGAATTTGTCCATCATCCGGAGATATCTCTGGATACGCCTGTTGGCAAATTGAGTGTAGCAGCCAGGCAGGTTGTTGAGATTGCCCGCGCTCTTGCCGATGAAGCAAAAATTCTGGTCATGGATGAGCCAACAAGTTCCCTTTCCCAAGAGGATAGTTCGAGGCTCTTCCAGATCATCCGAAGACTCAAAAACCAGGGGGTGAGTATCATCTACATCAGCCATTTTCTTGAGGAAGTCCAAAAGGTGGCTGACTCTTATACAGTATTGAGAGATGGGAAAAAGGTCCAGTCTGGAGCCATGGAAGAAGTCTCCCTTGAAGAGCTTATTCAGATGATGGTTGGCCAGAGAGTTCAAGAGATGTTCCCCCGCGTGGAACATAAAATCGGGGAGGTTTTGCTTTCTCTGAATAAATTGAAAGGGAAGAAAATGCTGCAAGATGTGGAGCTTGCTCTTCGCGCAGGTGAAATTCTGGGGGTGGCTGGCCTGGTTGGTGCAGGCAGAACAGAAATGCTAAGAACCATTTTTGGCTTTGATTCCATCGAGAATGGCTATCTAATCATAAAATCTATAGAAACAAGGAAAGGTGCTTCCTGGCAGAGGATTGGGCAAGGCATGGGATTCTTGAGTGAAGATCGACAAGGGGAAGGATTAGCCCTTGCCAGATCTGTGGCCGACAACCTAACTCTTAGCCGTTTCTCTCCCTATTGCCGTTTTGGCTTCCTCCAGGTCAAGCGGCAAAACCGCTCAGTATGGAATTGGGTCGAACGGATGAAGATTAAAGCTCAGAGCTCAACCCAGCCTGTCTTTAACCTCTCTGGAGGGAATCAGCAGAAAGTTGCCCTAGCTCGGCTTCTTCATCAGGAAGCAGATATTCTTCTTTTGGATGAGCCAACCCGGGGAATAGATGTCCTCAGCAAGACTCAAATTTATGAATGGATAGGAGAGCTTGCTTCTCAGGGGAAAGCTATTCTTTTCATCAGCTCCTATTTTCCAGAGCTACTTGGCGTCTGTGACAGGATCGCAGTCTTCCATCGGGGACAGATTGTTGATGTTCGGCTTTCCTCTCTGTGGGATGCCCAGAGCCTTATGACCGTAGCGACAACAGGAAAGCCTAAGGAAAATTTTCACTAAACATGAAAAGGAAAAAGAGTATCCAGGCTTTGATCAATTGGCTGGCTCCCTTTCTGGGCCTCTTGCTGGTTATCGCCATTTTTTCTTCAATTCCTGAGGTCCAGGACCGCTTCCTGAGAATCGCAAACTTAAAGAGCGTTGCCACTCAGTCAGTGATCGTTGCTCTGGGAGCGCTGGGCATGACTCTGATTATTATCAGCGGCGGAATTGACCTTTCGGCAGCCTCGAACATTGCTCTCTCCAGTGTCATCACAGCCTATGTGATCAATGCCGGATTCTCGCCTTTTCTGGCTGTTGTTGCTGGAATCCTGACTGGAGGGCTGATCGGATTTTGGAACGGAAGCCTGATCACTTCCCTCAGGGTTGTTCCCTTTATCATCACTCTTGGTATGCTGGGCATAGCCCGGGGAATAGCCAAGTGGATCGCCGGAAATCAGAAGATTGATGCTCCTTTGACCTGGGTCAACGAGCTCATGGCTAAAAGCCCCCGTCTTTCCTGGCTGCTCATGGCCCCTGGAGTCTGGCTGATGATTTTTCTGGCACTGGTCATGGCTGCTGTCTTGCGCTATACAGTTTTTGGAAGACATGTTTTTGCCATTGGCTCCAATGAGGCCACAGCCCGCCTCTGCGGGATCAGGACAAAAAGAGCGAAAATCTTCATCTATTCTCTCTCCGGGCTTTTCTGCGGACTGAGCGGGGTGATGGAATTCTCACGGCTCACTGTTGGCGATCCCACAGTGGCTGTCGGTTTAGAGTTAGACATCATTGCCGCGGTCGTCATCGGCGGAGGCAGCCTCAGTGGAGGGGAGGGAAGTATCCTGGGGACAATGATTGGA
>CAZPAX010000130.1:0-7123 GCA_964584535.1 uncultured Eubacteriales bacterium
GCTTCCTGCACCCGATTGAATCACATAAAAAGAGATGCTTTCAAAAAAAACAGTTGACTCTAGGCCAAAAAAAATTTATATAAAAAGTATTGCAAAGGAAATAAAAAAACATTAATATACCTTTTTAAAGTTGAGGTTAAAGCCAAGGTAAAGAGGAGTAATTTTAGTTTTCAGCAAGAGATCCAAAAAAGAAAATGAATAAAGGAAGTTTTCTTATTCTCAACCCGAATCGGGAAGAGATTGAACTTCTGACCAAGCTCTGCGAGCCGCTGGGCTCTGTTTTATCTTCAACAACCCTGGAGAGGACGATTTTCCTCCTCGAAACAATCAATTTCAATGTCGCCCTGGTTGATTCCAGCCTGGCCAATTACTCTTCTCTCAAAGGATTGTTCAAGAAAACAACGAGTATCCTCATCACTGGTAAGGAAGAAAAGAAAATTCAGGAAATCATCAAGGAATGGCCTGCCAACCGTTATCTGGATTATCTTGTCCTCTCCTTCCCAGATCAGGATAAAAATGGATATCTGCGAACCATAAAGACAGCCATAGAACACTCTCAACTGAAGACAGAAGTCGAGAACCTCCTTAATTCCAAAGAACTTGCCGAACTTAAATTTCAAGAGGTTTATTCGAAAGTCAGAGAAATCAAAAGTTTTATAAGCAAGAACCTTCTTGAGGAACTCAAAAAGCGCATCTTCTTGGAGTCAAAATATTTCGGGTTTCAGAAAGAAAAGAAGAAAATTGAAAAAATTCTCAGAAGACTATACACCGCCAACGATGTCAGCAGCCTCCTCGATATCACCAATGATATTAAAGAGCTCGTCCGGGCTGGGGGGATAACAATTTATATCCTGGAAGAGAATGAAACAATCGGCAAGTATCTCAAACCCCTCGTCTGGGATGATGCTTTCTTATCTCATCCAGAATTTTCCAAACATATTGCTTTGCTCGAATCCCAGGAGTTTGCTTCATTTGCCGCTCGCTATGGCCAGGAGGTAAATCTCGCTGATATCTCCGCTGACCGGAGAATGTCGAAAAGGTACGCAGAGCAGCTGAAAGCTCCTTTGAAAAACATACTCTGTGTCCTTATCATGCATGAGAGAGAAGTCATTGGAGTCCTTGAAGTTTACAATAAAACCATAGCCGGAGAAGTGGTTAAGGAAGGCTTCTCCATGGAAGACCAGCAGATTCTGCGCGGACTCTCAGAACACATTTCCATTGCCATGACAAAGCTCAACCTCATCCAATACGACGCCCTGACAGGCCTCCTCCGCCCCGATCCTTTCTTCGAGAAAGTCATTCAAAAAATTGAATCTCAGAGTAAACGCCGTCAAGAAGAGGGAGCTTATGCCATGGTCATGGGAGATGTGGATTGGTTTAAGGACTACAATGACAGAAACGGGCATGAGGCAGGAAATAGGTTGCTGCGGAAACTGGCCAAAGTGCTTAAGATGTCTATCCGGGAAGAAGACCTTCTCTGCCGGTATGGCGGAGAGGAATTTCTCTTTTTTCTCACCGGCGTTAAAAACATTGAAGAGGCTTGCTCACTGACAGAGAGAATAAGGAAAAATGTCGAAGAGAACTATTTTGAATTTCAAGAGTTCCAGCCAAAAAATAATCTAACGATGAGCTTTGGAGTCACTCTCTTTCCCAAGGGAAGGCTCGATTCTCTCCCCTCAGTTACAAAAAATGAGTTGAAAGCGACCGCCAATGAAGCCGACATGGCCTTAGCTGAGGCAAAGGGCAAAAAACATGGTAGTCTCAAAGGCAAGGATATAGATGAGAAACCTTTGAACAAAAACAAGGTCTGTGTCTATATCAAAGGGAAGACCGGATTTATCAAACCTTACACAGAAAAATTTTTCGAGGAAAAAAGAAAATTTGAAAGATATTATGCTTCAACCATCGTCATCTATAAAGAGAATAATGTCCACAAAGTGACAAAAACCATCAATTTGAGCTTAGGAGGAGCAAAAATCCCATCGGAAAAAGAACTTCCCCTGGAAAAGACCATTGATTTAATCCTCATCCTGGGCAACAAGGCAAGTCAATTTAAAGGTGATGTGATCTATTCCGAAAGAGGCGGCGCAGAATCTTCCGCCTTCTACACGGGGTTAAAGTTTAAGGACATATCTCTTGAGGATAAAAGAAATTTAGAAGATTACTTTTTCTCTCTCGGAGGGAGAGAAATCCCTCTTGCTTAAGCCTGCAATTCATCAACTAAACTTCGTAAATAAATAGCTGGCGGAGTGATCCTTCTATAGAAAGCATCTTTCAAGGAAACAGCATAGCTGACAAAAGACAAAAAGTCTTCCTCGTTGCTCCAATTGGCCATATTGAGCCTTTCCAAGAGATCCTTAAGGACATCCATATTCAGAATCTTGTCCGTATATTTGGCCAGGGAACAGGAATCTCTCTCGCACATCCTGACACAGCGAAGAGTATGTTTTCTTAGCATTTCTTGATGATTGATAAGCTCTTGCTTGATGAAGAATTGATCCTTGGGTGCTTCTGTCTGGTCGAGTTTCAGATAAAGCTTTTTGGATTCTTCCAAAATGTTATTTATGGTCTGGATAAAGGCTTCGCCATCGAGGATGATTTTATATCCTTTCTGGAAATAACTGACCTCCCGGTTATTTTCGTTGAAATCTGACTTCCGGTATTTTTCAAGTATTTCAAAAGCGGTTTGGAAATTATCTCCTTCCAGAGGCGGCCTTTCCTCTGCCTTTTCTTCTACATGTTCTTCTACTCTTTCCTCGGGTTGGGCTTCTTCTTCGAAGATAAATTCCTCACGGGAAATGGATTTCTCTATCACCTCATTTATTTTTGGAATTTCGGCCTGAAACTCATTTTCTCTTTCTTTTTCTGGAGGAGCTTTCTCAGCTTTCATTTTTTGGGTGTTGATCTCTGGTTCTGTTCCTAAAATATCCTTGATTTTCTTCAGCTTTGTTAGTTCCTGGTCCAGATCAACCAGAAGCTCCTCTCTCTCCTTGGTCTCGGGGACTTCAGTCACAATCCCAAATTTCTCCTGGATATCTTTTCTCAAGAAGTGGGCTTTTTCCTCGGCGCCAAGGCGAAGATCTTCGAGCTTCTGGCTCAATTCAATTACTCTCTTGAGTTCTTCAAAGGTCAACCCTGCCAGTTTCTCGATATCTTTCTGGTGCTGGAGAGCCTTGTTGAGATGATCCTTGATTTGATTCTGAATACTGGCTTTGTTGCTCTTGAAATCAGTCATGAGCGCTCGGTATTCTTTCAAGGCTTGCTTTTCTTTCTCAAATTCTTTCTCAATATCATGAATCTTTTTCTCAGCTTCTTCCTTTTCCTGCCTAATTTTTTCTCCGAGGCTCTTCTCGATTTCTTCCTTTTTCTTTAGCAAGACTTTCTCAAGCTGACTCTCAATTTCTTTAATGAGGGCGGATGATTCTTTTAGGAACTCATTCTCCTCTGCCATTTTTGCTCTCCTTAGCCTTGCTTATAATTATTATACTACAAAACTACCCTCTAAAGGCAAGGTCATCCTTTTGAAGCAAACCTCAAAGCAGGTTCCATGCACTTCCTTATTTTTTATCAGATAGGAACATGGAATTCAATCACCTTCTCAGACGATTCCTGAGGGGATTTTTTATTCATTTGTCTCACCGTAAAGGGTGAAAAGAAGTGCTCTTCAAAGAGTATTTTGGAAATCCCTCTCAAATGTCTTGAATCTTCTAAGTAAAATAAGGTATATAAAAGGCAATGAAGTTATCAAGTTTTAGGGTTAAGTAAGGGAGTCACATCATGAGTCAGAATAAGGTTTTAATCGTCGAAGAAAATGAAAAAAGAAGGGAATCTCTTGTCACTTTTCTCCAAGATTTGGCTTCTGACGTCACAGCCTTTTCCTCATTTTCTGAGGCCTCTCGCCTTCTGGAAAGCAAGAACAGATTCTCTCTCCTTGTGGTTAGTCTTCCTCTCTTTAATGGCCATAACCTGAAAATCCTCAGGAATCTGAAAAAAAACAATTCCGATCTGCCAATCATTGTCCTCTCCAAGCTCGAAAATCACGACTTGGGGATTTCCCTGCTCAAGAAAGGCATCATTGACCACCTGACAAGCCCGGATCATCCGGCAGGTATCTTTTCAGCTCTAAAAAATGAATTCAAGAAAAAAGATCTCATTGAGCAAAATAAATTCTATATGCAAAACTTGAGGAAACTCAGATTAGAACACACCAGGAATATGAGACACGCTTTAGAGCTTGAGGAAATCTATAACACCACCCTCGAAAATTTGATGAATGCTCTGGATTTAAGGGATGTCGAGACCTTCGGGCACTCCCGGACAGTGGCCAAATACAGCCAAGTGATTGCCGAGCTCTTGGGCATCAAAGACAGGACAACCCTCGACAACATCAGAAAGGGAGCTCTGCTTCATGATGTGGGGAAAATTGCCATCCCAGATTCTATCCTCAAGAAAGAAGATTGTTTGACAACCGAAGAATGGGAAAAAATCAAGCTTCATCCTTCCCTGGGATTTGGGTTGATCAAGGAGATAAAAATGGTGAAAGAAGTGGGAAACATTATTCTCTATCACCATGAAAGATATGATGGCTCCGGCTACCCTCATGGCTTAAAAAGAGAAAACATCCCTCTTGAGGCCCGGATATTTGCCCTAGCTGATGCCCTGGATGCCATCACTTCCTATCGTCCCTACCGCAGAGAGAGGGATTTTCGAACAGCCAAAAAAGAAATTCAGGGCAATTCAGGAAGCCAATTTGACCCCAAAATGGTAAAAGCCTTTTGTTCTCTGGATTTAAAAAATTGGGAAAGAATCCGCTTTGAAACAACAACTCTCATCCCTTCTCTTGAGAAATTCTCTGAACTGTTCAAGAGGAAGAATGTCTAGCTGCTGACTGGGTCAGACTTTTTTTATTTTCTCTTAGCAAGGACAACTCTTGGAATCCCCCTCAAATCATTGAAAGAGGTGACCTCATTCCATCTGGCATCAAAGAGAGCCAGAATCTCTCTGAGCTGCCCTTCACCTATCTCCAGCAAAAGATGGCCATTGGTCTTGAGAAAAGAAGGCGCTCCTCGAATCAATTTTTTTATGAATTCAAGTCCTGTTTGCCCGGCGACAAGAGCCTTTTTTGGCTCATGATCTCTTATTTCTTGGTCAAGTCCCTCCCATTCTTTCTCTGAAACATAGGGAGGATTGGAGACGATAAGATCACACTTCTCCCTTAAATCAAGCTTTTTCAGGGGAGAAAATAAACGGCCACAAACAAAGATGATATTCTCAATCTTTAACTCGCTGGCATTCACTGTAGCTACTCTTATCGCTTTTCGCGAAAAATCAGTGGCTATAATCCGAGCCTGAGGTAATTCTTTGGCCAAGGAAATGGCTATATTTCCGCAGCCTGTTCCGATGTCAACAAGAATTTCTTCTTTTCCCGCCAAATGGTTCAAGGCCTTTTCAACAAGTAACTCGGTTTCAGGTCGTGGAATAAAAACTCCAGGAAAAACTCTAAAGGGAATTGACCAGAATTCCTTTTTGCCTGTCAAATAAGGGACCGGGAAACGAGCCAGGCGTTTGGCGATCAACTTGAAAAAGCATCTCTCTTCTTTTATGGAAATAGGTCTTTCTGGGGAGGATAAGAACTGCTCTTCTGTCAGGGAAGTGCATTTGAGGAGGAGGACTTTCGCCTCAAGATGAGGATGGGGAACTCCCTTTAGGTGCAAAGTTCCTTTGAGGAATAATTCCTGAAGAGTGCTCAATTAAGGATGGACTTCCGCAGAACCGCTTGACTCCTTCTCCATCATCTTTGTCTGGAAAAGGATGACCAATTTCTCGATGATCTCATCCAGATTCCCATCCAGTACCTTATCCAGTTGATAGAGAGTCAAATTCAGCCGGTGATCTGTCACCCGCGATTGAGGGAAATTGTAGGTCCTTATCTTTTCACTCCTCTCCCCTGTCCCCACCTGCATTTTTCTGTCCTGGGCGATCTTTTCCTGTTGCTCCTTCTGGGCCATATCCAGGAGTCTCGAGCGCAAGATGCGCAGGGCTTTCTCCTTATTGCGGTGCTGCGATTTTTCATCCTGGCAGGTGACAACAAGACTTGAGGGCTTATGAGTGACACGAATGGCCGTGTAGTTGCGATTGACGTTCTGGCCGCCAGGTCCAGAGGCTCCAAAAGCTTCAATCCTCAAGTCCTTCGGGTCTATCTTCATCTCGATCTCATCTGCTTCAGGAAGCACGGCCACTGTCACTGTTGAGGTGTGAATTCGGCCGCTGGCCTCAGTCTTAGGCACCCTTTGCACACGATGGACTCCACTTTCATATTTGAGCCTGGAATAGGCTCCTTTGCCCCGGATATTGGCGATGATTTCCTTGAAACCTCCA
This sequence comes from uncultured Eubacteriales bacterium, assembly GCA_964584535.1. Classification (GTDB taxonomy): domain Bacteria; phylum Acidobacteriota; class Aminicenantia; order Aminicenantales; family CAZPAX01; genus CAZPAX01. The sequence goes on from CAZPAX010000130.1 coordinate 6,379, forward strand.
ATTGGCGAGAGACTCGTTTGCATGACTTCCAGTTTCCAGCCCTTGCTTTCTGCATAACGGGAATACATCCTGAACATGTCCTGGGCAAAGAGGGTGGATTCATCCCCACCTGCTCCTGCCCTGATCTCTAATAGGACATTTTTCTCGTCATTTGGATCCTTGGGGAGGAGCAATACTTTCAGCTCCTGGAGAAGTTTCTCTTCTCTCTCCAGCAATTCTTTTAAATCAGCCTCGGCCAGCTTGGCTAATTCTGTGTCTGATTGAGGATCGCCGAGAATATCTTCAGACTCTTTGATCTGCTTGCTCACCTTCTTGTAATCTTCGTATTTCCGGATTATAGGCTCTAGCTCTGCCCGTTCTTTGGAGATTTCTTTGATTCTTTGAGAGTTGGAAATATTGGCAGGATCAGAAAGAGAAAGAGTGAGCTTGTGATATTTCTCCTGGAGATTCTCTAAGTCTTGAAGCATATTGGTTATTTTTTTGACTCGCCATATTTTTTCCTGAATTTTTCCACTCGGCCGGCGCTGTCAATAAACTTCTGTTTGCCCGTAAAAAAAGGATGGCATTGAGAGCAGATTTCAATCCTTATCTCTTTTTTTGTAGAGCGAGTAGTAAACGTGTTTCCGCAGGCACAGGTCACAGTGCATTCCAAATAATCAGGGTGAATATTCTTCCTCATGCGAATCGACTCCTTATTTTAGAATTTATTATACCAAATTCATTCGAAGACCGTAAAGCCTGAAGT
>CAZPAX010000131.1:0-7014 GCA_964584535.1 uncultured Eubacteriales bacterium
ACGCTCTCGCAGCCAAAGGCGAAAACAAGAAGGAAAAAGGCTATTAAGATTTTTGTTTTGTGAATCATCTTCACCTCCCAGAAAAAACTTGTATATCATTCAAATCTTCTGAGGTCAAGAAAAGACATTTTTTGACAGGGATTTTTCTGTGTGTTATAAGCTTTTTCTTTTGGAAAAATATTATCGTTTAAAAAAATTAGAAAAATGGTAGAAAAATGAAAAATGGGGACAGGCACCTTTTCTTGAAGAAAAAGGTGCCTGTCCCCAAAAGGAGATAAGCAAGATGATTAAAAATAATTTAAAAAGACCAATCTTCATTGCCCTGCCTGCAATCATCTTTCTTGTGTTTTTTGCCTTAGCCTGGACAAAAGACCAAGGCCAAGACTCTAAATTCTGTTTTGCCATCTCATTCCCAGAGGAATTATCAAAGGAAGCTCTTGACGGCCGGATCCTGCTCATGATTTCGACAGACAAAACAAAAGAGCCACGCTTTCAAATTAGTGATGGCCCCAAGGCACAGCCCATTTTCGGAATCGATGTCGAAGGCCTCAAGCCTGGCGAAACGGCCATAATTGACAGCGGCGTTTTTGGGTTTCCTCTAAAAAGCATCGCTGAGCTTCCAGCCGGCGAATACTGGGTTCAGGCTCTTCTTCACTGCTATGAGACTTTTCACCGCGCGGATGGCTATACAGTCAAGCTTCCCATGGATCGCGGTGAAGGTCAGCGCTGGAACTTTGCGCCTGGAAATATGTACAGCACTCCTCGCCTGATTGAGGTCGACCCAGGGAAAAAAGAAACGATCAGGATTCTCCTTGACAAAAAAATCACACCTATCCCTGATCCTCCAGAGACAAAATACATCAAGCATGTCAAAATCCAGAGCAAACTGCTCAGCGATTTCTGGGGAAGGCCAATCTATCTTGGCGCCCATGTTCTTTTGCCCTGGGGCTTTGAAGAGCATCCTGAAGCCCGCTATCCCCTTGTCATCTTTCATGGCCATTTCCCCTATACTTTCAGCGGTTTCCGCGAGACTCCTCCTGACCCTAACTTGCCTCCAGTTTACAGCGAGAGATTCAATATTGAGGGCTACAATAGAATCGTCGAAGAATATGCCTACAAATTTTACAAGGATTGGATAGACCCAAATTTTCCGCGCATGGTTATCATCGAAATTCAGCATGCAAATCCTTATTATGACGATTCTTACGCTGTGAATTCAGCTAATCTTGGCCCTTATGGAGATGCCATTACCTATGAGCTTATTCCTTATATTGAGAATAAGTTCCGCTGCCTAGGAAGGGGCTGGGCCCGTTTTCTCTATGGAGGTTCAACTGGCGGCTGGGAAGCTTTGGCAGCTCAGGTTTTCTATCCTGACGAATACAATGGCTGCTGGGCAGCCTGCCCTGACCCAATTGATTTCAGGGCCTATACCATCGTCAATATCTACAACCATGAAAATGCCTATTACCTTGACAGCCTCTGGAAGCGTACTCCAAGGCCTGGAGCGCGCAATTACCTGGGCGAAATAAGCACGACTGTGGAGGAGATGAATCATCTCGAGCTTGTTCTTGGCACAAACTCCCGCTCAGGAGACCAGTGGGATATCTGGCAGGCTGTCTTCTCGCCTGTGGGGGACAATGGCTATCCAAAGCCAATCTGGTACAAGCTCACCGGCAAGATCGACCGATCTGTGGCTGAATACTGGCGAGAAAACTATGACCTTCGCTATATCCTGGAGAGAGACTGGAAAATCCTTGGCCCCAAGCTCAAAGGAAAAATCCATATTTATGTCGGCGATATGGATAACTTTTACCTGAACAATGCTGTTTATCTAATGGAGGAATTCCTTAAAAACACCAAAGACCCTTATTATGATGGCGAGATCGACTATGGTGACAGGTGCGAGCACTGCTGGAACGGCGACCACACTCTGCCCAATGCCATCTCAAGGCTTCGCTATCACCAGATGTATTTTCCCAAAATTGTGGAACGAATTCTCAAATCTGCCCCTTCCGGAGCTGACCTCAAGAGCTGGCGATATTAATTTTTACTCCTGGAAGCCTGCCCCGAGGTCATTGAAATTGAGGATGGCATTAAAGACGAACATATAGGCACCGTGGCTGAGGTCTCGCCAGAAAGGATTGAAAGTGAACATGACGATATGACCTTTTCCAACTGGCATATCGACAATGGCTGCCTTGCCTTTTATCTCATTGTCACCCTTGATAATCCCGCTTAGGCAGACTTCTCCCTCTTTGGCATAACGCAGGACAACATACTTTTCCTTTTCCTGAGAAAGGGTGAGCAGCGGGCCAGACTGATTGCGGAAGACAGCAATTTCCTTTCCGTAGCCGTAGCAGATGGGATGCTTGGCATTAACCACTTCTGCCTTGAGCAGGGAGCCTGGGTTATAGAAAGCTGAGCTCGTATTAAAGATATCCACTCCCCTCACCAGGCCATAGTCAACAGCCACTCTGGAAGGATTATGAAGGGCGATTAATAAACCTCCCTGCTCGACAAACTTCTGGAGGTTTGCGACACCTTCAAGTCCCATTCCTCCTGTTATGTCAGGGCTTGAATCTGGAGTGCCGAGATGCTTGAATTCTTTAGACTTGACAAAAGCAAGTGAGCCACGGCTTTCAGGGTCTATCTCATTGACAATATCCGCTCCCTTTCTTCCTCGGCAATTGCTGAAGACAATAACATCATAGAGTTGCTTGAGATTTCCTTTCCTCAGGTGGTCTTTGTTAATCGCGGCAAAGGGAATCCCTAACTGGTCAAAGGCGAACCTGACCCAGCCATCATCCTGGGTGCTTGACCAAGTGTGGAAGATGGCGATGCGAGGAATATCCAGGTCATGGGTCTTGACATCAGGCATTTTCGCTGCTGAAAAAACTTCAAGGCCAAGCTCGCCGGCCACTGATTCGACAACCTGATGAATTTTTAGCTGAGCCTTGGCTACGGGGATGATTATCGAGCCTGCTTCAAGGCTTTTGTCGTCTATTTTGAATGGCGCTTCTGCTGCCAGAACTTTGAAATCACGAAGTCTTAGGCGGGCAGGAAGAAGCTTATTAATCGTGCCATTGTTAATAATGTAGCATCCTTCAGCTTTGCCCCCAAAAACTCTGCCTATAGTTTGAACAGGCTTGGCCAGAGGAACAATGGGCGCGTCAAAAATTGCCTTATCATTGATTTCTTTTGTTTCAATGTCCATGTGGAGGCCAAGTGTCCAGCCTGTGTCATCATAGGAAAGAGGCGCATCCTTGGGATATTTCTGGACTCCGAGAAGGTTGAGGACAAGGTTGCGGTAGGGCTGATCCATTCGGACTACGTAAGAATCCTTGGGGAAAGTCCCTTCCTTAACTGTTATCGGCGCCTCAGCCCTGTGGACTTCAATCCCCTGCCTTAAAAGAATGTTGATGAGATAGGCGGCATCAACAGGGTCTTTTTGCCCAGAAGGGACGATGTAGGCGAAAGGAGCTTCGCTTTTTCCGAGCTCATAGGCTCGTTGCCCCCTCTTCCAGAAATTTTTTAGAAAATACTCTTTGTTTGAAGCCACAAAATAAAATGCCTGGATGTCTGCGCTCTGCTGGTAATTGACATTATTTCTCATCGACCAAGTAACCTCTCTATAGGGGGGCGAAGGCATAAACCAGGTTCTGGTCGTCCTCTCAGTGAACCCATCTCCTCTTATTTCTCTCTTCATGGTATTTCCGATAGCATTGCCAAATATCTCATAAAAGCGACCAAGGGCATTATGGTTGTTGGCCACTGAGAAGAGATAATTGGGAGCCCAGCCATCCCAGAAGCCATGAGTCCAGACTCCAGGCATTCCGTAGGAAGTCAACCTCGTCACCTCCCACCAGGCAAGCAAATTCCACTCAGAAGTCAAGCTGGGGTCATAGGTCACATTGTAAGGGCCTGTTCCAGACATGACGTAGAGGAACGGAATAGACTCGTGGTTATCCTGGACGACAATCGGATGCCATTCAAAATAAACATTGGCCTCGTTCTGGGTTTCAGGTTGAGAGATGGAAATCATATCGCGGTTGTTGTCGTGCAAAGTGTATTTTCCCCAGTAAGGAACACCGCTCGCTTTCCTGATGTCAGTGACATCTTTGTTATATTTATAAAACCAATCCGTATGTTTTTCATGCCCGTCTGGCTCGACAGATGGAGTGATAAGGACGATCATATTATCCCTGATTTTTTTAACGACAGGATTCTCATCCACAGCCAGGCGATAGGCAAGCTCCATGGAAGTTTCAGCCGCTCCACTTTCAGGAGTATGGAGGTTTCCAGTGAGCCAGTAAATGGGTTTGGCCAGAGCAATGAGTGCATCTGCTTCCTGCTCAGTTCTTACGAGGCGAGGGTCAGCCAGCTTGGCTAGATAATCCTTGTATTTCTCGAGGTCATTCATTGTTTCGCTGCTCGAAACAGCAACGATAATCATCTCCCTTCCCTCAGACGTCTTGCCCATAGGGAAAACCTGGACATTGGGCGACGCTTTGTCGAGGGCGTCCATATATTTGAGGATATCCTCATAATAAGTTAACTTTCCAGGTGCACCGGCAATATAGCCAAGAATATCTTTTGGAGTCGGAATGCCATCAACCTTTGGCAGATAGCTCACCAGGGGACTTAGGAATTCTGGCTTTGTCGTCGCTTCTTTAATCAAGCGAGTATACTCCTCGTCAATAGCCTGTGTTGAGGCTTGCTGCTGAGTGCTGAGTTCAATTGGTGCTAAGGAAAAAATAAAAATTATGAAAAAGAATATTGATAAAAATTTTGGAGAGGATTGCTTGAAGTTCATTATAACACCTCCTGAGTTTTGTGTGATTTTATGAAACTCTATATACATTAAACCCCCCCCAAATTTCAACAACTTTGGAGTTATAATTCTCCCAAAATTGCCGTTAGGAAAGCGCTATCCCCGTCATCGCGAGCACCCATTGGGTGCGTGGCGATCTCATCAAAATAAACTGAGATTGCTTCGCTTCGCTCGCAAAGACAATTTTCTATCGGCAATCTAGCGAATTCTGCAACTTTTTCTTTTTGTTGATATTTTATAATATAAGAGGCAGTATGCTGACTTATCCGGATATTTCAAAAATCGATAAGAGCGGCCCAACGCTCAGAAGGAAAATTGCTGTCTTCCTTATCTCCTGCCTAATTCATTCTCTTCTGCTTTACTGGGTGTTTAGCACAAAATACACAGTGAAAGTTTTCCCTTCAAGACAAATAACCGAAGTCATCATCGCCTCCCCAGAAAAGACATATATGCCTGAAAATATCGAAGAAATCATCAAAAGCCGTGGCCCGGGAGGATCTCCAAAAAACAAAGAATTTTCTCCTGGTGCAATTAAATTCAAGGAAAAAACAGAAACAAGAGCTCCAGGTTATCCCGAGGCAAGCGGCAAAGAAATGAAAGCCCAAGCCGGAGGCTTAGCTGTGACCCCTCAATTCTCCTCAAGATTCAGCCTCGAATTGCAGCCAGGAGTTAAGTCAAATCTGCCTGAGGGTCATAAGCTCGATCTCACCCCGCCTTCTAAAAGTCGGGGCAAACTTTATTATCCATTAGAAAGCGGCAGGGCAACCAAAAGCCCTAATCTCATGAATTATCTCTATTCCAGCTATTCACGCGTTCATTCGGCAAGTGGCTATCCTCTTAGGCCTAAAAGTGGACGTCCCACCCAGAGGAGAGGCATCTCTTTCAACATCGAAAAATATGATCTAACTCCCTGGGCAGAAAAAGTTGTAAATCAAATCCAGAAAAACTGGACTGTTGCTCCAGGTCAGAGAACAAATATCAAAGGCGAGATTGGAATCTCTGTCCTTGTCGAAAAAAATGGAGAGCTTTCTGATATTACCATTGTCAGTTCTTCCAATGATCCGCTCCTTGACCAATCCGCCTTGCAGGCCCTCGAAGCAAGCTCACCTTTCCCAGCCCTTCCTGTAGATTTCCCAGCCAAGAACCTTGAAATCTATTTTGTCTTTTACTACGAATGATAAAAAAAATATTCTTTCTGTTGCTTCTCGCAGCAAGTCTTCCCTTTAGCTTATATGCTGACTTGTTGGTCGAAGTATCCCTCATCGACAGAAACCTTAGCCCTGGCCCAGAAAGCCTCTTGACTCCGCCAGCAGAAATTGAAATAGGCATAGATATCTCAAGTGATGCCCTTTACAGATTGGCCGATGAAAAAGGAGTCATTAAAGGCGGCTTGCTGAAAGTTGGCTTTAATTCAATCATTATCCCAGCCAATCTTCTTTTCCTAAATTCCGGAACTTATAAATATTTTTTGGACTTCAAAGCTGGTGATACTCTTCTCCGTAAAGAGATAGATATCGCCATTCAATTGGATCAGGAAATCAACCTTATGAAAAAAGGAGCTGAAGCCAAACCTCATCAATACAAGCTGTCCATGTACATAGGTGACGAGCTCATCCTCTCCAGCACAAAAACCCCTCGTCTCCCGTCCTTAGTTCTCGGCATCCCCCCTCTTCCTGAAAATTACAGGCCCTTTAATCCCCGGGACAAATCAAATCCGCTGCTGAATTCAATATCGATCCCAGACGCAGTGGTTGCCATCAATGAGGTCTTCAAATATTTCTTATCGAAAAAAGAGACAAAAACTCCTGCCGCTTATTTCAAGAAAGTAAAACAGATGACAATCGCCTATAAAAGGCTGTATCCAGACGGCAATCTGAATGAGGTCAAAGCCACTATCACCCTGAAAGAAGAGGAAGAAAAATCTCCTTCCTCTAATCCTCCACTTTTTCAACGACGATGGTGAGCTTGGAGACAAGGGCAGCAATGGCCCCAATCGCCGGGCTCTCCAACTTTCCTTGACATCTCTTTGAGCTGCGATTTATACTTCCCTAGTGGTTGAATGGGAAAATCGAGGCAAAGGCTCACAATCGCACATCGCTCGCGAAAAGGAATTTCCTATATTTCAAGTCTAATTTCTAGTTTGGGACGATTGAGGTCAGAAACTCAGCTCCGTTGACTCTGCC
>CAZPAX010000132.1:0-6990 GCA_964584535.1 uncultured Eubacteriales bacterium
GATCTCCCAGATCATCTCGCTGCAGTCCCGGACTTCGACATGCGGGAAACGCTCCTTGAGAAGCTTTACGAACTGGAGCTCGCGGGTTAGCCGGCCATCCCATTCGCTGAGGGACACGGCATCCGCGAAGGCTGCTTCTGCCTTAAAGGGTGTATAGATGACGCGCGCCTGCGCCGCCAGCCGGTTCAGGATGGCGGAGAACTGCTCTGCAGGGTAATAACGCTCGATGCCTGTAGCCACTTTGGGATCGCGGGCTAGCTCTACGCTCAGGCCCTGGCTCTTGAGAAAATTCTCGTTGGTCGTGTAAAAAAGGAGGCTTTCCTTGCGAACTCCATCGATGATCAGGACGGCTCTGGGCACTTTCACGCCACAAAAATATGTGAACTCGTTGTTCTGGGGTCCAGCTGCCGAGCCCCAAATGATGGCGACGCCGTCTGGTATCTGGGCCATGAGGCTTGCCCGCCGCGCCGCATACTCGGATGTGTCGAACGGCAGAGCGCCAGCAAAGGCCGGCGTGGCCAGCGACGCGAGCAGAAGAGCCAAAAAGCAGACGCAGTTGATTTTCTTCATAACGAACTCCTTGCCTTAAAATTTTAGCCTTGCCTCTCGGCCGCTTACTGAGCCCCCAACAGAAAAAAAGATTAAGCCTGCGAGCGGCCGGGGAAGCTCGGATTCCGAGACAAGAGGCCGAGCTTCGGTGGATATTCTATCTCATTTGGAGGCGGCCCAAAATATCTTTTTTTTACGCAGCATAAAAATCTTGACCATCTGATAGATAATCCCTATGGTGAAGAAACACGGGTGAGCATCTTTGTTCCCTTTTTCCCATTTAGCCATCTGAAAGAAATATAAATCATGATAAAAAAGATATCCAAGATCAATCGGAAGTTGCTCATGGTGACCTAAAACGCCGCAAAGACGCTTAAAAGCGCCCAAAATCGCATAGAGGACTCCTTCCGGTTAAAGAGAAGATCATAAAAAATAATCGGCCGAATCCTCTTTAATATCTTTGTCTAACCCGTATATTCTCTAAAATTGATCCATAGCGAGGATAGGTCCTGTCACGGTGCCACCCATTCTCATCACATAATTAGAGATGCTTCCGTACAGCACGCTTTTTTTATCAAAAATTGGTAAGATTATTGAAAGGAGGAAGAGGATGAAATTCCGAAATATTCTGTTTTTTATCTGGGCATTTTTGTTTTTAATGTTTTCTGCCTCCAGTGTGGCCTATGAAGAGAAAGCGGCCAATGTCAATAACTTCGCGAATCCTGAAAGCCTAGTGCGAGGCCTTTATGATGCTGTATCCTTCGAGCCTAACACCACTCCTGACTGGAATTATGTCAGGAAGTTCTTCATTCCTGAGGCTGTTTTTGCTATGAGGAGGACCCCGACTTCCATGGCTGTGATAAATGTCGAAGACTTCATAAAATGGTTTGAATCCGACATCGAAAGATTCAAGATGAAAGAGAGAGGATTCCAGGAGACCATACAGAAAATGAAGATAACAGTTTTTGGAGACATGGCCCATTGCTTTGTCGTTTATAAAGCGCAATTCAAGACGCCAGCAAACTCTCCCGGCCAACTCGGTCTGGATAGTTTTAGCTTGATGAAAAAAGAGGGACGCTGGTGGATTGTCTCAGTGACGAATGACATAGTGACTCCTCAAAGGCAGCTTCCCGAAGAATTAAGATAATCCTTCTTTTCTACTTTATTTTTAGAAATCTTTATGCTAATTTCAAAGAAACTTAAGGAAATCGGAATTTTTGCTTCTCTTCTAAGGAGCGAGCAGAAGAGAAAAAGTCATATCGATATTTTGGTTGAGCTTGAAGAATATTTTGCAGAAAATCTTCGGAATCAAAGTTGAATTTCCAAAACCTATAACCGAGGCGACGGGCAGCAAAAGACATAAAAATTGAAGGGATTTTAAAAATAGGAGGTAAAGGATGAAATTCTATTTAAAGAAGCAATGGATTTATTTAGCGATTCTTGTCTTGATGGGCATTGGCCTTTTAACTTTTGGCCAAGAGTTTGAAAAAGTCCAGATTGAAACAGTCAAAGTCAGAGAGGGAGTGTATATGTTATTAGGTGGTGGTGGTAACATCGGTGTCTCAGTCGGGAAGGATGGGATTTTATTAATAGACAGCCAGTTTGCCCAACTTGTTGAGAAGATCAAAGAAGCGATTGCAAAAATCAATAGCGGTCCGATTCGGGTTGTCCTCAACACCAACTGGCACTACGATCATACTTATGGGAATGAGTTGCTGGGCAAATCTGGCGCTATTATTTTCGCTCACGAGAACTCGAGGAAGCGAATGATAAGCGAGCAAAACTTTCCGGAACTTAATGTTAAGATGCCTCCCTTCCCTGAAACGGCTCTCCCTCTAGTAACCTTCAGTGAGTCATTGACTCTTCACTTCAACGGCGATGAAATTGGGGTGATTCATATTGAAAATGCCCACTCGGATGCTGATATAGCCGTTTACTTCCAGAAGGCCAACGTTATACACACAGGAGACCTCTATTTTTTTGGTGGATATCCTTTTATTGATGTCCCGCATGGAGGTTCTATAGACGGCATGATTGGAGCTGCGGACAGGATACTCAACATGATTGATCAGAATACGAAGGTAATTCCAGGCCATGGTCGCTTATCAAACCGCGATGAATTGCAGAAATTCCGGAACATGCTGGCTACTGTTAGAGATCGGATCGGCAGGCAGATCAAAGAGGGAAAGACTATTGAAGAAGTTCTTGCTTCCAAGCCAACCGCAGATTTTGACAAGGACATGGGGCAACTCATCCCGACTGAAATGTTTGTGAAAATAGTCTATGATGATCTTTCCAAGCGATAAAGCAGGGGAGAAAAAGCAAGAAAAGAGCTTGCCTATTGGGGAGGAAGGATATAATGATATACAAATATATCCAAAGGAGAAGTTTTTCATGAAACAACTTTTTGTCAAGCTATCGGATGAGGAATACCGAACCTTGGAAGAATATTGCCGCAAAACAGGAAGGACAAAAAGCGCTGTTATCAGGCATGAAATTTCGAAACTCAAAAATGAATCCATCTCAAAGCTTCTTCATCGCAAAGTGCGCCGGATTTCTCCAGGGAAAGGGAAACTCATTTCTGAGCTCATTCGGGAGATGCGTGTTTGAATATCTTTTTGGATACATCAGCTCTGGCCGTTCAGTATTCATTGAAAAGAGCTGAAGCTATCCATCTGGCCACAGCTACAGAGGTTCATGCAGACCTTTTCTTTGCCGCTGACAATCGACTGATCACTGTTGCAGAAAAGGTCGGCATCAAATCTTATAATCCAGAAGAAGGGCCATTTCAGCGTGATGTTTGAAAGTGATTTTCATTTGAAAGTTGCAAAGGCAACGATTTGCTTATTGAGCGAGATATCACCCAATTCTTTTACGTATTATTCCTTCAAAATTAGGAAGGAGCGACAACTATGAAAAAACTCATAACAATAATCGGCATTACGATTTTCTTGTCAGGAATAGCCAGGGCGGCAGATATCAGAGTTGAGTTGAGAGCAAATTATTTCGCACCTACAGAGAATGCATTTAGAGATATTTACGGCGGCGGAATAATGTATGGAGGGGAACTCAATATTGGAATCTGGAAAAATCTTCTGCTCTGGTTTAAAGGAAGCCATTTTTCAAAAAAGGGTGAATTAACTTTCACCAGAGAAGAAACTAAGCTTAGAATTGTTCCTTTGGGAGGAGGAATCGCCTACAGAATATCAACACGAAGAGCGAGTTTCTATACAGGGTTTGGCCTTAATTATTATCATTACAAGGAATCAAATCCAATTGGCGAAGTCAGCAAAGGCGGACTTGGCTATGTGGGCAGAGCAGGAAGCTATGTGAAAGTGACCAAGGGTTTGTTGATTGATTTCTTTGCCGATTACTCCTATTGCAAGATCAAGCCCGCTGATTATGAGGTAAATATCGGAGGCCTTGGCCTTGGGATCGGAATAGTCTATGAATTTTAATAACTTTCCCCAGAGTTTATTCTAAACCCTGTTCTTTCAATCTCTTCTTCAAATCAGCACGCTCTCTCATTAAATTAATAAAATCTTCCACAGTTTTTAGATTTTTTCTTTCTGCAAAGTCGTCAAAACAATCAATCGCTTCCTTTAAATTTTTTTCTGTGATGAATTTTCTATCAATGGTACACCCATCATAATCCTTGAAATGCTTCTGAAAAATATATCCATCACAGAAAGTGCTCAAAGCGAAATCCTCGTATCCGAAAGCGTAATAAGTCCCCTCATCTCTGAGCTTACCAAAGGGAGAATCTTTGACATCAAAGCCAACTCTTTTGTTTTCAAATTCCATCATGACCTGGTCGATGACGCCTCCAACTGGATAATTCAAAATCTCCTCGCTTTCCTTTGTTTGCCAAGGTTTATGGAGCACAATATGAAATACCTTATCAGGTATTTTTTGATAGATAAGGTTACCCATCCGATTTTTTGTAAATCGCAGGAATTTCTTTTTCTCATAGTCATAAAATGGCTGATAGTAATGGGTAAAGGCATGATGCGTACCTGAATAGATCAAAGCCTTTTGCCCTTTATTCACAAATTCTTTGAAGATGACATCAGCCATGTGAACATCGGGATTGCCCTTGTGCCAAAATTTTCTCCATAATTTAGTTGACATCTTTTCCTGGAGTGCAGGCCAATCTGGCCTGTAACTCAGATTGACGACTCGAAATTTCTGAGCGTTTCTGGGGAGGGATTTGTTGAGTTCCCAGGCTTTCCGGTAGATGTCCATATATTCTTTATTCCCCCAGTAGACAATCCATTTGAACATGATCTCCCGGGCAAGGTCTTCGTCATATTCATCAGCCTTGATAAGGGCATCCACTTTATCCTGCAGCTCATAAACTCCAAATTCGATTCCCAGATTATAGACTCCAGCCTGATATAAGCGGGGGATAAGATTATGAATCAATTCCAGGTCATGTTTTATGCGGTGATACTCGCCGACAAAGACAAAGTCATATTCTTTAAACTTTTCCACCACATAGTCTTCCGGGCTCTTCCAATGATTCTTAAGATAATTGACTAGCTCCTGCTTCTCTTCAGGTGAGATCTGTCTCATCTCCTTCTTCTGAGAGAAGAAGCCGAGAAAAACTGCCAGAAATAAGGCCAATAACAACAGCCTGCGCATTTCCTCCTCCTCATGCAATTTTTTTGATTGATGCCTCTCAACTTCTAAAACGATTAAACTTGAGTTATTCGGACATATTATTTACCTTTGATTCTCAAAAAAATCAAACAGAGAAAAACTTATGTTTTTAAATTGACTCGAAATTCTTCCTGTGTTATAAGCTTCCTAGCAGGGAGAAAGAGAAATATAACTAAAAGCAAATAATCCTATGGCTAAAAAGGGAGGACGGATTGTTTTAAGTTTAATAGTCGCCCTCTCATCTTTTGCTATCCTGTCTTTTTCCCAGGAAAGAGAGCCATCTCCAAAGCCAGGTTTTATAACGGATATTGCCTTTTCCAGAACTCAGACAAGCCTCGAGGTCAAAATTCTCCTTGTCTCAAGCTCTCATGTCCGCATCTTTAAGCTATCTGATCCCAATCGGATAGTCCTCGACCTGTCCAATATGGGAGACATCAGGAGTTACCGCTATTTTGTCCTTAATGATTTTGGCATCGCCACTATCAGAGTTGGCATGTTTAAAAGAGATGTAGCCAGAGTTGTCTTCGATCTCCAAGACCAGTTCCCCGAATACAAGCCTGAGAGAATTCAGGATGGAGTGAAACTTATATTTTTTAAAGAAGGAGTTCCTCCAGTTGAAACAGTGGTGATAGCCAAAGAGATTACAGAAAAAATGCCTGTGGCACCTAAAGTAGCAAAGGAGCAAGAAAAGCTAGTTTCGGAAAAGCCAATCTTAGAAAAGCCGATCTCAGAAAAAATAGAACTAGAAAAGAAAGAAGAAAAATTGGAAAAAACAAAAAGGATTCTGGATGAGGAAATCAATATCCTGAGCCAAAACTCTGTTCCTGCAGCAAATCAGAGAAAAAATTTTATCCGGATAGAGGCCCTGAGCCATTATTTTCAGCCCCAGGGCTCACTCTTCAAAGATGTTTACAAAGGGGGGATAATGTATGGAGGAGAACTCAATATCGGTTTCTTGAACTTTCTCGAGCTCTGGCTATCTGAGAAAAATTTTAGCAAAACAGCCGCGAGAAAAGATACAGGCGAAGAGAGAAAAGTGAATCTCATCCCCCTTGAAGCCGGTCTGAAAGTTAGAGCTTTAAAGGGAAATATCAATCCTTACATCGGACTTGGAGCTGGCCTCTACCAATATCGAGAGACAAATATTCCCGGGGAGATCAGGGAAAAAAAGTTAGGATTCATAACCCAGGTCGGCTGTTTCATCAAAATTGGCGGCTATCTCATCCTTGATGTTTATGCCCATTATAGCTATTGCGAGATTCCTTTCCAAGAGACAAAATTCAATGTCGGCGGGCTTCATCTCGGGCTAGGCTTGGGCTTTGAATACTGAGCCCTGTGCCTTGTCAGATAATCAAGAATCACATGGGACATGACTTTAACGCCAAGCGGGATGCCTTCTTCATCAGCGATAAATGCCGGGGAATGGACAGATGTCTTAGCCAAATCTTTGGGACAAACTCCAAGGTCAAGCATAACTGAGGGAATCTCCCTGGCAAAATAACTGAAATCCTCTCCGCCCATCATCGGTAGCTCCTCGATCAGAAATTCCTTGCCTTCCAGCACTCTTGCCACGACAGGAAGGATTTCCTTCATCAAGTCCGGATTATTATAGAGGCTTGGTGTTCCAAAAAAGTAATCGAGCTCATATTGAGCTCCACCAGCCTCGCAGATATTCCCAATCAGTCTTTCCACTTTCTCCTTCAATAATTTCCGCTGGTCTTCTCCATAGCTCCTGATTGTCGCTCTCAGCTCTGCATTTTGAGGAATGACATTGCTTGC
>CAZPAX010000133.1:0-2719 GCA_964584535.1 uncultured Eubacteriales bacterium
GGAGGAATCAGCCATTATAAAAACGATACTCTTGAAGGCCACATCAAAGAACCCAAAAACACAAAACAAGCTCTGGCTATCTTTCAGGATTTTGACCTTGTCGCTGAGCCAGGGACCCGCTACAGCTATTCAAGCTATGGCTTCAATCTGCTCGGCGCGGCAATCGAAGGAGCCTCAGGAGAGTCCTACGGCAACTACATAAAAAAACATATCTTTGATCCCTTAGGTATGGAAAACTCCAGACTGGACAATCCTCTGGATCTCATTCCCAACCGGGTCAAAGGCTACATGATTATCAACAATGTCATCAAGAATTCAGAATACGTGGATATCTCAAGCCGTTTTGCTGGCGGAGGCACACGCTCGACAGTAATTGACCTTCTCAAATACTGCAAGGGAATAATCTCCGGAAAAATCCTCAAAAAAGAAACGATCCACACTATGTTTTCCTCCATGGTCCAGAAAAATGGCTATTCGACTTGGTATGGCATGGGCTGGGTGGTGAGGCCCTGGAGAGCCCATTTCCAGGTCAATCACGGAGGCTCCCAGCCTGAAACAAGAACCCATCTTCTCATCTTCCCCACAGATAATTTTTCCATTGCCATCGCCTCAAACCTGGAAGGAACGAATCTCATGGCTTATGTCAAACGGCTGGCAGAGCTTGTCCTGGACGAGGATATGGATAGCGCTGCCTATGCCTCAAACATGATCAGGCAGGCCATCTATGAAGCCTGCGACCAGGCTTATTCCTTTGGAATGAGTTTTTATGACTGGCATCAAAAGCAGCTGGCTGAGGCAGATAAAGACCTGGAAGAGGCCTTTTCTTACTTTAATAAATATGTCAATGAAAAGGAGCTCGAAAGCGGTTTTGAAAAAACAAGGAAAAAAATTCAATCTGGAACTCATCCCGCTTCTAAAGAGGCTTTCATCAAAGTCGGCTCTTTTATGACCTCTGCCCTCAAGGAAGCTTTGGGTGAGGAAAAGCTGGGGACATACCGCCAAAGCGGGCCGATTGCTTTCTTCAGCGATTACATCAGAATCAGTGAGGCTAATCCTGGTCAGAAAATGCCTCGCTTCGAAAAAGATTTCATCGAGCTTGTCTCAGGGTGGGAGAAAGACTGGAACGCCACCTATACGGATTATATCCGCAGACTTTTTATCACTCCCAGCACAAATTTCAATGATCTGGAAACAAAGCTCAGAGAGACTTCCTCCGGGAGAAGCATTTATGCTGATTTTTCAACTGATCTAGCTAGTGCCAGCTACGTATTTCTTGAGAAACCTGAACCTGAAAAGGCCTTCAGAATTCTCAATCTCAGCCTTGACCTCTATCCAAATTCCCCTGTGCCACACGCCTCTCTGGCCTCAGCCTATCTCTGGACAGGCGCCACAGAAACAGCCCGCAATCTCTACAAGGAAGCCTACGCCTTGGATCATTCCCATCCGGTTATCAGCATTGACCAGCTTTTTGGATTCGGAGGCGCTCTGGTCAGGGCCAAAAAAATCAAAGAAGCTATAGCTCTGGGCAACATCGTTATCGAACTCTATCCTAAAGATCCGAGAGTCTACACCACAATCGGCGATTTCCACCTTCAGACTGGCCAGAAGGATAAGGCCTTCGAATATTATCGAAAAGCCTTGGGAATCAGCCCTGATTTTGAGCTAGCCAAGACAAGGCTAAGGGAAATCCAGAAAAAGGCAAATTGAGGAGGAGAAGATGAAAGAAGGTAAAGGAAACGTCTTTCAGAAGGAAACAAAGTATTTTCGCGGCAAACTCTCTGGAGGATATCTCCACTGGCAGAGAAGACCTGAGCCATACAAAACTTATCCTTCTTCGCTAAAAATAAAACTTGATCCTCCCCTGGAAAAAGGAGGGATGCCTCTCTGGGAGGCCATAAAGAAGCGCCGCAGTGTCAGAGATTTCCGGGAGATTGCCATGATGAAAAGCGAACTCTCCCAGCTTATCTGGGCTTCTCAGGGAATCACCCGAAAATATGCAGGCTATGATCTCAGGGCAACTCCTTCTGCAGGAGCCCTTTATCCTGTTGAGACCTATCTTGTTATTCTTAATATTGAAGGAATTGAGCCCGGGATTTATCATTATGATGTTCGAAATCACGAGCTTGAGGAGCTTCAAAGGGGCGATTTTCGGAGTCAAATCGCAGAAGCCTCTTTAGATCAGGATTTTCTCAGCCAAGGAGCTGTTGTTTTTGTCTGGACAGCTGTCTTTGATCGCTCAAAATGGAAATATGGGGAGAGAGCTTACCGCTATGTTTATCTTGATGCTGGCCACATCGCTCAAAATCTCGCTTTAGCTTCAGTCTCTCTCGGATTTGGAACATGCCAGATTGGCGCCCTCTATGATGATGAAGTCAACTCTCTCCTCGATGTCGAAGGAAGCGAAGAAAGCGTCCTCTATATGACCGTTGTCGGACGCCCATAAATCTTTATTTTTTCGAATTTCGAAAATTGAACGGAAAAAACTGCCCAGCTTCCCTCACCTCTCCTCTCCCCTCAGGGGAGAGGAAATAGGTGAGGGAAGGGAGGAGAGGTGAGGGATCAATGAATGATAAAAATAAAGCCTGGGAGGAAAAAATGAAAAAATATCTAATGGTAAGTTCTTTTCTTCTTTTTTTTCTGGCACCATTTTTTATCTCAGCCCAAGAGGCAGGAAAGCAAGAGGAAAAGCCCTGGCAATGGAGTCTGGAAAAAGTAAAAT
>CAZPAX010000133.1:2819-6856 GCA_964584535.1 uncultured Eubacteriales bacterium
GAGGCAGGAAAGCAAGAGGAAAAGCCCTGGCAATGGAGTCTGGAAAAAGTAAAATCTGTGGTCAATAAAGTGCGGGCTGGAAAAAACCTCACCCCTCTGACCTGGCCAGAGGGAGGGAAAGTTGCTGTCGCTCTTTCCTTTGATTTTGATGCTGAAACAAATGCTTTAAGAGATAAAGAACTCTCTCCAGGTATTTTCTCTCAGGGCGAGTATGCGGCCCGAGTGGCTGTGCCCAGAATCTTAGCCCTTCTTGATAAATACAGAATCCCCGTCTCCTTCTTTATCCCTGCTGTGACAGCTTTGCTTCACCCACAAGAAATAAAGGCGATTGTCTCCAAAGGACGCCATGAAATCGGAATCCATGGCTGGATTCATGAACGAAATTCCCTCCTCTCTGAAGATGAGGAAAGAGAATTGATGAAGAAATCATTTGAGGTTCTCAAGGAGGCCACAGGCAGGGCTCCAGCAGGAATCCGCACTCCTTCCTGGGATTTTAGCCCCTCCACCTTGAAAATTATCCGTGAGCTCGGCCTTGTCTATGACTCAAGCCTGATGGCCGATGACAGACCATACGAGATTCTTGAGGAGGGAAAGCCGACAGGTGTTGTCGAGCTTCCTGTTGAATGGCTTTTAGATGATTATCCTTATTTTGGCTTTGAGAGATATTCGAGTGTCCGGCCTCATATCTCACCCATGGATGTCTTTTCCATCTGGGCGGCTGAATTCGACAAAGCTTACGAAGAAGGGACCCTTTTTGTCCTGACTATGCATCCCAAATATATCGGCCACCGGAGCCGGATTATGATGCTCGAAAAGCTCATCGAGCACATGCTGGCTCGTAAGAATGTCTGGTTCGCTACTCACGAGGACATTGCTCAGTACCTGAGAAAGCATCCCTGAATATGTGATCTTTTTCCTAATAGACCTTCTTCCATTCTTCAGTCTCTAAATTGAGCCTCCAGATTCTTGCTCTATCCAATTCTTTAAGCAGGGCGCCTTTCTCCAATCCAAAGAGCAGATAGACATCCTTGAGGGAATCTGGTTTCTTGATCCTCTTTTCCTCATTCAATCTTCCATCCAGGACATGGACATATCCTTGGCAAGTGTCGCTCAAAGCCAGTTTTTGATCTTCGAAGACCCAGTCTATCCTTGGGAGGTGAAGACATGATTTGTCTTGACTTAAGTCTTTTGAACAAACAATCTTCTTTTCTTTTAGAGAATAAACTCCCAAAAAGAACTCGGTTTTGGTCTTTTCAATCAAAAAGGCAAGCGATTCCCCATCTTCGGACCATCTTGGGTTGCGGAGGACGACAAAATCATCTCTATAAATTTCTTCTTTCTCCAAAGTATTGAGGTTGAGTAAAGAGAAAATCTCCTTACTTTCAGTCTCATTCCGGTAGCAATAAACAAGAAAATCCTGCCTTGGGGAGACAGAAAATTCATAGGGCCTTGAAATTTTTTCAGCCAGAATTTGCTGCATTTCAGTTTCAGGGTTGAAAATCAGAATTTCTGTCTGAAAAAGCCTGAATTTCCTGAATGCTCTCAAGAGAATAACCAGATTATTTCCTTCTGTCCAGGCGATTATTTCAGGCCGGAAATTTCCATCTTTGATTAAAGGAAAATCCAGAGGCTTGCTTCGCAGATGTGTTCCATCATAATTCATCCAGAACAAATGGGGAACTTTCCTTTCTTGGGGCCAAGTCGCCCAGGCGATTTTTTTCCCATCTGGTGAGAGAAAGCAAGACCAGGGCTCCTGGTGATAAAAAGGAGAATCTTTGGATTCGCTGCTCCAGACAAGGCGCTTTCTTTGAGAACCATCTCTGTTCATGACCCAAAGTTCCATCTCATCGTTTCTCAATCGATAATTTAAAAAAGCGATCTTTCCCTTGGCCATGGAGAGGGGCATAAAGGTTATTATGGATTTACCAATCTTCTCCAATCTGTCTTCTTTGGCATCAAACCTGAAAATGCCTTTATGTGAAGTTAAATAAGCATCTCCTTCAATGAGCTGCCAATTTTGGATATAATCTCTGCCAAAAAAATATCCGCTCACCGCTGTCCAGGCTGTGCTGACTGCCAAAGAAACAATCAGAAAAAGGAGGACAAATTTTGAGAAATAAAAAATTTTCTTTTTTGACTGAGAAAAATCAGATTTTGAAAAAGTCAAAATCGAGGCAAAGAAAAAGCTCAAGGCCGCCAAGAAAGTGAGTAAAAGAAATAGATCTTTAATAATTAGAGAGTAGAAAAAGAGTGTCTGAGGGAAGATCGAAAAGATATTTTGTGAGCCAGATATTCCATTTCTTCGCCGGCCGGGAAAAAAGAAAGGCCCAGGCGCCATCCTTAAATTCCGAGTAGAAGGCGCTCGAGCCGAGGAGTAGAGCGACAAGAGGAAAAAAGACTAAGATCATGGCGCTGGTGAGGAGTTCGATAAGATCTTTTTTAGCCGAATAGGCCATGACCAAGATGACAAAAATTGCCTGAAAAGCCAGAGCAAAAAGAAATATATGGATTTTTTCCTTCCATTCCTTTAAAAACAATTTTCCAAACATTGCTCCTCCAATGCCTCTTTTCTCAAGAGACAAAGCTTGAGAAAATCTCCTCCAGGGTCAGGGCCTCAACTTCTAAGTTAACAGGATTGAACATTTTTAATTTCTTTTCTTTTTCTTCATTCCAAGGATAGATAACCATTTCCATCCGGTTTCCGCTCCGCTCGTCGGAAAGAATGCCTTCCAAGTCCAATTTTTCTGGACAAGAATCTGTAAAAGTGAGGCGGGCTCTTCTTGTCGATTCTTTTACCCGCTCATAGTCTTGGTCAAGAACAAGACCCCCGCCATGAAGAATACTCAAATGTTCAACAATCCTTTCCAGTTCATGGACAAGGTGAGTGGAAAAGAGAATGGCTGTCCCTGCTTCTGAGAGTTCGTGGATGATGTTCTTTAAAAAATCCTGCCTTGTCGGAACATCCAGTCCTGACGTGGGGTCATCGAGGATGAGAAGCTCTGGCTCTGTAGCCAGGGCCATAATCAATTCAAGCTTCAACTTCATGCCTCGGGAGAGGTTTTTTATTTTCATTTTTTTGTCCAGAGAAAATCTTCCCAGATAATCCTCTGCTTTGGCGCTTTCCCAGGCAGGATAAAAAGAGGAATTGAAATCCAACAATTCTTTTAATGTCATCCAGTCATAAAAGAAAGGGTCTTCAGGGATGTAACCTATCTCTTTTTTGTAGGAAGAATCATTGAAAGAAATCTTCTTTTCTTTATAGAAAATCTCTCCGCCATCAGCAGGAATGACGCCCATGATCATCCGGATCAAGGTTGTTTTCCCCTCTCCATTCCTGCCCAAGAGGCCATGGACTTTCCCCTTTTCCATGGTCATGGTGAAGTCCCTAAGGACTTTCAGTTTGCCAAAGCTCTTGTTTAAATCTTTTATCTTTAAGATTTCATTCATTTTCCCCTCACTTTTTCCTGCCTTCAACTTTGAGGTCAAGCCTCTCTTCAAATAACCTCTTCATATCTGTGCCGCTGAGCTTAAACTTTTTAGCTTCCTCTATCGCCTTGTCAAAGACCTCGTTCAGAACTCTCTCCCTTTCTTTTCTTATCAGCGAAGAAGAACTATCAGAAACAAAACATCCTTTTCCTTTGCGCGTATAGATAAATCCTTCCTGCTCCAGCTCCCTATAGGCCCGAGCCACTGTATTAGGATTGATGATGAGCTTTTCGGCTAGCTCGCGGATTGAAGGAAGCGCCTCTTGAGGCTTTAAGATTTCTAGTGTGATTTCTCTTTTAATTTCTTTCTTTATCTGTTCATAAATGGGGAGGAAACTCGCCATCTCAATCTTAATCAATTTGCTGCCTCCGTATCACTGTATTAATAATATAACACAGGCTTTGAATTTGTCAAGTCTTTTTTCGCCTTCGGGGTCAGACTTTTAAAAGTTTTATAATTTAGCTCGAGACCTAGCCCTCTCTTCAAGTCTTTTTCAAGCTATTATTTTCTAACAAATTAGAAATTATAAAACTTTTAAAAGTCTGACCCCA
>CAZPAX010000134.1:0-6787 GCA_964584535.1 uncultured Eubacteriales bacterium
CTTTGTTTGGCCGAAAGCTTTGGCTCAATTTTGTTTTCTCTATAGCTTTTTATTCCAGCTGCCATCAAGGCGACAAGCGTCTCTTCTGATTTATCCTCATCCTTCTCTTTCTCCAATTCAGAAATGAAATGGGTTGTGTAGCAGCCTGCCACAAACTTGGGGTGAAGGAGAATTCTCTTGAAAAAAGAGATTGTTGTTTTTATGCCAAAAATCTGGTATTCGGATAGAGCTCTCATCGCCCGCTCGATGGCTTCAGTTCGCGTCTTTCCCCAGGTGACGAGCTTGGAAAGAAGAGGATCGTACTCCAGGGGAACCTGATAGCCTTCGTAAATGCCACTGTCATCCCTTATGCCTAGCCCTCCAGCAGGGGTTTGGAGATGGACGATCTTCCCTGGAGAAGGCATGAAGTCATTGTCAGGATCTTCAGCATAGATCCGGCATTCCAGGCCATGGCCTTGCGGTTTGATATCTTCCTGAGAAAATTCGAGGGGAAACCCAGAAGCTATCTTGATCTGGCTCTTGACCAAGTCAATGCCAGTGACCATTTCCGTAATCGGGTGCTCCACCTGAAGTCTGGTATTCATCTCCAAGAAATAAAAATTCTTTTCTCCATCGACGACAAACTCGATAGTGCCTGCATTCCTGTAATTGATGCTTCGAGCTGCTCTTACCGCTATGCGGCCCATCTCTTTTCTCGTCTTTTCGTCCAGAAAGGGAGAGGGTGTCTCCTCGAGCAGCTTCTGGTATCGCCTCTGAATGGAACACTCTCTTTCTCCAAGATAAACCACATTCCCAAAATAATCAGCCAGGATTTGAATTTCGATATGGTGAGGATTTTCGATATACTTTTCGATATAGACAGACTGATCATCGAAGCTTGAAAGGCCTTCGGATTGAGCCAGTTTATAGGAAGAGAGGAGGTCTTCTTTCTTTTTCACCAGCCGCAATCCTTTGCCTCCTCCTCCAGCTGAAGCTTTCAACATCAAAGGAAAGCCGATCTCCTCTGCTTTTTTCTCCAATTCTTTTTCATTCTTTATGGATTCCAGCGTGCCGGGGATAATCGGAACTCCAGCCTCAACCATTTTCTTCCGGGAGCTTGTCTTCATGCCCATGATTTCGATGGGCAAAGAGGGAGGACCGATGAAGACAATGCCCTCCTCCTCACATCTTTTGGCCAGATCAAAATTCTCGGATAAAAATCCATAGCCTGGATGGAGCGCTTCGGCTTTTGACTTTTTGGTGACATCGATGATTTTTTCGATATTGAGATAACTTTCTGAAGGCTTTGCCTCTCCAATAAAGTAGGCCTCTTCAGCCAGCTTAAGATGAAGGGCTTTCCGGTCAACTTCTGAATAAACAACAACAGGAACAATCCCCATCTCCCGGCAAGCCCGGATGATCCTGACCGCAATCTCTCCCCGGTTGGCAATCACTATTTTTTTAAAAAGCTTGGCCATCTTCACTCATAAAATATGAATACTGTTAGAGCGGTATGTTTCCATGCTTGCGGGGAGGATTCTTGTCCTGCTTGTTTTCAAGCATCCGAAGAGCAGCAATGAGCTTGGGCCTGGTCAGTCTAGGCTGGATGACTTCGTCCACATATCCTTTTTCACAGGCAATGTAAGGATTGGCAAATTTTTGCCTGAATTCCTCAATTTTTGTAACTCTCGCTTGCTCAGAATCTTTGGCGCTCTCCAGCTCCCTTTTGTAAACGATATTCACAGCTCCCTCAGGTCCCATGACAGCTATCTCGGCTGTGGGAAAAGCATAATTGATATCAGCCCGGATGTGTTTGGAGGCCATGACGCAGTAAGCTCCTCCATAAGCCTTTCGGGTGATAATAGTAATTTTGGGAACAGTTGCTTCAGCAAAGGCATAGAGAAGCTTGGCCCCATGACGAATGATACCTCCATGCTCCTGGGCCACTCCAGGCAAAAAGCCTGGGACATCCTCAAAAGTGATAAGGGGAATGTTAAAGGCGTCGCAGAAGCGGACAAAACGGGCTCCTTTGTCCGAGGCATTGATATCCAGGGCACCTGCCAGGTGTTCTGGCTGGTTGGCGACAACCGCCACGGACTTCCCTGCCAGGTGTCCAAATCCAATCACAATGTTTTTGGCGTAGTCAGCCTGAACCTCAAAAAAATAATTGTCGTCCAGAACTTCTCTGATGATCTTTCTTATATCATAGGGTTGGTTAGGGTCATCGGGAACCATGAAATTCAGCTCATCGTTTGTCCTGTCCCAGGGATCAGAAGTCTCCTTCTCTGGAGGGTCTTCCAGGTTGTTGTTGGGGATAAAAGAGAGAAGTTCACGGACGAGAGCCAGGGCGTGCTCTTCATTTTCGGCCGCAAAATGGGCCACTCCGCTCAGAGTATTATGGGCTTCTGCCCCTCCCAGTTCCTCCATGGTCACTTCCTCATGGGTGACTGCCTTTATCACTTCAGGGCCGGTGATGAACATGTTGCTTATCTCTTTGGTCATAATGATAAAATCTGTGATGGCTGGAGAATAGACAGCCCCTCCTGCACAGGGTCCAATAATGGCTGAAATCTGAGGAATGACACCTGAGGCGAGGACATTTCTCAGAAAGATATCGGCATATCCAGCCAGGCTGGCCACTCCTTCCTGAATTCTGGCTCCGCCAGAATCATTCAAGCCGATGATTGGAGCTCCCTGTTTCATGGCCAGGTCCATGATTTTGACAATTTTGGCGGCATTGGCTCCACTCAAAGATCCTCCAAAAACAGTAAAATCCTGGGCAAAGATAAAAACAGTCCGGCCATTGATTCTTCCATAACCGGAAACAACTCCATCCCCGTAAATCCTCTTTTTCTCCATCCCGAAATCATGGCTTTGGTGGACGACAAGCTTATCCGTTTCCTGGAAAGAGCCATTATCCAGAAGAAGATTGACTCTCTCCCTTGCTGTCAGCTTTCCAGCCTGATGCTGTCTTTCAATTCTTTCTTCCCCGCCGCCCAGTTCAGACAATTTATTTTTTTGTTTTAAACCTTCTAATTTTTTTTCGATAGTCATTATGCCCTCTCTTTTTTAGCGCTTGACCTTACCCCAGTCCTTCAGGAATCTCTCCATTCCGATATCTGTTAAAGGATGCTTGATCATCTTTTCCATAACTGAAAAAGGGATAGTGGCAATGTCTGCTCCTGCCAGGGCAGCTTCAATAACATGGAGAGGATGGCGGATGCTGGCTACAATCACTTCAGTTTCAAAGCCATAATTGTCGAGGATCACCACAATTTGACCGACAAGCTCCATCCCCTGATGAGAAATATCGTCAAGCCGGCCAATAAAGGGGCTGACATATCTTGAACCTGCCTTTGCCGCCAGAAGAGCCTGATTGGCAGAGAAGATCAAGGTCATGTTGATAGAAATTCCTTCCTGGGAAAGGACCTTAGTTGCCTTGAGTCCTTCGACTGAGATCGGTACTTTCACCACTACATTGGAAGCCAATTTGGCCAGGTTTCGAGCTTCTTCAATGATATCTTTAGCGACCGTGGAAACGGATTCCACACTCACTGGTCCCGGGACAATTCTGCAAATCTCCTTAATTAAGTCTTCAAACTTGGCATTTTCCTTTGAAACTAAAGAGGGATTGGTTGTGACTCCATCCAAAATCCCCCAGCTGGCCACCTCTTGGATTTCATTCAAATTGGCTGTATCCAGGAAAAATTTCATCTTTTCCTCCTTAGTCTTCTATTTTATTTTCATGACCGTGTTGGAAAGGGTTCCAATACCTTCTATCTGGATATCCACTCGATCGCCAGGGAGCATGGGCCCAACCCCGGCTGGAGTGCCTGTAGAGATGATGTCGCCAGGATTAAGAGTCATGATTCTGGAAATGAATCTGACCAGAAAAGCGACGGGGAAGACCATATTTTTTGTGTTAGACGATTGCTTCAGTTTCCCGTTGAGGAATGTTTTAAGCCTGAGGTTTGAAGGATCTGCATCTGTGGCAATACAGGGCCCAACCGCAGCAAAACTGTCAAAAGACTTGGCCCGTGTGAGCTGGCCGTCTTTCTCCTGAAGGTCACGGGCAGTCACATCATTAAAGCAGGTATAGCCCAGAATATAATTCTTTACTGGATCATTGTCATTGAGAAGGTGGGCTTTCTTTTTTATGATTAAAGCCAATTCCCCTTCATAATCAATCCTCTTTGCCATCTTGGGATAGATGATAATATCATTGGGGCCTATGATCGCCGAAGGTGGCTTGAGGAAGATCAGAGGTTCCTCTGGCACCGCTCTTCCTCTCTCCAAAGCATGGTTTTTGTAATTCACTCCAACACAAACAATTTTTGTCGGCTCAGAGGGAGGAAGCAAGACCACACTGCTAATCGGAACACCTTTTTCTTCAATTTTAAAATCTTTGAAGATTGAGCCTTTCAAAGGAAAAAGAATTTCTTCTCTTAATATCCCACAGAATGTTTTGCCATCATGCTTGTAGCGATAAATTTTCATCGAAATTCATCCTTTGCGATCTCAGAGGCAGCTTCTGATTTTTTGCTTTCATTACCGTTTCTATCACAAGCAGTAATAGCATAATAATATGTTTTCCTCTTTTCAACTCTTGAATCAGTATAAGTATTTTCGGAGATAAGCTGCAGAGTAAGCTGGACGTACTCTACTTGTCCCTCTTCTTTCCGCCAGACTCTATAGCCAGCCAGATCTTTTTCTCTATTCTCATTCCAGCTCAAAGTGATAAAGCCCGGCCCGGAAATGGCTGTTAGGCCTGAAGGAGGAGAGGGGGCAAAAATATCTTTGGCCTCAACCTCTCGAGCCTCAGAATCGTCGCTCTCGAGGAAAGGAGGGGATTCTGTGACTGAAGCTCTGATAAAATAACGATAAGTCTTGCCAAAGGCAAAATCTTTATCCTCATATTTTTTCTCTTTCAATAAAGAAGAATTGAGGAGGCGAGCTTCTTCCTGCGCTTCTGAGCGATAAACGTTATAGCCGAGGACTTGAGCCACAGAGGCCTGACCTTCGCTCTCTGGAGACCCTTCCCAGCTTATCTCAATCATCTCTTCAAACAAAGAGGCCTGGATATGGTTAGGAGGAGAAGGGAGAATTTGAGGAGTTATAGAGAGCAAATTGGAAAAGTCGGATTCTCTTTTCTTTTCATTTTTGATTCTGAGTCCAAAAATTAAAGCCTTTGAGCTTGAGTC
Organism: uncultured Eubacteriales bacterium; assembly: GCA_964584535.1. GTDB lineage: Bacteria > Acidobacteriota > Aminicenantia > Aminicenantales > CAZPAX01 > CAZPAX01. Next base: position 5,181 of record CAZPAX010000134.1, read on the forward strand.
TTTTCCCTTGAATTTGTAGGGAAAATGAAAGATGGAGGAAGCCTTGTCTTTTTTCCTCATATAGTCAGGAAATTCGCGTTTCTTTATCAGCGCCAGGAGCCTGGCTTTTTCTTCAAACTCTTTCCCGCTTATTGTCTTCGGCTCTCCGGAAATAGACAGATCTTCCTCAGCCAACCAGATCTCAATTTCTGAAATTGACAAAAGAGGGCTTCCGTCTATGTAGGCAGTGGGATTAGTCCACTCAACGATGATTTTTTCACCTCTCTGGAAAGCCTTAAAGCTTTCAACTTTTTGAGGAACTCGGACAAGGGGAGCCTGGAGGGGCCCTTTTTTCCCGCAAAAATGAAAAAAGAGCAGAATGAAGGAGAGGAGAAGAAAAGGAAAAAATTTCTTCATTAAAGAATGAAGCGCCTCAGGTCCTGGTCTTTGAGAACATCCTTGAGTTGCTTCTGGACATATCTCCTGTCAATCGAGATATTTTTCTCTTTTATACTGGGAGACTGGAAAGAGATCTCCTCCATAACTTTTTCCATGACTGTGTGAAGCCGACGGGCTCCGATATTTTCAGACTCCTCATTGACCTTTTCTGCGATATCGGCAATCTCATCAATGGCATCCGCTGTGAATTCAACATTGACATTTTCCGTGGCCAGAAGAGCCTTATATTGCTTGATCAAGGCGTTTTCCGGCTCAGTCAGGATTCTAATAAAATCCTCCTTGTTCAAAGAAGTCAGCTCGACCCGAATCGGGAATCGTCCCTGGAGTTCTGGAATTAAATCAGATGGCTTAGAAACATGGAAAGCCCCAGCTCCAATAAAGAGGACATGATCTGTCCGTACCAGGCCATAGCGGGTGCTGACAGTTGTCCCTTCGATGATGGGAAGCAGATCTCTCTGGACGCCTTCCCGGCTGACCTCAGGGCCATGACCTGATTCGCGGCCCGCAATCTTGTCCACCTCATCAAGGAAAATAACGCCAGAGTGCTCGACCCGCTCCACAGCCAGGCGGGCCACCTGGTCCATATCAATCAGACGCTTCTGTTCTTCCTCCATAAGAATTTCCCTGGCTTCCTTGATCTTAACCTTTCTTCTTTTGGACTTCCCACCCAAAAAACCAGGGATGATTTCCTGGATCTGGATGCCTATCTCCTCGACACCTGTGCTGGAGAAAATCTCAAAGGGAGGAGACATCTTCTCCTTGACCTCAACTTCAACGAATTTTTCATCTAAAAACTTGGATCTAAGTTGTTTCCTCAGCTTCTCTCTTGTCTCCTGAAACCTCTGCTGGTCATTCTCGTTCAAAGAATTTTCTCTTTTTCGAAGAGGGGGGAGGAGAAGGTCAAGTAATTTCTCTTCAACGCTCATCTCAGCCTTATCCCTGATTTCCTCGATCATCTCTGACTTGACCATATCTGCCGAGATGCGGACCAGATCTCTGATCATTGACTCCACGTCCCGGCCAACATAGCCGACTTCAGTAAACTTGCTGGCCTCTATTTTAAGGAAGGGAGAGGAGGTCAGCTTGGCCAGCCGGCGGGAAATTTCAGTTTTTCCCACTCCTGTTGGCCCGATCATCAGGATATTCTTGGGGGCAATTTCATCGGCCAA
>CAZPAX010000135.1:0-6740 GCA_964584535.1 uncultured Eubacteriales bacterium
AAAGGCTGAATATTTCCAGAAACTCTCCAAGCTTACCGAGATGAAAAACGAGGGAGCAAAAGTTGAAAAAGAACTGGAGCTCTCTCTCCGCCAGGAAGAAAAGCTCAAAAACCGCCTCGAACAGGGACAAACTCTTCTCAAGGAAAAGGAGAAAACGCTCGATCAGATTCAAGGCAACCTCGAAGAGATCGAGAAGCTCAGAGAAGAAAGAAAGAAAACACTTGCCGAGCTCCAAAATGCTCTTGAGCTCGCTTCTTCCTTCATTGAAAAAAAGCAAAAGAAAGTTGCCGAGTTGAAAGAAAAAAGGGATGAAGATGAGTTTCACCTTCAGGCTTTGCGAAAACTTGAGGAAAAGGAGCGGGGTGAAAAATCCAGCGAAAATATTCCCGAAGCCCTGGGAATTCTGGCTGACCTCATCGAAGCTGATCCTGACTGCGCCCCTCTCATCGATATTTTCTGGAAAGAGGAGGCAAAATCGATAGTTGTGCATGCCCAAGATTTCCTGAAAAATTTAATTGGAAAAGAGATAAAGGGAAACTTCCTCCTTATCCATCCTGGAAAAAAAGAAGAGTTTGGAGAAGAGCCTCATAGCGACCCCAATGTCATCGGCCTCTTCAAATCTCGACTGAGGCCTCACCCAAAGATCGAGAATTTCCTTCCTCATCTGCGGGAAGCTGTAATTGTCCGCAATATCAATTCCGCTGTGGAGCTCTGGCTCCGCTTCCCTAAATTGAACTTTATCAGCCTCGAAGGAGACCTCCTTCTTTCCTCTGGCCTTCTCAAAGTTGGCCAGAAGGAAGAAGGATTCTTCAGCCTCAACCGGGAGATAAAAAAATTAAACGAAAAAATCGCTATTCAGGATGGAGAGATTCTCCCTGCCAAAGCAGAGCTCGAAGAAAGAATAAAGCAAAAAAAGGAACTCGAGGAAAAGCTTCAAATAGAAACCGTAAGTTTGGCTGAAGAAGAAAGAAAATTTCAGGAGGAAGAAAAGGGAAAGATACTTGTTCAGGCTGAAAAGGAAAAAACGAGCTCTGACAATTCACTCCTCAAACAGGAGCTTGAAGTTTCGCTCTCCGACAAGCAGGCTTTGATCCAGAACTTGGAAGCCCTCTCTGAAAAAATAAAAGCTCTCTCCGAAGAAGAAAATTCTCTCAAGGAAAAAGAAGAGGAAGAGGGAAGAGAGCTTGTCTTACATCAGGAAAAAAGCGCTGAAGAGGAAAAGCATCTTTTGGAGCTCAAAGCAAGCTGCGACCTTCTCCAGGAAAAAATCCAAAGCCGAACCCAGCAGATGCTGAGCCTAAGGCAGAGGAAAGAATCACTCAGCGTAAAGATCCGCTCCGCTGAGGAAGAAATCCAGAACTCAGAAGCTGAAGAAAGCAAACTCAAAGAGCACATTCAGGAATGGAGGCAAAAAAGAAAAAAGCTTGAAGAGGAGAAAAGCCAGAAAGAAGCAGACCTTGCTGAAAGTGAAATCCATCTTCGAAAAGCTCAGGGCGGGGAGGAAGAGTTTGAAAAGAAAATAAAAAAGATAAGCGAGGAGTATGAGGGAAAAAAGGAAGAGCGGGTCAAATGGGAGATCAGCAAGGCGGAGATAGAGCGGGATTTGGTCAACCTGGAGGAGACCTGCTGGCAGGAGCTCAAAAAAACTCTTAAGGAAGTGAAAGAAGAAATTGCCAGAGAGAAAATTCTCGATTCTGAGGTTGAAGAGAAGCTCAAAGAAGCTAATGAAGAGCTCCAGAAATTTAAAGCTGTCAATCTCATGGCTGAGGAAGAATACATAAGCCAGAAAAAGCGCTATGATTTTCTCATCCAGCAGAGAAAAGACCTTCGCCAATCCATCGACTCAACCCAGGAAGCTATAAAAAAAATCGACGAGGAGAGTAAAGCCCAGTTTTTGCGGGCTTTGGCTGAGGTGAATAAGAATCTTGGCGAGGTCTTTAGCCTTCTCTTCCAGGGAGGGACAGCTGAGCTGAAATTGACGGATGAGACGAATCCCCTAGAGAGTGGGGTGGATATCATCGCCCAGCCGCCTGGAAAGAGAGTGCAGAACATGCTCCTTCTTTCTGGAGGAGAAAAAGCCCTGACCAGCCTGGCTTTCTTCTTTGGCCTCTTCCGCTTCAAGCCCACCCCCTTCTGCATCCTTGATGAAGTAGATGCAGCGCTCGATGATGTCAATCTGGCCAGATTCCTAGAGCTTATGAAAAAGATTAAAAGCGAAACTCAATTCATCATCATCACTCATAACTACAAGACCATGGAAGTCGCCGATTATATCTACGGGACAACCATGGCTGAACCCAATATCACCCAGCTTTATTCGATGAAAATGGAGAAAAAAGAGACGGCCTTAGAGATTTGATGAAAGTTCAACTCTTTGTCCCTCCTGGTGGCTATCTTGCCCAGCGCTGGACCAAAGGCTCTTCCATGCCTCCCCTTGGCCTCCTCCATATTGCCGCGGTTTTGGAAAAAGAAGGAATTCAGGTCGAAGTCTGGCCGGCTGATGTCTTGAAACTTGGCTGGTGGGAGATCGAGCAGGAAATCCGCAGATTCGAGCCTGACCTCATCGGAGTGACCTCAACCACTGAGAACCGCTTTCAGAGCTTCCGATTAATAAAGTCAGCTAAAAAAGTATATCCGCAAGCTCTGACTATTCTAGGTGGGCCCCATGCCTCGATGGCTGCTGAAGACGCACTTTCCCACATCCCTGAGCTTGATCTTGTGGTCAAAGGAGAAGGGGAAATGACCATGGTCGAGCTCTGCCAGGCGCTGGAGAAGAAAAAAGACCTCTCTTCTCTGGCCGATATCAAAGGCATATCTTTCCAGCAAAATGGTAAGATCGTCTCCAACCCAGCCAGGCCAGCTATTCAGGATCTTGATAGCCTTCCTTTTCCTGCCTTTCATCTCGTTCCTTTTGAAAAATACAATTTCCGCTTCGAAGTGCCGGGCCAAGGAATGCTTCCCGCTATCAACACCATCACCAGCCGCGGCTGTCCCTTTAACTGCAATTTTTGCGCCACACCTATTAACTGGGGCCGCAGGGTCAGAATGCGCAGCGCTCAGAATGTTATCAAGGAGATAGAAACGCTTATCGAAAAGTACAAAGCCCAGGTAATCTTTTTCTTTGACGACACCTTTAATGCTAACCCGAAAAGAGTTGAGGAAATATGCGACCTGATCATGGAGCGGAAGCTGAAGATTTTCTGGAAATGCGATGTCAGACTTGACCTGATTGATAAGCCGCTCCTTGAGAAGATGAAGAAGGCCGGGCTTTTCCATCTCTCCTTTGGCCTTGAAGCAGGCTCAGAGAGAGTCCGCAACAAGATTGTCAATAAAAAAGTCAACATCCGCGATTTCCATAATCTCGTTCGCTGGTGTCGGGAGCTTGAGATTATTCCCAATGCCTTTTTCATTTTTAGCCATCCCACGGAAACATGGGAAGAAGCGCAAGAAACAATCAAAATCATTGAGCAATACAAGGATAAAATCGAAGGGAGCATCGCTATCCTTCATATCTATCCAGGAACACCTCTGGAGAAAACAGCCAGAGAGATAGGCGTTTTGCCCAAAAATTTTTCCTGGACAAAAAGATATTTTTCCAGAATAATCACCTTACCCATGGCTCAAGGAGATGTCCCTCTCTTTGTTGACAAACTCAGCTGGGCTCAGATCAGTGAGCTTGTCTTCCGCTGGTCATTCAGCAGCCAAAGAGTTTCGGTCGTTCCCAAGATTCCCAGGATTTTAACCAGTATTCATTCTGGAGGTGACGTTAAAAGATACATCATCATGGCTTATGTGTTTTTGAAGTTGAAATTGACGAAGATATTTAAGAAGAAGTAATGTTATCCCGTCGTCATTGCGAGGATTCTCCAAGATGATGAGATTGCCACGCCTTGAGGCTCGCAATGGCATTTAAAAAAAGAAGGAGGGTTTGATGTCTGTCTATCTTTACATCATTCTTGCTTATCTCCTTGTCCTCACAAGTCTCAATTTTCTGAGGGCCAAACGGATCAAGACCCAAGAAGAATTCATGGTCGCCGGCAGGCGCCTCAAAACATCTGTTATGGTCTTCACTCTCATCTGCACCTGGATTGGCTCAGGGACGTTCATCGCTGGCGCGGAGTTTGCCTCCAAAGCAGGATTCTCCGCTCTCTGGCTGGCTGCTGGAGCCTGGCTGGGAATTATTTTGATTTATTTTCTGGCCGGGAAGATCCAGACTTTCGGCCAGTACACAATCGGTGATATCCTCGAGGAGCGGTTCGGGCCTGTGGCCCGCATAGTGGGAGCCGTTGCTTTGATCATCTCTTTTGTTGCTATTGTCTCCTATCAGTTTGTCGCCGGAGGCTTTATCCTCAATGTGGCCACAGACGGAGCTGTTCCTGATTCGGTGGGGACGATCATCGCCGCCACCTTTGTCATTCTCTTCACCGCCTTGGGCGGCATGGTTGCTGTTGCCTATACCGATCTTCCCAATGGCATCATCATCGTCCTGGCCTGCCTTCTCTCTGTTCCTTTTGTCTATCTTGCTGCTGGAGGTCTAGCCCAGGCAACACAGGAACTCAGTCCCGGCTATTTCGCTGCGGTCAATGCTCAGTTTGGCGCTCATCCCACGCTCAAGGTGGGAGGATATTTTCTTTCGACCATGCTTCTCCTCATGGGAGTGCAGAGTATGTACCAGAAATTCTACAGCGCCCGCTCAGCTAAAGACGCTAGAAAAGCTGTAATCCTCTGGACAATCGGCACCATCTTCGTCGAGACAGTTGTTGTCATCATCGCTGTTTTCTCCTACAGCAAATTCCACGGCCAGCTCGACCTCTCCATTCCCAAAGAAGGAGGAAAGGTTGTCCTCATGGCAGCCAGAAGCCTTGTCCCGGCACCTGTTGGAGTTCTTCTTCTTGGCGCTGCCTGTGCCGTGGTTATTTCGACAGGCATGAACTACCTCCTTTCTCCTTCAACAAACATCATGCGCGACATCTATCAGCGCTTTATCAAAAAAGATGCCAGCCAGCGGACAATGGTCGGCCTCCAGAAAGTCTTTGTCGTAGTGCTAGGTGTTCTGGCCTTCTTTCTAGCCATGAGACTCAAGTCTGTCCTGGAGATGAGTTATTTTGCCTATACGATTTACGGAGTATCCATAACTCCAGCCCTCGTTGCTGCTCTGGCCTGGAAGAGGGCAACAAAAGCTGGAGGCCTGGCTTCAATCATCTCTGGCACTGCAGTCTGCATTTTTCTCAAAATCATGGCTGAAGTTCTGCCTCCAGAAAAAGCACCTGAGGGTGATCCCTGGGGAATTCCGCTCATCTATCCCTCGATCATTGTCTCCTTGCTGACCCTGATTGTAGTCAGCCTTCTGACCAAAAAGCCAAAGCCTGAAGAACTGCGAAAGTTTTTCCCGGAGAAGAATAAAGGGGAAGCAAAATGAAAACTGGCGTTGTCAAAGATAACCGCTATTTAGCCCATGACATGGGTGCCTTTCATGTCGAAAGCCCGCAGCGGATAGAAGCCATTTACAGCATGCTGGAAAAAGAAATTTCTTTTCCCTACCTGGAGATAGAGCCGAGGCCTGCTTTGGAGGAAGAGGTCGAAGCTGTCCATTCTACTGCCTATTTCCAGATGATTAAAGAGACAGCAGGAAGAGATAGAGTCCATCTTGATCCTGATACCGCCACCTGCTCAAGAACCTATGAAGTGGCACTTCTCGCTGCAGGAGGTCTTTTAAAGGCAGTTGACTTAATCATGGAAGGGGAAATCCAGAACAGCTTTGCCCTTGTCAGGCCACCTGGCCATCATGCCGAGAATTCGCGGGCTATGGGCTTTTGTATTTTCAACAATGTGGCCATTGCTGCAGAATATTTAATCAGAAAATATGGCCTCCAGAAAATTCTGATTGTCGACTGGGACCTCCATCATGGAAATGGAACCCAGCATTCTTTTTATTCAAGGAGCGATGTCCTCTATTTCTCTACCCATCAATTTCCCTACTATCCAGGAACAGGCTCCTGGGATGAAGCAGGCTCTGGAAGAGGAGAAGGCTACACGGTTAACGTTCCTCTCAGCCCTGGTAAAAAAGATGAAGATTACCTCTTTATCTTCAAGAAAATTCTTGCACCTGTCGTTAGTAAATATAAGCCTGAATTTATCCTTGTCTCAGCTGGCTTTGACATTTATGCAGGCGATCCCCTGGGAGGAATGCATGTCAGCGAGGCGGGATTCGGAGCTCTGGCAGCAGAGCTTCTGGCTTTGGCTAAGGATTTTTCCCAGAACAGAATCCTTTTCACACTGGAAGGTGGTTATGATCTCCAGGGTCTTCAGGAAGGAGTGAAGAGTGTACTCCTTGAGCTTGCTGGAAAAGGAAGGCGGACGCAAATAAAAGCTGAGGCCTCAGCAGCCACTGAGAGAGAGCTTGCTCCAGGCATCCAGTTCCTGAAAAAATACTGGCCCCTTTAACGGGGTCAGACTTTCAAAAGTTTTATTATTTACTGAAAAGAAGGATTTCGGGGTCAGACATTATCATAGGGGTGAGAATAAATCAGGGGTATGAACTGTTCTCTTCTCCATGGCAATGTCTGAATCCAAATCTTATCCCAGATGCCTGACGATAGCATCTATGAATTTGTGATTTTTATGATGGGTGCAGGAGGCTGCCCGGAAGCCCCCGTAGCGGAGGGGGACCCGTCGGGTCCTCCGAGGGGGGAACCGCCGGGACTGGTTCCCCGGGGTGCGGGGGCCAAGGGCAGCTTCCT
>CAZPAX010000136.1:0-6736 GCA_964584535.1 uncultured Eubacteriales bacterium
TACAAATAGAGATTCGGGCTTTTCTGAGTATTGAATTTTTTTAGATTTTCGAACTCTCCTGGGGGGGATGAAATTCGCTGATTCTTATTTGTTATTTTTCTCTTTAAGGAGTTTTATGGCCAAAGCGTAGTCTTTTTCTGAGACAAAAATTTTAATTTCGCCCAGGCCGTCTGTTGTAAAGGGAAGGATCGATTGAACAACCTTTCCTCTGAAGTAGCAAAGAATTCCATTACTTTCAAGAAAAGCCTTGATCACCTCTGCTTCTGGCAGCCCCCAGGCTTTATGGACTTCCTTGAGTTTTAAATTTTGATCCGGTCTTTCCTTTTTTTCTTTTTCCTCTTCCATTCCTATTTCCTTTTAGATGGCTCCCTCTTTTTACGTTGGAGATAATCAGCCAGAATCATCTTGTGGTCAAAGGCTAGGGGGAATTGGATTTCTTCAGGGATAAAAACTCCGATTTCCTGAGCGTCATCGCGAGCTTTAGGCTTTCCAGAAGCTCTGGCCACATAGACTGTAGAGATTGTGTGCTGGCGAGGATCTCGCTTCGGGTCAGAGTAAGTGTGAAGCTGAAATCGAATTTCTATATCAAGTGATGTCTCTTCTTTGACCTCCCGAATGGCTGCTTCTTCAAGAGTCTCGCCATAGTTGACAAAGCCGCCAGGAAGAGCCCAGCCATAAGGAGGATTTTTCCTTTTGATGAGGATAATTCCTTGACGACCGTCTTCCCTTTCCACTTCGATGATGACATCAACAGTGGGAAAAGGATTTTTATATCTTTTCATCCTCTGAGTTTGAATTTCTTTTCCAGCTTTCCAAGCTTCTCGACAACTCCTCCATATTCCAGCTCGCTGAAGGGCAGCATGGCTGCCCCGGAAAAGCCTTGTCTCCTCATCGATGTGGCCTTTTCGGCAATCTGATTTCTGACATAATCCCAGTAGGAATGATCAAAGACATCAGCAGGTTCAGTAAGCTTTCCTTCTTTCACACAGAAAGCTGCTCCAGTGACCACAGGCGGTCCATCAAAATAGGAAATTGTGGCGTTTAGCTTGCAGGGCATCAGCGGGCCAGTATGGCTGCCTCTCATGAAGCCAGCGACAAAGTGGCCGATCTGGAAGGGAGAAAGCACTTCGCCAGTGGCAGGAAACTCTCCCTGGACTCTGACCAGGGCGACTGGGTCATCTTTTCCTGTGTATTTTCCAGCAATATTGTGGAGGCGAGTTGTCGAGACAGCCACAGCCTGGTTCCCTGTACCTCGAGACCAAATGCTCTCAATTACGTATTTCTCATTATCCCTGAGCAGGGCGGCGATATCATAGATTTCTTCGGGAGCGTTGAGTTCAATGATTTTGTCTTTTTGGGTGTAACCGACATCGATAATGCGGAAGATGAAGCCCTCGCTGATTTTCGGACTTAAAATCAGTCCAGCGCAGTACATTGGATCAGCAAAGGCAAGGTAGAAAGGAAGGTTATAGGCTCCTGGGTCTGTTTTGTCAGCAGCAAAAAAGATAAAAGGCTCGTTGGCCCGCTCCTCAATCTCCATCTCTGCCACAGCAGGGCCCATTCCCTTGATGTTTCCGCTGAAAGCGTCCTTGAGGAGGTCCTGGCCAGCTCCATAAAGACCCTGCTTCTTGGCGACAGCTGTTCCAGCCTGGAAAGCATCCCAAGCTAGCTTATGAATCTTCTCTTCCAAGACGCCTCTTTTATGAGTGCACAAGATGGCAATATCATCGCCTGTCGAGCTGATATAAGAATCGATCATTAAGTTTTTGCCCTTTTCCTTGACAAAATTTTTAACTTCTTCGAGAAGAGCCTGACTGGGCTTGATATGACCGCCAATGCTACCAATATCTGCTTTCAAGACACTTAGAGTAATTTTCATTGAAACCTCCTATATAATTGAATTTTTTTAACAAGTCATTTTAATTTTTCTGATTCTGGAATGTCAACCGCCTCGTCCTATTTGATAGCATCTTTTTTTCCGTGATGATCTGAATTAATGGACGGGTCCTGTCACGGTGCGTCCCCGTCCGCCCTAGCTCGGGGTCAGACATTGCCATGCAGAAGAGGTCTATGCGTGCCCTTGGCTCTCCAGACACCCCTATGATAATGTCTGACCCCCTTCACTTCTCGCTGCGGGCGTTGCGGGGACTAGCACCCTGCCACCCATCCATTAAAAAAAGATTTCACGGGAAAAAAGATACTTCCGTCCTATTTTACTACAGGAGTCCTCAAAAAGTGACAAGCAGGGGTCAGAGGGTCAGCAAAAAGATTCGGTGTCAGTCATTTGGGGTTTCGGGGTCAGACATCTGGGGTCAAGATCTGGGGTCAGACATTGCCATGCAGAAGAGGTATTCGCATGCCCTCGACTGTTAACACACCCCTATGATAATGTCTGACCCCGAAACCCCAGATGTCTGACCCCGAAACCCCAAATGACTGCCCCCAAATTGTTGGCCCTCTGACCCCAAATCTGCAAGTCTGGCATGGATTTTGCTATAATTAAATCGGAGTGCAGGAAAAAAGGAGAGGGCAAATGAGAAAAGGGAAAATTTATTCTTTGGCTTTTCTTATAATATTTCTCTTCTTCCCTTCTTTTCTTCTTTCCAATTACAAGATTGTCAACGGGCCAAGAGATTTTTATTTTGGCCACATCAGCTACTCTGAGGTTAAACATGATGGGAAGGATCCCCAGGTTTTCAGGGAAGGGGAGCAAGCTGGTGAGGTTGCCACTCTAAATCTTCCCCTGTTACCAGGGGATACGATTTGGACAACAGACAGCCGGCGCTGCGAGATTCAATTTGACAACGGCACCATCATCAGGCTTGACCTGAATACAGAATTAAAGATTGAGACTATTCTGGCTCAAAGTCTGAGCTCACGCGAGAAAATGTCCAACCTTCTTCTCCGTAGAGGTGGAATTTATGTCCTCTACAAAAAGTATGACTCAAGGGAGACCTTCCAGATCATCACTCCAAACTCCGCAGTCAAATTGAACCATAACACAGTCGCCTCAATCCAGATTACGGATGAGGGACAAACAGCTGTCCAGGTCAAACGGGGAAAGGCCTGGGCTTTGTTTGGACCTGATGAGATTCACCTCCAACAGAAGAAAATAAATCAACTGGAGAGATTGACTATCTCCAGGGATAACCAGACTCAGCTTGAAACTTATATCAGTGATTTGGAATTTGAGCGCTGGAATGAGATGATGAATGAGAATTTCTTGGAACTTCATGAAGGCAAAAGTTTTCTTCCCGAGCCCATCTTAAGATATCCCAAATCTATCATCTATTTTGCCCAGAAATTTTCCAATCTCTATGGAGAATGGGTCTGGGACAATCTCTATGGCTATGTCTGGGTGCCCTATTACAACAAATATTTTCCCTGGGGCGGCTGGAGTCCTTACATTTATGGGAAATGGAGGGAGATCAATGGCCAGCTTTTCTGGGTGCCAGAGGAACCCTGGGGTTGGGTTCCCTATCACCTTGGACTCTGGATTTGGGATAAAAAGCTTGGCTGGATTTGGCTGCCTGGGTCTGTCTTTGCTCCTTCCTGGACGAGCTGGGATTATTTCATGGGCTATTACTGCTGGAGGCCTTGGTCTTTGTTGGATTGGTATTTTGACCCCTATTCTGCCAATTTCTATAGCTTTAGAAGCTATCTTTCTTACCAGTATTATTATCAGCCGCTTGATCCTGATCAAGCCCTTCCCAGAAAGACTCTTCATTCTATTCGCAAAGATCAATTGAAAAAAAGAGATTCTTACCCCATGCCTAAAGAAATCAAAGAAGCTTACAAGACTCTGATTGCTGGCCTCGAGAAGGGCGATAAAAAGGTTTTTGCCTCGCTAGAGGATACTTCCAATCATCTGGTTATGGTCAAGAAAGAAGAACTCAATGCCCATAGAGTCCAGGAGAAAGCCGTGAAATTTGGACAAATCTCAAAGAAAGAATTGCTTTCGATTCAAAAGGAAGCCCTTGCCCAGAAGCCGAATATTGATCCTTCTCAGGAAGCAGTGAGAGTTTTCCGGCAGAATAAGGGAATTGTTGAGTTTAGAGAAGATTCCATCTTGACTGTCGACAAAAAAAGCCAAGGCAGGTTTGCTCAGGTTGAAGAAAGGCCTTTTTCTTTTCCTCTTGAAAGAAGGGCTGAGAGTGATCGAAGGGAAATAAACAGAGAAAGGGTCACTCTCTTTGAAAGAAAGGGAGAACAGACATCAGCTCCTCCCAGATCATCGCTTCGATTCAGGGATTGGAATCCTGATTTTCAAACAGCGCGGAGGATGGGCGTGGAAATAACCTATTCTAGTCGAGCTAATGAAATTTTCTGTCCGCAGATGGGCTTATCCTCAAGCAATGTTTCTCTCTCCAGAATGAGCCTCCAGCAGGGAGGTGAGTTTTCTTCAAATTCAGGCGACCGGTCTTCAAGTTTCAGCTCTTCTTCAAGAAGCTCAGGAGGAGCGGAATCAGGAAAAACTCAATCTGAAGGATCTTCAGGAGGATCCAGAGGAAGCGAAGGCAAGGTCAAGAAAGACTAAAAATCCTTGTCCGCAAGAGTAGGGAAAACTTTATTTAAATCCCTGGAGCAGAGCTAAAGGAGCATCAAAGAGGAGAAGATATTTTTCCACTTCTCCCTTGAAATCATCCAAGAATTCAGGCCTTATAGGCTGGACAGGTTTAAACCTGAAGGAGAGAGGATTAATGTATTTTCCTCTATAAGTAATCCTGTAATCAAGATGAGGTCCTGTTGATTCGCCGCTCGAGCCGACGCTGCCGATAACTTGCCCGCTTTCGACTTTGGCTCCTCTTTTTATTCCTGGAGCATAGTTTCTGAGATGGAGGTACTTGGTTTCATAGCCATTTTTGTGGCGGATTTCAATCATCCGGCCTGAAGTTCCATTCCAGCCAATAAAAGTGACCGTGCCAGCAGCTGTCGCCTGGACAGGAGTGCCGACAGAAGCTGCATAGTCGACTCCCAAGTGGGGACGATAGACTCTATGGATGGGATGAAGCCGTCTGAGTCTGAAGCGGGAGGTGATTCGAGCGAACTTTATCGGCGACTTGAGGAATTCTTTTCTCAAAGAATTCCCCTCACCATCAAAATAATCTGATTGTTTTGTATCAGGGTAAGTGTAGCGAAAAGCCTGGAAGTATTTTCCCTGATTAATGAATTCAGCGCTGAGAATGTGCCTGTAGTCGATAAACTTTCCTTTAAGATATTTCTTCTCAAAAATTATCCTGAAGGTATCGCCCTGACGAAGATCCATGTAGAAGTCAATATCCCAGGCAAAGATCTCAGCCAGGGATAAGGCTAAGATATCCCCTTCATTATTCTGATTGATAGCTGAAATAAGGTCATCCTCGATTTCTCCCCAGATCATTTCTGTTCTGATTTCGAAGGGAAATCCTTTGACTAAGGCCTTGTATTTCCCACCTTCTTTGTGGATGAGAAGGAAATTTTCCTTGTCCAGGTCGTATTCAAGACGATCGATTGTGCCTTCCTCGGTGAGGAAAAGACGCAGTTCCTGGCCACATCTTATTCGGTTGAGATCAATAACAGGTCTGACTTCTTCTTTCAGTTGATGTATTTCTGAAGGAGAGAAATTGTGTTTAGCTAAAATGGTGCTAAGAGTTGCTCCTTTCTGGATCACTTCTTTATATTCTTTTAAGAAAAGAGAAGGAACAATGGCTGGCGGTGCCAAAGTCATTGTTACTTCTCTAGGAAGAGGTTTCCCTTTCTTAAGCAGGCTAAGGGCAGAGAAAATGGAGAGAATTAGGAGGAAAAGGAAAAGAACAGAGAAGCTTCGGAGTTTTTCGTTGCCTAGACGAGTCAAAGGATTTTTATTCAACGGAAAAGCCAGGAATGTTTTTTCTTTGTCCGTCTTGTTTTTAAGAAAAAGACATGTTTGGCCTTTGCCATTTTCTTGAGAAGGTTAAAGAGAGAGACTGTGGGACCGGAGAGAACATTCAGGGTAAAAAAGAAGAGGAGAAAAAATTTTGTGTAGAAGATGAGACTAGCGATGATGATGGCTACCAGAAGTGCAGTCTTGAGGTCAATTTTCTTCCGAAAATTGAAATTCAGAAAATTCTTGTACCTAATCTTGCTTATCATGCAGAAGGAGATACAGAGAGTCACTAAAGCCATAAGAAAAGCGGAGAGTTTTGTTTCCAAGGGGTGAGAATGAAAGAAGACAATGGAGGCGATGAGTATGGATGCAGAAGGAATAGTCAGTCCAATATACGATTTTCTGTCCGTGGGTGCTCTCTGGAGGACATTGAAGCGAGCCAGGCGCAGGATGCCTGCGGAGAGGAAGATAAAGCTGAAAAAGATTCCTGGAGTGCCAGCAACTCTCAATCCCCAGAAGTAGAGAAGGAGGGAAGGAGCAGCTCCAAAAGAAAAGGCATCAGCTAAAGAATCAAGCTCAGCCCCAAAATCCGAATGTGTGCGTGTTGAGCGGGCAATAATTCCGTCCAATCCATCCATTATCGCCGCCATAATGATCCAGAAAGCTGCCCGTGAATAGCTTTCATGGAAGCAAGAAATGAGGCTTAGGAAGCCAAAAAAGATGCCAGCAATGGAGAAAAGGCTGGGCAGGAGATAGATCTCTCGATAGATTTTTCTCATTTATTCACCTCGCCGACAACGCTCTGGCCTGCTTTGACTTTCTGGTTCAAGCAGACTCTAAGGGAAATATTGGAGGGAAAAAAAATTTCAACTCTCGAGCCAAAGTAAATCA
>CAZPAX010000137.1:0-6567 GCA_964584535.1 uncultured Eubacteriales bacterium
TTCGATATGTTTTTCTCTTATAGCAATTCTCACCAGCTTCGTATCCCTTAAATTTTCAGCCCTGAGTTTCGGGAATTGCCTGACATCCAGGTTCAATTGTGCGGCAATTAAATTATTGTAAGCCCCTTGATTTATTTGTCCTGCGATTTGTTTGGGGTCAGTGACCATGACTTCCTCAAATTGACCTTGAGCAGTCTGGACGGTAAATTTACTCGGCATAACTATAGCATCCACTTCCCAAATTCGAGGTAAGAAAAAGCTATAAATTCCAACTGCCAAAACAAGGATAGAAGTAGGAACGATAATCAGCCATTTTCTTTTCCAGATAACCTTCAGATAATCCATCAATTCTATCTCGTTTTCGATCTCTTCCATGATATCCTCTCTCTAAATTTTAGGCTATTATACCTCATCCTGAATTCAAAGGGAATTTTTCTCTATTCAAGAATTGTTAAGATCAGTTGGTAGTTTTTGTAATCACTTATGGGAACCCTCCCAACCTTAAGCTGGCTCCCCTCAGGGAGAAAATTGGCTCGAGCGAAGCATTTTGATTTCTCCAGAGTCTCTGCCATTTCCTTCTCACAGAAAAAATGAATCGTAAAGCTATGAAACGTATTCGGCTTTTTAATAATTGCTTCCCCTATGATTGTATAAGCTAATTCTTCTAATTTCTCACGCTTTGTCTTTTCAGGTAGACAAACCCAGTAAAACTTATAAATGGGCATATAGCCAATTGTCTCTGTTTTTAAGAATTTGCACTTAAGACCTGTCAGATCTCCAATTTTCTGGACATCGATTTCTGTCTCGACCAATTGAGGAGTTTCAGACTCGGCTTTCTTTGGTTCCTCTTTTTTACAGCTTAAGCTAAAAATTATGGATATGATAACTGAGGCAGTAATCAAGTTTTTCATTCTGTCCCCCCTAGACCTTAAATTCCATAGCTGGTTTTTATTTTTTACTAAAATTGACAAAAAATGTCAAGTTTTTGTCATGAAAAGTGTTAATTATCGCTTAGGGGTATGTCCCTTTTACTCCAGACAGAAGAAAGGAACACCCAAAATTGCCGTTAGGAAAGCGCTATCCCAGTCATCGCGAGCACCCATTGGGTGCGTGGCGATCTCATCAAAATAAACTGAGATTGCTTCGCTTCGCTCGCAAAGACAATTTTCTATCGGCAATTTTGAGGAACACCTCCTTTTTGATTTTTATGAAAAATTGTGTTTAAATTTAAAAAAAAGTCCGGCAGATGATCAATAACTTAAAAAATCGCTTAAATAGAGATAAAAGCCTTCCTTTTTGGCAGGGCGTAATTTAGACACTTACCTCCACCTCGTCAAGAAGAACTTCGATGGGTATCGGCTCCCCTACAGATTGACGAGCTTCAATATGGAGGCGAATAGCATCCTTTATATTGGTTATGGCCTCTTCAATAGAATCTCCTTGAGAATAGCAACCCTTCAACGCAGGACATGATACAATGAACACTCCATCTTCATCCTGCTCTATTAATATCCTAAATTTATATTTTCTCATTTCTCGCCTCCAAATTTCGAAAAATATAATAATACATTGGCCTTTAACAATCAAAAATTCGAAAGTTTGATAAAGTGGGAAATTAGATTATGTTGATTCTCATGGGGGCTTGTGCTAAATATTTGATTAATGTCAAGAAAGAAAGCGTTTTTTTTTCGAGCCAACAGAATTCTCGCTCTTTTTTTCGCTATCTTTTTTGCTCCCCTCCTTTTCTCAGTTCCTCAGGAGAGCTCCTCTCCTGACCAGCCAAGAATCATCGCCCAGTCCTGGGAAAAGGTTAAAGACCGCATTTTTGCCTCAGGAAATGTCGAAATCCATTACCGGAATATCAAGCTCTTTGCCGATAGAATTGAGCTCAACACAGAGACCAAGGATGTCTATGCCGAAGGCCATGTTGTGCTTCAATCGCCAGAAGAAGTGGTGACAGTGGAGAAAATCTTTTTCAATCTGGAGAACCTTAGCGGCAGACTCGAGAAAGCCTTTGGCATGGTCCAGCCCTCCATTTTTTATGAGGCAGAATCGATCGAGAGAAAAGGAGAAAATCTCTACAGCTTCGAAAAAGCTCGGATCACCTCCTGCACCCAGCCTGTACCCCGCTGGAGGTTTTCCTGCTCCAGGGCCAATTTCAAAAAAGATGATTACCTGGAGATGTGGAATTCTGTCTTTTCCATAAAAAAAATTCCTATCTTCTATTTCCCCTATCTCCGCTACCCTCTTGATAAGGAGAGAGCCACAGGATTTCTGATGCCCCAGATAGGCTATTCCGGACCCAAAGGTTTTTTCTATTCCCAGAGCTTCTACTGGATCATAAAAAGAAACATCGATTCAACTTTTAATCTAGATTATTATACGGCCAGAGGTATAGGGGGCGGAATGGAATTGCGCTATCTTTTTGGAGGCGGAACAGGTGGCCAGCTCAATGCCTATTATTTTGTCTTCAAAAAAGATCCTGAGAGAGAGACCCCTTCGAATGCCTATCTTTTTCGCTTCAATCACAATCAGCCCCTTCCTTTCGGCTTTTCTCTTGTGGCTGACATCGACTACCAGAGCTCCTATGACTTTCTCCGCGAGTTTGACAACAATTTCCAGCGGGCTGTTGTCTCCAATCGCCGCTCCCAGGTTTATCTCTCTCGGGCCTGGTCCTCTTTCAATTTCAATATGAGGGCATCACGCTTTGAGACATATTTTGCTAAGATAAAAAATTCCTTTATCACCAACTATCTCCCTCAGATTAGCCTGAATTCCTTCAAGATCAAGCTCTTTTCCCCCCTCTATTTTTCCTTCTCTTCCTCTTTCAACCGCTGGCAGAGCGGCTGGGAAACTGCTTATAAAGCGGGTAGAGAAACACATTCCCAGAGTCTTTCTTTCAACCCCGTGCTCAGCCTTCCTTTTACTAAAATCCCCTGGCTGACTGTGAATTCTTCTTTGGCCACAAACTTGAACTATTATTTCCAGACCTATGACCCGAAATTTCCCGGGAGGCGAATTATTGTCAATGAACCACTTTTTAGCCGCAATTACTCGTTGAGCATTGAGCTTATCGGCCCTGTTTCTTATAGAATCTATTATGGCAAAGAAGGCATCGCCAAGCTCAAGCATATCATCGAGCCTTCAGCCAGTTACACTTACCAAAGTCCGGTCGCTTCTGCGACGCGGATTATCACTCCCTATGGATTCTTTCGCTTTCATCAGATAATCTACGGCTTAACCAATCATTTTTTGATCAAAAAGGATGAAATGCCGAGAGAGATCTTTACCTTGGGATTGAGCCAGGCTTTTTACTTATCTCCAGAAGATAGTCCTTTGAGTATCTTCCGGGTTGACGGCAAGATCCCTGAATTTTCTGATATCTCTAGTTATCTCAGGTTTTACCCGGTGGCAAAGTACAGCCTTGATTTCTCGGCGGGCTTCAATCCTTACCACAAGGCTTTTTCCAGCCTGAGACTGGGGGCGAAACTCGGCTCTCCCACAGATTCTGCATTCCTGCATATTAGCTGGTTTAAGAGCATGAACCCCTGGTACAAAGAGCCAATCTTTGATCGCCATCAAATAAGTTTTTTCACAGGGGCAAAGATACCCAAGCTACAGATTGAAACTTTGGCTGAACTTGACTTCAATATTGTCGAGCGAAAGATGCTTTACTCCGCCTTCTCTTTTGTCTACCATTATCAGTGCCTTGATTTTGGGGCAGATTTGAGAATATTTTATTTCAGAGAAAAGCCGGAGGCACAGTTTAGAATCTCTATAGGGCTGGGAAATATCGGAAAGACAACAGATTTTCTGGGAGGGATGCAATTTTAAGATGAAAGGATTAATTCTCAGTGGAGGAAAGGGAACAAGGCTTAGGCCTCTGACCTTTACCCAGGCCAAGCAACTGGTGCCAGTGGCCAACAAGCCTGTCCTCTTTTACGGGATAGAAGCTTTGAAAGAAGCCGGAATCCGCGATATCGGGATTGTGGTTGGAGACACTAAAGATGAAATTAAGGAAGCAGTGGGAAGCGGTGAAAGATGGGGAATCAGGGTTACTTACATTGAGCAGGAAGAACCTCTGGGCTTAGCCCACGCAGTGCTTATCTCTGAAGATTTTTTGGGCAAAGAGCCTTTTGTCATGTATCTGGGTGACAATATCCTCAAGAGTGGAATCACCTCCCTAGTCGAAAATTTTCGAAAGAATAAACCCAATTCGCTGATTCTTTTGACTGAGGTGCCCAATCCTCAGATGTTTGGGGTGGCTGAGCTTAAGGATGGAAAAGTGGTCAGGCTAGTCGAGAAGCCCAAAAAGCCGATGAGCAACCTGGCTCTGGTTGGGGTCTATATGTTTGATTTCCATGTTTTTGAGGCGGCAAAGGCCATAAAGCCCTCCTGGAGGGATGAGCTGGAGATCACAGATGCCATTCAATATCTGGTCGAGCATGGCTATGAAGTCCATCCTCATCTTGTCTCTGGCTGGTGGAAGGATACAGGGAAGATCGAGGACATCCTTGAAGCCAACCGCCTGATTCTAGAAACAATTGCCACAGAAATTCAGGGAGAGATTGACTCTAGCTCGCGCATAAACGGCAAAGTGATTATCGAAAGAGATGTTCTTGTCCAGAATTCTATCATCCGTGGCCCGGCCATAATCGGAGAAAAGACAGAGATTGTTGATTCCTACATTGGGCCTTTCACTTCCATCCAGCCTAGGTGCAAAATCCACAAGACTGAAATCGAGCACAGCATCGTCATGGAAGGAAGTGAGATAAAGGATGTGGGTAGCCGGATTGATGAAAGTCTAATCGGCCGCGAGGTGCGAATTTACAAATGTCCGCCCAAGCCCTCAGTCTACCGCTTTATGGTCGGAGACAAGAGCGAGATAGGAATAAAATAAGGAGAAAGAAATGATTGATGGCGTGAAAATAAAGAAACTCAGAGTTATCCCTGACGAGAGGGGAAGGCTGATGGAGATTCTCCGCCGTGACGATGGCCTCTTTATAAATTTTGGCCAGGTCTACATGACGACCACCTATCCCCAGGTTGTCAAAGCCTGGCACAAACATGAGAAGCAAACCGACAATGTCGCCTGTGTTTCAGGGATGATCAAGCTTGTCCTTTATGACCCGCGAGAAGGCTCGCCAACTTTCAATGAATTGAATGAATTCTATCTCGGCGTTCACAATCCGCAGCTTGTCCAGATTCCGGCTGGGATTTATCATGGCTGGATGTGTGTCAGTGAGGAGGAGGCGATTGTGGTCAATATCCCAACTGAAGTCTATAATTACGAGCATCCTGATGAGCAGCGCCTCGACCCCTACCTGAACGATATTCCCTATGATTGGAGGAAGAAGGATGGCTGAAACGCGCTCCCTTGAGGGAAAGACTCTCCTTGTCACAGGGGGAGCGGGATTTATCGGGAGCAATTTCATCCATTATCTCCTCAAGAACTATCCCAGGACAAAAGTTATTAATCTGGACAAACTGACCTATGCCGGGAATCTGGATAACCTCAAAGACATAGAAAAAGATCCCCGCTATGAGTTCATCCAGGGCGATATCCGCGACCGAAAGCTTGTCCAGGAAGTCTTCAAAAAAGTCCAGGGAGTCGTCCATTTTGCCGCAGAAACCCATGTTGACCGCTCCATCCTTGATGCCGGAGAATTTATCTTGACTGATGTCTTCGGAACTTTTGTCCTTCTCGATACCCTGAAGAGCGCGCCTCAGGTTGAGTTTTTCCTCCACATCTCCACAGATGAGGTCTATGGAAGCCGCGAAAAAGGATACTTCAAAGAGGATGATTCTCTCTCTCCTTCCTCTCCCTATGCGGCGAGCAAGGCTGGTGCAGATCGGCTTGCTTACGCTTACTTTGTGACCTATAATATTCCCCTAATCATCCTCAGGCCGAGCAACAATTTTGGCCCCTACCAGTATCCTGAAAAATTTATTCCCCTTTTTGTGACTAATGCCATGGAAGAAAAGCCTCTTCCCCTCTATGGAAAGGGGACGAATGTCCGCGACTGGCTTTATGTGGAAGACAATTGCCGGGCCATCGATATTGTGATTCAGAAAGGAAAGCTTGGTGAAGTCTATAATATCGGAGCAAATAACGAGGTTGCGAACATAACGATTGCCGAGAAAATTGTCTCTCTCCTCGAAAAACCCCGCAGCCTGATCCATTTTGTTCCTGACAGGCTTGGCCATGATAAACGCTATGCCCTTGATTGCCGAAAAATTCATGCTCTTGGCTGGAAGCCTGAGCGAGAATTTGAGGAAGCTCTGGCCCTGACTGTCCGCTGGTATCAGGAAAATCCTGTCTGGTGGAAAAAGATAAAGGAGCGGAGTCTTGAGTTCAAAACTTTTTATGAGGAGTACTACCGCAACCGCAAATAAGATTATTAATACAAACGCAATAATAAAAGTGTCATCGCGAGGAGCAAAGCGACGTGGCGATCTCAGAAAGTTACTCTAAATAGTTTGCCACGCCCTCTAGGGGCTCGCGATGACAATGTAATAAATATACTGCGTTTGTACTAGTAAGAGTGTGTGTCTGATGATGCACAT
>CAZPAX010000138.1:0-4824 GCA_964584535.1 uncultured Eubacteriales bacterium
TCTCATTCAATTTTTTTAATTCATCATCAAATTGTCTTTCCATTTGACCTCCAGAGAAAAAGAGGAAAACATCTTTTTTCCCGTGAAATCCTTTTTTAATGGATGGGTGGCAGGGTGCTAGTCCCCGCCCGCCCGCAGCGAATGGTGGCGGGTGGGAGGGTCTTCAGCGAGGACGGCCGGGGACGCATCGTGACAGGACCCGTACATTAATTCAGATCATCGCGGAGAAAAAGATGCTTACTCGATTTGATTTTATCTATTCATTTGTTTAAAATTTTTCTTCCCTCGATGGATAAAGAAAAGATCACTCATTTCAAAAAAATCTACAAGAACCCTCCAGAAATACTTTCTTCTGCACCCGGTCGGATTAATATCATCGGAGAGCACACTGATTACAATCTAGGCTATGTTCTTCCCGCAGCCATTAACTTAAGAATCAATTTTCTTGCCTCAACGAGAAATGATGATCAGGTCTGCCTCTGGGCTGAGGATTTCAAACAGGAGGAAAAATTTTCTTTAAGTGAATTTTCCTACTCTGAGAAGAATAAATGGGCGAATTATATCAAGGGTATTTTCTGGGTGCTCAAAGAGGAAGGCTTTAGGCTGGGAGGGATCAATGGTCTTGTCTGGGGAGATGTCCCACTAGAGGCCGGACTGAGTTCCTCAGCGGCACTTGAAGTGAGTGTTATAAAAGCACTAACAAATCTTTTTTTCATTGAACTCCCACCAGAAAGGTTAGCCCGGCTAGCTCAGAAAGCAGAGAATGATTTTGTGGGAGTAAAGTGTGGCTTGATGGATCAGTTTATCTCTGTTTTTGGCCAGAAGAATAAAGCCCTGTTCCTTGACTGCGAGACTCTCTACTCTGAGCTTATTCCTCTCAATTTCGAGAAAGCCAAACTTGGTCTTCTCGTTTATGACACCAGAGTCCAGAGGAAGCTTGCTTCCTCAGAATACAATAAGCGCCGCAAGGAGTCCTCCCAGGCTTTAAAGATGATGAAAAAGAGAGGGATTAAAACTTACAAAGAAGCCCGGATGAGTCTCCTGGAAGAGATGAAAGAAAAGATGGCTGAGGTCAACTACAAAAGGGCGAGGCATGTTATCAGCGAAAACGAGAGGGTTAAGAAAGCCAGAGAAGCTTTGAAGGCTGACGATTTTTCTTTTTTAGGAAAGCTTCTTTTCCAATCTCATGAAAGCCTGAGGGATGATTATGAAGTTTCCTGTCCAGAGCTCGATCTCCTCTATGAAACAGGAAAAGAGTTTCGAGGTTGCTTGGGAGCCCGGCTGGTGGGGGCAGGGTTTGGCGGCTCTGGAATAGCCTTGCTCAAGAAGAACAGGATCAGGGCTTTCCAGAAGACAATTCTTTCCAAGGCAGAGAAAAGAAAATTCCCTCAACCCAGATTCTATGAAATTGAGATTGGAGAAGGGGCTTCAGTTTATCGTTTAATTTAAAAAATGAGACCAAGAAATAAGCATCTTCCTCTCTTCTTTATTATTATTTTAAGTGCGTGTCTACTTGCCCTTTTTTCTCTAAATTCCAAGTCGCCGTCAAAAATAAAAATCATGGCCAGTGTTTTTCCTTTGATGGAGTTTGCCAGAGCTGTTGCTGGAGATAGGGGAGAGGTAAGTCTTTTTATACCTTCTGGAGCAGAAGTTCATACCTGGCAGCCCAGGCCGAGCGATATTCTCAAACTTTCTTCTTCAGACCTTTTTATCTACGTTGGCTCGGCCCTGGAACCCTGGCTGGAGGACATCCTGAGAAGTCTCTCTCATCCTGGGTTCAGAGTTCTTGAGGCAAGCCAGGGCCTGGATTTAATCAAGAGCAAGCAGGGAGTACCTGATCCTCATATCTGGTTGGATTTCAAAAATTGCATGATCATTGTCGACAGAGTCAGAGAGACTCTTTCTGAAATGGAGCCGCGAAGTTCCCATCTTTTCAAGAATAATGCAGACTCCTACAAAATTAAGCTTGAGGAGCTGGACCTGAGGTTCAGAGAAGGCCTTAAAACCTGCCTTCAGAGGATAATCATTCTGGGAGGCCACGCAGCTTTTGGCTACCTGGCAAGGAGCTACAACCTGGAGCAAATTTCCCTTTACGGCTTGAATCCAGATTCAGAGCCAACTCCGAGAGAACTCATTAGGGTTGTTAAATTGGCCCAGAAGAACCAAATCAAGACTGTCTATTATGAGACCAATATCAGTAGCAAGCTAGCAAGAGTGATTGCCAAGGAAATTGATGGCAGGACTCTGGCTTTAAACCCTGGCGCAAATCTGACCAAAAAACAATTGATGCAAGGCCTGACATTTTTTGATATCATGGAAGAAAATCTGAAAAATATAAGAGATGGGCTCATCTGCCACTGAGAAAAAAAATCTTGTCTCTGTTGAGGGTGTCTCCTTCAGATATGGCTCGACTCCTGTTATCTTGAATGTCAACCTTTCCATTCTGGATGGCACCTTCTTAGCTCTTCTCGGACCTAACGGCTCGGGCAAAACAACTCTCATCAAGGTAATTCTTGGCCTGCTGAAACCTTCTGAGGGGAGAGTCTTGATTTTGGGAATGCCTCAAGAGCAATTCTCTGATTGGAAGAAAATTGGCTATGTCCCCCAAAAGCCCGCCCACGTTGACCCTTTTTTCCCGGCATCGGTCAAAGAAGTTGTGGCCATGGCTCTTCTCTCTGATAGAAAAAGCCATAGATTAACAAAGAGGGAAAAGGATTTGGCCATCAGCAAGGCTCTGAAACAAGTCGGTATGGAAAATTTTCTCGCTTGCCGCATCGGAAGCCTCTCTGGAGGACAGCAGCAGCGTGTTTTTATTGCCAGAGCCATTGTCAACGAACCGAAAATCCTTTTCCTTGATGAGCCAACCACAGGAGTCGATGCTGAAACTCGGGAATATTTCTATGAAATGCTTGACAATCTCAACAAAAAAGAAGGGATCACCATTGTCCTGGTGACTCATGATATTGGCATTGTTGACAAGCATGTCAACCAAGTTGCCTGTCTTAATCAGAGACTTGTCTATCACGGGTCTCATGCCGAATTCTGTCGATCAGATGCATTCAGGGAAATGCTTGCTGGGGGCCATCACTTGGTTTCCCACGAGCATTAATCCCAAATAAATTTTTATGGAAGCTTTGTTCAGTTACGGTTTCCTGCAGAGGGCTTTGCTGGCGGGAATCTTTATTGCTATCGCTTGTGCCGTTTTGGGAGTTTTTCTCCTTCTGCGGAGGGATGCCATGATCGGCCATGGCCTCGCCCATGTCTCTTTTGCCGGGGTTGCTCTTGGCCTTTTTCTTAATATCATGCCCCTGGCCATGGCCTTAGCCATCTCGATCCTGGCTGCTTTGGCGATAATGAAACTCAAGGTGACTGCTGGCCTCTATGGAGATACAGCGATTGGCATTTTCAGCAGCATTGGCATGGCCCTGGGAATTTTCCTGGTAACCCTTGCTCGTGGTTTCAATGTCAACCTCTTCAGCTACCTGTTTGGCGATATTCTGGCCATTGATCCTTCCGAAGTCTGGCTCTCGATTGGATTAGCAGCAGTTGTCGTACTTATTGTCATTTTCAATTACCATAAATTCTTGTACATGACCTTTGATCGGGATTCAGCCAAGGCCTCAGGAATTAGAGTCAATTCTCTCGATACTGTCCTCACTGTTCTTGCTGCTATCACAGTGGTTCTAGGGATGAGAGTGGTCGGCATCCTGCTAGTGGCTGCCCTTCTGGTTATCCCAGCCGCAGCAGGCCTTCAGGTGGCCTCCAATTTCAAAAGAGCGATGATGGCTTCTTCCGGGGTTGCCCTTGTCTCTGTTACCCTAGGACTATTGTTAGCTTTTTATTTTGATTTCCCAGCTTCAGGGACTATTGTCATCATTTCTTTTCTATTCTTCGCTTTACTGTATACTTTCAAGAAGAAGCGTTTGGCCTAAGAGAAGGATTTACCGGCTAAGCTTTTCCAGAGTATTTTTGAAAATAGAAAAAGCCTCCTGGCCATAAAGGCAAAAGATGATCTCCTGGGGATAATCACTTTTGTAGAGAAAGTCCATGGCCTCTTTAAGCATGATCTCGCTGCATTTCTGGATGGGAAATCCAAAAATGCCGCTGCTGATGGCAGGAAAAGCAATTACTTTCATCTTTTTCTTTTGAGCTATCTTGAGGCTGTTGAGAGTCGCCCTGGCCAGTTTTTCTTCCTCTTCACCTTCACCATAGACTGGGCCGACGGCATGGATGACATATTTTGCCTTGAGTCGTCCACCGCCAGTGAGCACAGCTTCTCCGACATTAATCGGGCCCAGTTTGTTGCATTCTTCCTGAATGGAAGGGCCGCCAAATTTGTTGATGGCTCCAGCAACGCCTCCTCCGAGGACAAGAGATTTGTTGGCAGCGTTAACAATAGCATCAACATCAAGGAGGACAATATTTCCTTCAACGAGCTTAATCTTCTTCCCCTGAGTCATCCATTCGTCCATAATCACTTCTCCAAGCCTCAGAGATAGCATCTCTGAATATGTGATCTTTATGATGGGTGCGGGGGTCCAGGGGCAGCTTCCTGCACCCGATTGAATCAAATAAAAAGAGATGCTCTAAGCCTCAGACGACTTTGGCCCTCCAAGTTTTTTCATTCTCAGCAGAGAAAGCTGATGGGTTTTTTCCAGATCGGTCCCCTAAAAGGCGCTATAGCGAGTCTTTTTAATATTGCTTTCAACATATCGATAACCAGGAGGGCTTTCATTTCAATTCAATTTTTGCAGCCGCGACTCTATTCTTTCCGTCTTTTTTAGCCTGATAGAGGGCTGTATCAGCCAGAGTAATTAGCTCTTC
>CAZPAX010000138.1:4924-6549 GCA_964584535.1 uncultured Eubacteriales bacterium
GATTTGAAATCATCCAGATCAATCATCAGCAGACTTAGCATGTGCTTGTACCTTTCTGAACGGTAAATCTCCTCCTGCAACCTCTCTTTTATGTAAAACTGATTATACAGGCCGGTTAGCCCATCTGTGATGGCCAAGGAGGATAATTTGCCACTCATGATCGCCAGGCCTCTTAACGAAATTAGCAGAATAACAAAAAATCCCATAGCCAGAATAGCCCTATCGATAGCTTTGAATCCAATCTTTTCCCAATATTTGGGAATGAGTTCGCCCAGAAAAGCATAGATGAGGAAAACGATGACGATAATAATAATGCTCCAAAGCCATTTTCTCAAACGTCCGATAATGATTGGAACTCTAGGTATCATAGAAGTTACCTCTTTTTTCATTTGAAGTATTTTTATAAAATTCAAGAAAAGATTCAATAGCCTTAAAAGATGAATTGATGGGTGATTTTTGCCAATTCTTTCTCATCTTCAAAGATGTAACGCCTTCTCCCTTTTTTGGCAATGCTCTTCCTCTTAAAGTTCTGCCTTGCTCATTTATCTATGTTTTATGACTCAGGCATTTTTCAGGGTTTCTTCAATTCCTTTTCCATGATTGCTCTCAGCTTGTTGCCAAGCCCGATTGATTTTCTTTTCAGAGAACTAGCCTCTTTCTTTATTTTGGATTTGAATTCTTCATCCTGGATATTGGGAAGGTTTATTCCGATGTTATAATGAGCACCCTCAGCAGCAGCCTGAGCAATAAGTCCAGCCACACCCGCATCACTAACAGAATTCTTGTTTCCCTTTAGGCAAACTTCCTTGGCTAATTGGAAGAGGTCAAGGCTTTTTTTGAGGACTTCGAGGGGAGCCAAAGTGGCTTCTTTTAAGGCTCGCTCGATCGCCACCTCCCTTTCTTTTATCTGCTCTTCTGATGTTTTGGGAAGCTTGTAGGCATCCATAACTTTATTAAAAGCATCTGTGTCTTTGTCAACAGCTTTCAACAGTTCATCCTTCAACAATTGAGCGTGAGTAGCTATTTTTTTCATCTCTCTCTGGACTCGTTCATATCCTTTCTTGCCCACAGTGAGATTGGCAACCATGGAGGAGAGGGAAGCCGATAAAGCGCCGCAGAGAGCAGCCACGCTTCCTCCTCCTGGAGTGGGAGTATCCAGAGAAACCTCGTTAGCAAATTCCCGGAGATTGAGGCTGAGGAGGGACTTTTTTCCCTCTTTGAATTGATACTCGATTATTTTTTTCTCAGGATCAAAAGGTGTGACATCATTGAGGCCGAGGGAAAGGACAGCCATTTTTACTAGCTCTTCCTCAGGAACTCCGGGCGATTTTCCCTGCTTCTGGAGATAATGCCGGCCCGCCATGAGGAGAGCTTCTTTGGGGATCAAGCCAACCAGTTCGCTTCCTGTCACTCTCACTCCGATTCTTTCAGCTATCTTCACCGCCTCATCAAAGACAAGATGCGGAGGGGTAGCTTTGTAATTTGTGAAATTGATGGATATCTGAGCGATTCCATAGTCTTCAATATACCAGCCCACTGCCTTAACATGACTGAACTTTCCTGGAATTTTCAGAGGATTTCCTTCCTTGTCTTTGATGATGTTTCCGTCTTTATCTTTTTTCACC